>JBPCJZ010000072.1:0-15593 GCA_051004775.1 Gemmatimonadota bacterium
CGTTCTCCTCGTCGGAGGTCGGGAAGTCGTCGAACACTTCGATGTCGGTCACGAGGCCCGAGCGGGCGAAGGCGCCCTCGAAGTGGTAGTGGCTGAGAAGCGCGCCCTCGGGGATCCGTCCCTCGAGGGAAGCCTGGAAGGCGTCGACGTCGTAGATCCCCTTCCCCACGAACGTCCCCTCGCCGAACAGGTCCTGGTAGACGTCCGACGACGCGGAGGAGTACGGATCAATGCCGGTTGGGCCGGCGAAGAGTCGGTGGTACCGGGAGCTTTCGCCGGCCTCGGGAAGCAGCGCCGTCACTCGGGGCTGCAGGATGCCGTAGCCCGCCGTCACGCGGCCCTTCGCCTCGTCGAACCGCGGGCGATTCAGCGGATGCGCCGCCGCGCCGATCAGCCGGCGGGCCGCGCCCGGCGGGAGCAGGGTGTCCGAATCGAGGGTGATCACGAACCGCACGGCAGGGGGCAGGTCGGTCAGCCCGTCGTCGCGCAGCAGGTAGGTCGTGTCGGTGCGGCCGCGGAGGAGGCGGTTCAGCTCCATCAGCTTGCCGCGCTTGCGGTCCCATCCCATCCAGCGCCGTTCGCGTTCGCTCCACACCCGCCGCCGGTGGAAGAGCAGAAATCGGCTGCGCCCGTCGCGCCGCGGACCGTAGCGCGTGTTGAGTTCGAGCAGCGCGGCGGCCGCGGCACCGAGAAGGTCTTCGTCCGGCGGTTCGTGCTCGGCGTCCGCGTCCCGCCAGTCGGTGAGGAGCGCGAAGGCGACGTGGCCCTCGGGATTGGCGAGGTAGCGCTCCTCGAGCCGTTCGACCTGCCGCGCGATGTCCTTCGGGCTCCCGAGCAGAACGGGCACCGCGACGAGCGTAGCGAGGTCCTCGGAGACGCCCCCGGCCAGCTCCAGCTTGGGCAGCCGGCGAGGCGGCACGAGCTCCGTGACGTCCTGGTGGAGCGCGGCGATCGCGAGTTCGCTCGCCGGGACGAGGGCCGCGAGCCCGAGGAGCGCCACCTTCCACGCCGCGACGCCGGCGCCGAGTGGGTACCAGAGGAGGAGGGTCAGCAGCACGAGGACCAGGAAGACGAGGGCGCCGAAGTAGCGCGGGTACGGGCCGGCTACCATCGCGCGACGCAGCCGACTCCCGAGCGGGCGCTTGTAGCCGAGCGCCGCCTCGAACTCGCGGCGCCCGTCGAACAGCAGGTGGTAGCCCAGGTAGCGCGCGCGCTCGTCGGGCCGGCCGCCCCGGTGCGCCGAGCGCCCGGCCATCGCGACGGCCCGCCGCGCCACCTCGTCCTCGGCCTCGCCGGAGCCGCGCGCCAGCTCCTCGACCGCGTGCCGGTAGCCGTCGCGCGTCGGGAAGTCAGCCTGCCGATAGACCCCCGTCTCCTCGCGCCGGAGGAGCCGCTCCACCAGGCTCACGCCCTCGAAGAACTCCGCCCAGTCGAACGCCGCGATCATCCGGAGACTGGTGACGATGTTGGCGACGGTCGCCTGCGCGGCCACCTGGCTCGCGTGTTCCTGGCGCACCAGGTCCTCGGACATCACGCCGGCCCGGGTCAGCCGCTCGTCCAGCCACTTCAGGGCCGGCATACCGCGCGGATCGTCCTGCCGCAGACGGTAGACGAGCTCGACGACGAACGCCCGGTCCCGCTGAACGTCGAGGCGATCGTACGGGCGCAGCGGGGCCAGGGCCGCGGCGGCGGGATCGGCGAGGAGGCGAGATGCCGGCCCGGCGAACGGGCGCCTGTCCGCGCCGGACGCGGCGGCGCCGCCGACTTCCGCCCGCGTCTCCGCTTCCGCCTCCGCCACCTCGCGCACCGCGTCGGCCACCTCGTCCGCCTCGACCCGCGCGTTGCGCGCCTCCACGATGCTCTGCGCCAGCCGCCGCAGGTTCTCGACGAGCACGAGCCGAATCGCACTCGGAATGGCCCACAGCTCGCCCATCGAGAGCGGCACGACCGCCTGGTACGCCTCGACGAACGCCTCGAGTGCCGCCGGGTCGAAACGGCTGTCGGTGTGGACGACGTACTCCCACGCGAGCCCGAACACGCGGAACTCGCCGTCGTGCTCGCCGCCCCTCAGCCGCGGAAGCTGTTTCTGATAGCTGCGCGGGAGCGACTCCCGCGCCTCCCGGATCTGTTCCTCGACGAGATGGAAGTTGTCGAGCAGCCACTCCGCGGCCGGAGACACCGCCTCGTCGCGCCGCACCGCCTTGATGAGGCTGCGATACGCCTCGGTGAGGACCCGTTCGTTCTCGGCGAGCCGCCCGAGGATCGAAGCGCCGGCGCGGCCGCTCGTGTCGAGTTCGTGCGCGCGGGCCAGGCTACGCGCGCGGACCGGGAGCTGGTCGTGCCCGAGGATCTCGCCGCGGATCGGTTCGAGGGCGACACGCGAGCGTGGGTCGACGGGTCCGAGACGCAGGCGACGTCGGACGGAACGCTGAATTCCCGGCAGGAACGGGATACGCAAGGCGGATCCGTGGTTGGTTCTATGGACTGCGAAGGCCGGGAATGCGCACCGGCGCGTAGTGTCTGGCTGAAACTACGGATCGGAGGGAGATGGTGCGCGGCGAGCGGATCTCGCGCCGAAAGATTCCCCGCAACCGACGTGGATGGAGAAGCGGCGGCCAACCAGACATTCGGGCGGCATGGACGTCGTGCCGGGGGGCGACGTATCCTTCCGTCGAACGCCGGGCTCGTTCTGGGTGCGGCGTCTTCTCGCCCATCCTCGGGGCTTCACTTTACTGGGCGGCAGCCCAGGTTGGAAAAAATATGCGCTGACGGACAACCCGTGTGAACGCCGCTTCGCCGGTATGTATATACGGATGTATTGACATACATCTTCCGACCGGCCAGAGTACTCCATGGGTACGAAGAGCGAGCAGTTGCAGATTCGGATCTCCTCTGCGGAGAAGGCGGCCCTCAAGCAAAGGGCGGCCGCGGCGGGGATGGGGCTATCGGCCTATGTGCTGTCGCGCGCCCTGCCCCCCGGACGCGACCGCTTAGCCGAGTTGGTGGTTTCGCTCTCGCAGACTGAGCGGGCGGGGCGGTCCTATGTCCTGGCCGAACTCAACGATTTCCTCGCCGGTCTGGCCGGTTTCGAGCTCGCGGACGCGGTTGAACGGGCGGATCTCGCGGCTCTCGATCCTTACCTTCGCAACTATGTGGCGGCCATGGTGGAGCAGGCCTGCTACCTGCGTGGCGTTGCGTCGCCGGCCTGGGCTTCGGAGGTTTCTCCGCTTGAGGAGCCCCGTTTCGCGACGGACCTCGAGAGTCTCAGGCCCCACCTGTTGCGCGAGTCTCCGGTGCCGTTCAAGCGACGCAACATCTTCATCGATGCGTCAATCGGCGATCGCGTATGAGCCGCCTTACGGCCGACGACATCCGCCGGTTGCTCGAACTTCTGGATGAAGAACTCGGACGCGTGGGCGTCGAGGGCGAGCTCTACCTGGTCGGCGGCGCCGTCATGTGCCTGGCCCTCGACGCGCGGGCGGCGACGCGTGACGTCGACGCACTCTTTCGGCCAACGCGCGAGATCCGCGAGGCCGCTGCGCGGGTGGCAACCCGCGCCGGGATTCCCGACACGTGGCTGAACGACGCCGTGAAAGGATACCTGGACGATCGCGGCGACTTCGACGTCTTCCTGGAACTCCCGCATCTGCGAGTGTTCGTCGCGCGTCCGGAATACCTGCTCGCGATGAAGTGTGCGTCGATGCGTCTCGGCGAAGAATTCCGGGATCTCGACGACGTCCGCTACCTGCTTCGTTATCTCAACATCGAAACCGCCAGTCGGGCGATGGCGATCGTCACGCGCTACTTCGACGAATCCTGGCTCCTTCCGAAGACACGACTCGCGCTCGAGGAACTGCTGGGAGAGTAGGAGCGAGCGCTCCGTGCGCCGACTTTCCTTTCGTCGTCCTCGGGGCGATCTTCGGCGTATCCCCACAACAAGAGACCTCGATGGCGCGCCCGCTGCAGGACACGCCGACTGCCCCGGCGTTGGAACCGGATCGGGCGTCCGGGTATCCTGCATCATGGACATGAGCCCGAAGCGTGAGACGAGCGAACCGAGGCGCGAACCCGGTCGAGCACGGGCGGTCGCCTGGGCAGGCGTGGGGGCGGTCGTGGCCGGGATCGTCGGAATGGTGTGGTTCATCGTGTCCCCGGAGGAAGGCGGCCTGCGCGAAGTCGTGACGGTCGACGCGGCCGGCGACACGCTCGTCTACAGCGGCCCCGTGCGCGACGCCATCGCGCGGGCCCGCATCGTCGAGGTGTTCAACTCGGTTGCCGCCCCCGACACGTCCGCCGCGGAGGACCCGGTCGGCAGCGACGATCCACCCCGTGTGGCGCCCGGCGACGCGGAAAGGCCCGAGGATCCGGCCCGTTCATCCCGCGAAGCCGCCGTCGATGCGCTGGCGCGCCTGTACACGGGCACCGTCCAACCAGGAGCGATCCTCGCGGCGCTGCGGCTGGCGATTCTCGACTTCACGCCCGGAACCGCCACACTGCCCTCCGACGCCCCGGCATTCCTCCAGGCCGCCGCGGAGGTGCTGCAGCGCGCGCCCGATGATGTCATGCTCGTCGTGATCGGACACGCCGACGAAGGCCCCGACGAGGAGGCGGACAAAGAGCTGTCGGAACGGCGCGCGAGGGTCGTTCTCGACGCGCTCGTCAGGGGCGGCGTCGACGAGGACCGGCTGCGCACCGAAGGCCGCGGGAGCGCCGACCATCCGGGCGTCGACCGTGGGGAAGGCGGAAGCATCACGTTCGAGTTCGCGGCCCTAACATCTGACGAGGGCGCCCGCGACGACGCCGACGAGGCGACGGGCGACACCGGCGTCGAGAGCGACCCGGGCGAGGCGGCGGGCGAACCCGGCGTCGAGGGGGACGTGGACGAGGCGGCGGGTGAAGCAGGTGTCGGGGCAGACCCCAATGAGGCCGACGCCGCCGAGGCGGCCGAGGCGGCCGACGACGGGTAGTGGGTTCGGCTCAGTCGACAGACGTTGCGGAACCACCCCCCCTCACCATCTCACGCGCCCGGCTCGCCCGCCGCGCCCGGCTCGGCCTCCGCGTCCGCCGCGCCCGCCGCGCCCGGCTCGACGCACAGCCGGCCCATCAGCGTCTCGGCGATCGAATCCGGCGCGGGCGCCGACCAGTCGCCATCGGAGACGGAACCGCTCGACCCGATCACCCGCTCGCCGCGCAGCAGGAGATACTGGTTGAGCCGGAACTGCTGGCTCGCGCACCGCATCTCGAACAGCGCCTTCGATCCGTCGAACGCGGCTTCGCCCGCCATGAGCGTGGCAGGATAGAACGTGTAGATCCACACGCGGATCCGGTCGTCCTGCCGGCGCAGCGACCGTTCATCGAACAGCAGCTCGGCGCCCGACACCGTGCGGGCCAGCGGCTGCCAGCGATCCTGTAAGACGGGGCGCTTGCTGACCTCGCTCCCTTCACCGCCGCGGCGCAGGCGCGCCTCGCCCACCGGCAGGCTCACCCGCTCCGCGCGGCGCGCGGCGAGGCGCGCGAGCTCGCGGGCCGGCACCGCGAAGTTGAGATTCTGCCCTTCGAGGATGGACGACACCGTCACCCCGACGACTCGACCCCGCTCGTCGAGAACGGGCCCGCCCGAAGAACCCGGCGAGATAGGTGCCGTGATCTGGAGGACGCTGCGCCCGCGGCGCTGGCGCAGCGCCGACAGGATCCCGTTGCTCATCGTTCCCGTGAGGCCCTTCGGTGAACCGTAGGTCCAGATCGGGTCACCGATGTCGGGCACGAAAGTCTCGACGGTCAGGCCCGAGGAACGCCCCGGCGGCGCTCCCAGGATCGCCAGATCGAGGCGCTGGTCGACCGCTTCGACGTGGGTCACCGTGGCCACCGTGTCGCCGCCGATCCCGATGACCACGACACGTTCGGCCCCCGCGATCACGTGAAAGTTCGTCGCAATCCGTCCGGGGCCGAAGAAGAATCCGCTCCCCTGCGCCGTCTGCGTCCCCTCCGCGTCGTAGCCGCGCAGCGTGAGGACCTGGGCGGAGGCTTCCCGCACCTCGCGCGGCGCGCCCTGCCCCTCCGCGGGTCGCGGGTACGCTAGAAGGACGGCCACGAGCGGCAGTGGCGCGAGGGTGCGCAGGGCGCGCGGGGCACGCAGGGCGCGCACGGCGCGGATGTCGTGTCGCGGTCGAGATCGTCGTAGCGGGCCGTTCATGCGCGAGAAGCTAGGCACATGGCGAACCGAGGGGTAGGCGGCACCTGGAGGAAGCGCGGCGGACGCGCGGCGGACGCGCGGCGGACTCATCGAGGACTGCTCGAGGACTGCTCGAGGACTGCTCGAGGACTCGTGCGCGTCGCGCCGGCGGGGAGGCAAGTGCCCGGAACTTGCAGTCTCCGGGTGCGCCGGCGACGCTGATCGAACGGACGGCGAGCCTTTCACACCCGGGATGGAGACCGCAACATGCTGAACGTCGCAACAAAGGTTTCGGAGGCCACCAGCGAGTTGATCGAGAGCGCATCACGCGCCCACGGACGCGAGGCAGCGCCGGAACTCGGCCACTCCCACATGGTTTCCGTCCTCGGCGGCGGAATGACCGTGACCGGCGACGTCACCGGTGAAGGCGAACTCCGGATCGAAGGCCGCGTGGAAGGATCGGTGACGACCACGGGGCGCGTCGTGGTCAACGCGGACGGCGAGGTCGCGGGCGGCATCGAAGCGCAAGAAGTGGTGGCGAGCGGCAAAGTTTCCGGTACCATCTCGGCCAGGGGAGGCGTCCGCCTGCGGAAGGGCTGTCAGATCGAGGCCGACATCGAGGCCGCCACGATCGAGATCGAGGATGGAGGCGTGGTGAACGGCCGGATCACGATGACGAAGGGGAAGTAGCCGCGACGAGCCGCCGGCGCCGGCGATCGGCCCGCGTGCTCAGGGCTATCGGGGTGCGAGATGACATGTTCTTGATGCGACGGCATATTGTCGGCTCGAACCGACCGTGTGTCCGCCGCCCGGGTGGCCTCTCGCGTCGCCCGGTGGAAGGCTAAGTCGCGTGAGCGAACGGCGGGTCACGAACAGCGGCGTCGCGGATACCCCTCCCGAAGTGGAGGCGGTAGTCCTCGACGCGTACCGCCACATGGACGGGCGGGAGAAGCTGCGGCGCGTCGCCTCCCTCAGGCACTCGATCGAACACCTTGCCCGGACACGCATCCGCGCCCAGTACGGAGAAGAAATGACCGAGCGGGAAATGCGACTCCGGCTCGCCGCGCTCCGGCTAGGGCCGCGATTGATGGTGCAAGTCTTCGACTGGGACCCGCAGGACCACGGCTATTGACGCCGTGGACGACATCATCGCCGTCACCCTTCTGGTCGCGGACACGCTGGAACGCCTCGACGTGCCGTACGTGGTGGGCGGTTCCCTGGCCAGTTCGTTCCACGGAATCCCGCGGGCGACCATCGACGCGGATCTCGTGGCCGCACTGCGGCAGGAGCACCGACCCGCCCTCGTCACATACCTGCACGGCCCATTCTACCTGGATGACGAGGCGATCCGCACAGCCATCGAATACAGCGGAGGGTTCAACCTCATCCACATCGCGACGATGTATAAGGTCGACGTCTTCGTTGCCGGTGAAGGTCGAGCTACGAAGCTCGAACTCGAGCGCGGTCGTTCATTCGTCGTTGCCAACGACCCGGAGCGAACGCTGCGCTTCGCGACCGCCGAAGACACGATCGTGCAGAAGCTGCACTGGTACGAACTGGGCGACTCAGTTCGCGGGGCGAATGTTGTGATTGCCCAGGAACACGTTGTCGGGGTCCCACTCGGCTTTGATCGGGGCGAGGCGCTCATAGTGGCTGCCGTACGCGTCAAGGGCTGCACGCTCGTGTAAACTATCCATACGGGCAGCGGGCGCGCATATTGGTGCGGGCTGGACGGGCTACCCCTGGGAGCGCCGCAATGCCGCCGTCGGATCCTTTCCGCAAACTTCTCGCCGAACTCAAGCGCCGCAGGGTGCTGGAGGTCGTCGCGATCTATGCCGGCCTCTCGTTCGCGCTTCTCCAGGGCGCGGATGTCGTCATCGGTGCGCTTCCCATCTCGCCGATCTTTCTCACCGCCCTGACCATACTCGTTCTGCTCGGATTCCCGGTCGCGATCATCGTCGGCTGGGTTTACGACGTGGACAAGCGGGGGCGAATCCTCCGCACCCCGTCGAGGGAGCCGGCGGACGACGCGCCGGCGGACGCGACGGCCTCCTCCGAAATACAAGGCTCGGAGCACGAGGTGGGGCCCAGGCTGACCGGCTGGCCCGCCCGCTCGGCGGCCGTGCTGGGCATCGTCGCGCTGGTTGCCGCCAGCTGGTTCACGGCGTCCCGCATCCTTCCCGTGGAACGCGCCCAGGCGATGCCGGATCCGCGGGGTTCGTATCTCGTGCTGCCGATCCACACCCGCTCGCAGACCGCGGAGGATGCGGTGGCGACGGAGCGGGCCGCGCGTCGGCTGACCAGACAGCTGAGGGGCTGGGACTCCGTGCGGGTAGTGCAGAGCTTCGCTCTCGGCGGTTTGATGTCGCGGCTCGGGATCGACGAGACGGAGGCCGCGACCCTGGAGCAGGCCTTCGAGATGGCGGAGGCACAGGGGGTGGGAACGCTGATCGGCCTGAGCCTCGAGACCCGTGGTGATGAGGCAGACCTGGAGGCGGTCATGTACGACGTGTTCAGGCGGCGCGAAATCGGACAGCCGACCCTGCTCACCGGTTCCGCCACCGACCTCGACAGCCTCGTCGCCCCCGTCGCGCACGGCATCCTGCAGCTGCGCGACCAGTCGGCCAGGCTGGAGGACCTGCGCAGCGAGTCGCGAAACCCGCTCGCCCACCGTGACTTCGAGGACGGCCTGGATGCCCTGCACGATTGGCGGCTCGAGGCGGCGGAAAACCATTTCCGCGAGGCACTCTCCCAGGACTCCTTGTTCGCCAGCGCCCATCATTACCTGTCGCTTACCCTCTACTGGCAGACCTCGCGGGACCCGTCACGCATCCTCGCGATCGGACCGGAAATCGCCCGCCTGACGCAGACGGCGAACCGCCTCGCGGCGACCCACGAGGTGCGCCCCGGTCTGCGTCCGCACATGGCCGCCTTCCGTGCTTTCTGGCGCGGGGACTACGACGAGGCCCGGCGCATCTACGGAGAAGTCCTGCAAAAGGACCCGTCGGACACGGAGGCCTGGCTGCTCCTGGGCGCCGTCGAGTACAACGACCCGGTGCTGCGCGAAGTGGCACCGGACAGCATCGTGCCGCGGAGCAACCTGAACGCTGCCCGCAGGGCGTTCGAGACGGCCGCACTCCTGTCGCCGGACTGGCAGATCTCGTACGGGCTGCTGTTCGAGATCGACCGCATGCTGGCGGCTTCGGCCCTCGGGCAGTGCCAGGCATTCGAGCGGCCCGGTGCGCCTTTCAGGGCCGCGTTCGAGAGGGTTGAAGCCGGAGACCAGGTTCCGTTCTGCCCGGTCGCGGAGGACTCGATCGTGTGGGTCAGCCCGGCCGACATGAACGAGCAACGCCGTCGGGTCGCCACCGAGAACGTCGAGCGAATCGCGAGCAATTCGCGGCGCCTGCTGGAAAGCTGGGCGAGCATCCATCCGGACCAGGCCCGGCCTCACGACGAACTGGCCGACTGGCTCGCCTGGCGTAGATCGACGCTGGGTTGCAAGGCCGATCCCGCGGTGGTCCGGGATCTGACGTCGGACATTTTCACGGAACGCGTCGCCTCTCTCCGCCTTCGGGCCGACACCACCCGCCAGGACCTGATCCGCCTCGCCGTGATGCACATGGCCACGGACGACGTGTCGGGCGCGAGGTCGTTGATGGAGCGGGCGCTGGCGGGAGTTCCCAGGGGAACCGCGGTTCCCGGGGAGGCGGCGAACGTATTGCTGGCACTCGGGCTTGCCCGGCGCGTCGTGGCGATCACGGAGCCCCTGTGGTCGACGATGAGCTTCGCGATTCGCGATCCGGAGGGCGAGGGGCCGCTCGGCCTGGGGGACGTCAAGCGGTCGATCACCGTACTCGGCGTGTACGGCGCGACATCCCTGACCGCGGACCCCGAAATCGCTGGAGCGTTTCAGGATCTCTTCGCCACGTGGTCGCGCCAGTCGTACAGCCCCAGGCAGGCCGCCTACGTCAGGCGCGCCGCCCTGGCGCAGGGAATCGCCCCGGCCCTCGCGCTCTACGAAGACGGCCGCGGCCGGTGGTTCGAGGGCTGGACGGCCGCGGGGCTCGAGATTCCGGCCGTCTGGCGCGGGTTCCTGGCCGCGGACTCCGCGACGGGTTCAGAGCGGCAGAAGGCTGCTCTCAACCGGGCGCTCGACGAGGTACTGGCCGACCTCGAGGATCGGCAAGTTACGACGCTGGATGACCACTACCTGGCGGCAATTCTGGCCCGCACGGCCGGACGGCACCGGGACGCGGTCGATCAGCTTCTCCACGTAGAAACCTGTCCGCTGAGCCTGATCGTCGAGTCTCACCACTGGGGACTCAGGACGCTCGGGCGGTGGCACCGGGCGCAATCATACTTCGTGCTCGGGGACTCGATTCGTGGACGCGAAGCGCTGGCCGGTTATTCCGCGCTCCGGGCCGATGTCGATCCGGTAGTGGACTGACCCTACGAGGTTGAAGATGTCGTTTCTGACACACCGAGTGAATCGGTTGCTCGTGATCCCGCTGCTCGCCCCGCCGCTGGCCGTCTACGGGCCGGCCGAGGAGCCTTCGCCGGAGGGGTGGCGCCCCCGAAGGTGGTCATCACGATCGAGCGGGGAAACCGCAAGGTCTTCGTCGACGGGAGGGAGTACGGTCCGGGACTCCACCGCCCGAATATCACGTTCAAGGATCCAGACCTCCCGAGCCTGAAGATCGGTCCCGGAGCGAACCCGTTGACGGTAACCGGGTGGGGGCTGCGTACGCTCAGTATGCTGTACCTGTCGCGCTCGCTGGAGGCCGGCGGCGATTCGGCCGCTTCCGCGCGCGCGCTCAACGTCTTCTCGGATCTCTGGCGCGGACGGCCGGATGGACCGGGGGACCCCGCACGGAGGTGATGATGTCCGCCGGAACCCTCATGCTCATCGCGTTCTTTCTCATCCTGCTGTTCCTGCTGCTGCTGATGACAGGCTTCGCGCGCGGGTTGCGGATTACGCTGACCGTGGCTCCCGGTCGCCAGGTCACCATCGGCAACCAGGTATTTCCCCCGTCGGGGCCCGCCAGGCACACGACGACGTTCCTGGTGGACCGCGAACTCGTGTCGGTGGGAAGGGAGGACGTCGCAGTGACGCTCGATCCTGGGATCGACGGGAGTACTCGCTCGTTCGAAGTGTCTCGGCGCCGTCTCAAGACGCTGCACCTCGACGCGAACATGGACGGACGGCTAGTCGCCTACGGCTGTTACGTCGGCACGACCCGGGGAAGCGGGCTGTTCGTGACCGCGCTCGCTGTGGAGAGTGTACCCCAGTGCAAGTGGTGCCCGCCCGACATGATCGTGTGCGGCGTCAACCCGAGGTGCCGGTGACGGGAGACTCGACAGGCGCCGAAGGCCGACGAAGCACCGGCGTGACTCCGCCTCCCAGACTGCGGCGATAGAGGCGACGAAGGCGGGAAATCCGTTTCCACACGGCGCGCACCTCGTCGTAGGTGGCCGCTCTGGCCATCACGACGGGCATCACGACGTCACCGCGGACGGCGGACTTCAGTTCGTCGAATCGAGACGGCCCCCGGGCTGTGCCTCATGCCGGCAGAATCGCGAGGCGGCGACATGGCGTTCAAGACGGCCAGCCGCAAGGACGAGGCGGCACGCGAGCGGGCGCTTAACGAGTCCCGCCGGTTGTCCCTCTATATCCCGAACGGGGAGGAGATGTACTTCGCGCTCGAGGGATTCTGGCGGGCTTGGCATGCCACAAATACCAACCGGCCGGTCCCCGAGAGGGGAGCCAGCCGGTGACTGCTTTACTGTCCAGATTCCTACGCGGGCCGGTATCGCCCGCCTACTACCAGGCTACGGTCGGAACTACACCGCTAGCGCAGGCGTCTTCGTCTCGTTCCAGGCGGACTTGCCACCGGCGAAATGGTACACCTTGGTGTAGCCCATCGACGCCAGCTTCTTGGCAGCCTTTTCCGACACGTCGGAATCGGTACCCGAGCCGTACACAACGACCTTCGAGTCCTTACCGGTGATCAAGTCGCTCGCGCGGTTCTCGATCTGATCCATCGGGAGATTCTTCGCCCTCGGAAGATGGCCGACCTTGAACTCGGGGCTGGGCGTAATCTCCAGCAACGTGAAGTTGGCCTCACCGTCGATCTTCTCTCTCAACTCTTCGTGCGTAATCGTTTTGAAATTGTTCATTTGACTCCTTCAATTCGGGGTGCTTCTTCTTGCATTCTTTCTTCGTGCTAAGAGAAGTATAGGGATAAGCTGTATATTCCGCAAGTTATTATTTTATAATAATTTACGGAATTGTACGGTGAGCTTGGCGCCTGGTGGCCTTAACCGCATACCACCGGCGTGGGTAGGGATGTGGCTGAGC
Organism: Gemmatimonadota bacterium; assembly: GCA_051004775.1. Taxonomy (GTDB): domain Bacteria; phylum Gemmatimonadota; class Gemmatimonadetes; order Palauibacterales; family Palauibacteraceae; genus JARFPW01. The sequence goes on from JBPCJZ010000072.1 coordinate 12,534, forward strand.
GGGACGGTCTCACGGCAGCCACGGCCGCCCCGCCTCGCCCATCTTCGCGCCTGCGGCCTCGAACCGTTCGCGACGTTCGAGCATCTCCGCGAACCGCGGGTCGTCCCGGTAGGGGTCGAAGGCGGGAGACGTCCGCAGGTGCGTGGCGGTGAACACGTTGCCCGGACGCGCCACGTGGTCGTCGAGGACTTCGAATCCGGCGTCAAGCTCGCCGAGCGCCCCGTAGCCGACAACGATCGCGTTCGCGAGCGGCGGATTGAGAATGTGATCGTTCCACTCGCGCACCTGGCTGACAGCGAGTCGAAGTTCCTCGAGGCCTTGCTCGCGCCGGCCCCCGAGCGCGGCAGCCATCCCCTGCAACGCCGGAACGGCATCCGGCGGAACGGCGCCGGGGACGAGCGCGTGCACACTGTCGGCGAGCGCCTCGACGCCCGGATAGTCCAGCTGGTGCGCGGCCACCAGAGCCCACCACGCCGCGACCAGTTCAAAATAGGGCACGCCGCGCGTTTCAAGGGCACTCGACAGTTCGAGTATGCGTCGGTAGTCGCGGTCCGCGTACGCCAGGATGATCAACTGTTGGCCTTCGTCGAATCGGCGGGGATCGAGTCGCAGCTCCGCGGCGAGGCCGTGCGCCCGCTTCGTGTCGCCGTCCCATAGAAACAGGTTGTTCACCTTGCTGGACCGGGCCTTGGGATTCGTGGGATCGACCGACAGCGCACGCTCGATGACGGCATCCGCGTCGGCGTACGCTCCCTGGTCGGCCAGGTTCTCCGCGAGGGTTTCAAGGCGTGAGAGGTTACGCGGATCCAGGCGCGCGGCCCGCTTCATCATCGCCGTCGATTCCTCCCACTCGCCCTGCCTGCGAAGGATCAGGCCGACCGCCCACACCGCGTCCGCGTCCGACGGCGCGAGGCGCTCCGCGGCGCGGAACGCCGACAAAGCGGCGTCGAAGTTCTGACGGGCGTAATACTCGTTGTAGCCGCGGGCGAGGTGCGCCTCGACACTGTTCGGTTGCAGCGCGGCGGCACGTTCCGCGGCGGTCCGGGCGGCGGTCGAGTCCTCGGCGAGGCCCCCGGTGAACACGAGCCGGCTGGCCACCCGGGCGAGCTGCGACCACGCCGCCGCGTAGGTCGAATCAATCGCCACCGCCTGGGCGAACGCGTCGCGCGCCTCGGGCAGGTCCGACAACGGGCCCGCCGCCTTGGCCAGCCCCCGGTAGTACCACTGCTGCGCCGCCGAGCTGCCGGACGGCTCCATCGCGGCGAGCGTCGCGCTCTCCTGCGGCGTCAGGTGCGCCTCCAGCTCCTCGACCACGGTGCGCGAGATCTCCGACTGGATGTCGAACAGGTTCTCCGGCGTCACCTCCTGGTCGAACTGGTGGGTCCACAGCGCCTGGTCGGTCGCGGCGTCGACCAGCCGGACGTGGACGCGCACCCGCGGGCCCGAACTCTGCACCGAACCCTCGAGCAGATACTCGACCCCGAGCTCGCCCGCGATGTCCTTGAGGCTCTTGTCGGTCTCCTGGTACTCGCTGACGGACGTGCGCGAGGTGACGCGCAGGGCGGCGATGCGTGAGAGCTGGGCCAGCAGGTCCTCGTGGATGCCGATCGCGATGATGCCGTTGTCCTCGTCGCCGTTCACGTTCCGAAACGGCAGCGCGGCAAGCGTGCGGAAATCCGCGGCCTGCGCCTCGCCGACGAGGAGGTTGGCGCCGCCTTCGAGCCCGCCCCGGTTTCCCAGCCACCAGCCGCTCCAGAACAGCAGCCCCATGCCCGCGAGCGCCATCAGCCCCGCCGGCCAGCGGCGGGAGGCCGGCAGCGCGACGATCGCCCGGATCTCCTCCTCGTCCGCGGGAACGGCGCGCCGGATTCCCTCGTCGGTCGCCTCGAACGCCCACGCGATCACGATCGCGAGCGGGAAGCCGAGGAGGGTGATCATGAGTACGAACTGCAGCGTCCAGTTCGGAAGCTCGAGGATGGGAAAGACGAGATCCGCCGCTTGCAGGACGATGAACGCGACCGCGCCGTACACGGCCATGACGCGGAAGACGCGCCGGCGCTTGAGTTCGGCGAAGAGGGCCTGCAGGGACGATGGGCGGTTGGTCATGGGCGAAAGATCGGGTGGAGGGATGGGGTGGGGCAAGCGGACTCGGTCGGGCATGGGAGGAATGGGCTGCCGGTGAGCGGGGGGTGAGCCGGCGTGGGCCGCATGAGCGTGGGCGAGACTGGCGAGCGGGGTTGGACCCCATGAGCGGGTTGTGTTGATATTCGTGTTGATACCCGCTTGATACCCGCTCGTATACTGGAAGCAGGACTCTGAGACATGCTTCTGAGTATCGAGAGGTGGAGGGATGGGCTACACGCTGGGCCGGGATGCGCGGGATACGCGGGATACGCGGAGCGCGAGGGATACGCGGAGCGCGAGCGATACGCGGAGCGCGAGACGCGTCCGGGAGCAGGCGGCACCTCCGTACGATCCGGCGACCTCCGTCGCGCCGGAGGAGCACCCGGATCCCGACGCGCTGCAGGATCTCGGCGACGAGATCGCGACGCTGGCCGCGCACGTGTCGGCCGCCCAACAGCGCCTCCTCGGACTGATCGCGCGCTTCGACCGGCATGGCGGCTGGAAGCCGGGCGGCCACCGCACCTGCGCTCACTGGCTGGTCCTCCACGCCGGGTACGATCTCCACGTCGCTCGCGAGCATACCCGCGTCGCCGAGGCGCTCGCGGAGCTGCCCGAGACCGCCGCCGCCATGGCCCGCGGGGCGCTCTCCCTCTGCAAAGTGCGCGCGCTCAGCCGCGTGGCGACGCCCGCGAACGAGGCGGACCTGCTCGAGCTGGCCGAGGGCTGCACGGCCCCGGTCCTCAGCCGCCGGTGCCGGGCGTACAAGACGGCGAGCCGCAAGGACGAGGCGGCCCGCGAGCGGGCGCTCCACGAGTCGCGCCGGCTGTCCCTCTATCCGAACGGTGAGGGGATGTACCGGCTCGAGGCGCTCCTCACGCCGGAGACGGCCGCGGTCGTGGGCAAGTCGCTGGACCGGGCCGTGTTCGCGCTGTACGG
>JBPCJZ010000073.1:0-4764 GCA_051004775.1 Gemmatimonadota bacterium
CGACCGAATCGAGGCCGGCGTGCCGGTACGCCACGTCGGCGTCGTTGGACTCGCCGGCCTGGTCGAATACGGCGCCGGCGAAGTAGCGAAGGGAGCGGTACAGGCGCCGTTCGTCTCCACTCAGGCCTTCGAGCCCGCCTTCGTCCGCCATCTCGTCGAGCAGCATTCCAAGCCGCCGCGCCTCGACCGCCGCCTCGCCGGGCTGGTGAAGCGCAAGGTAGTTGAGGGCGCCGTACACGTGCACCATGAGCCGCTCGCTGCGGCCGGGTAGCCAGACGAGGCTCCGATCGTTCGTCACGAGCGAGAGTGCCGCGCGGGAGATGCTCTTCGTGAACCGCTCTTCGATCAGGAGGTCAGCGGCCTGCAGGTGGGCGTTGCTCGCCTCGTAGCGGCCGGCGTAGTGCTCGACGGTCGCCTGGTTGAGGAGCGCCAGCAGATCGTCGCCCGCGTCGTCGGCCTTTTCCTCTGCGAGCTTGACGGCATCGTCAAAACGCGACGTCGCGCTGAGGCGACGCAGGTCGCCGTCGTAGGACGTAAGACCGTCGGGCCCCGTGTGCGGGGGCCCGACGAGTCCGCATCCCGCCATCGCCAGGCAGGACGCCAGCGCGACGGCCCGGCAGCGCATGTGAGCTACCGGCTGCGTTCGAGTACTACGATGCGCTGCTGCGCGAGGGCGATCGCCTCGGCCAGGCGGGCATTCGCCTCGCCCTTCGCCTGGATGCGCTCGAGATCCAACCGGTGCAGGAACAGCTCGTACTGCAGCTTCGCCTCGATCGGGCGCAGGGCCTTGTCGAGAACAGTCGCGATGCGATAGTCGATCAGCGGATCCTCGGGCGCGAGGATGCTCGCCCGGTCGTACCGGTTGAGCGCCGCGTCGAAGTTACCAGACGCCGCCTGGCGGTCGCCTTCCTGGAGGAGCGCCTCGGCCATCTCGGCCGCGCGGCCCTCGGTCGTGGCGTGCTCGGGCGAGGAGACGAGCCGCACGCCCTGTGATTCCTGGTAGCCGTAGCGGCGCACGGCGCCGTCGGCGAGCTGCACCATCGTGAGCTGACCCACGGCGTCCTTCGGCGGCATGCGCGTGTCGCTCGGCGTCATCACGGTCGATCCGCCCGCCCGCCGCGTCGACCACGCCCGCTCGGTCGTGCCGGTCGCGGCCATCACCTGCCACTCGTTCATTCCGAGCCAGACTTCACGCCGCACTACGGCGTCGCAGACGTCCGCCTCGCACGTCGCAAGTGCCTGGGTCTCGATCTCGTTGCGGTCATACGCCGCGTCGGCGCGCCGCTGTTCGGTGCGCGTCCGCGCTTCAGCCACCGTATAAGAACCGTCGTCGACGCGGTCACCGTTCTCGATGATCGGCTGCTCGTTGACGTGCTTCTTCGCGCAGCCCGACATCAGGCCCAGCCCGACGATGCCGACGGCAACCAGTGCGCCGCGGCGCGCTATCGTGTTCATCTGAATCTCCATGATGCTCCCGTGCCTTCCTCAGATACCGTCGTCAAAGTCCGAGCGGCGGACGCTCGACGTACTTCTTGATTTTGTGCTGTCCCGCCCAGACGACGACGTTGCTCTCGAGGTCGACCATCCGCGCGTCGACCTGGTAGAACACGACCATCTCCTTGCGGGAGCCGATGCCGCGCGACTGGGTGCGATCTTCGATCGACTGGAGCTCGCCCTGCAGCATGTACCGGGCGCCCAGCTCCATGCCCTGCGCCGCGCGGGTACCGGCGCGGGCGTACTCCTGCTGGTCGTAGCGCTCGTCGCGAATCTCTTCGCGTTCGGCGCCGCCGCTCAGCAGGGTGACCGCGCCGCTGTTGACGAAGGCGCGCTCCAGGTCGGCAACGAACGTCCCGACCGGGATGTGCTCGGTCGAGCGGTTGCGGAACTCGCCGACGATCACCGGAGGCGACTCGCCGCCATTTGAATCCGCGAAGCGGTCGATCCAGATGCCGTTCAGACTCTGGTCGATCAGTGCGCCCGCGACGAGGCGGGAATCGGTGTCGTTCCAGCGGCCCGACAGGTCCGTGACGCTGGCCGGATCGATGCGGCTCACGTTGGTCTTGGAGCAAGCCGCGGCACTAAGTGCGATAAGCGGCACTGCGATCAGCGCGCGCCGCACGATGTTGAACCCCATGGTATCCCCCGGATTGTTCAGTAAAACAGCCGGATCCGCCTCGAGTGCGGTCCGGCAGCTCCCCACGTGACCGCAAGGTCCGTGCTTCCGCTACGTGCCGTCGATCGTCCTGATCTTACCCGTCGCGGTCGGCGGTTGGTTCCGTTTCGCACGTATGAAAATCCATTTTCATACAGTCAACCTTGGTCGGCTGACTCCACCCCTCAACCTATGAAAATCCAATTTCATACGGCCGTCCCGGGCACCCAACGGCGCCGGTCGTTCGCCCTCGCCGTTCAGCCGTTGACACGCCGGCCGGATCGCGGGACACTCACGGCATGAACCCGTCTCACATCCAAGACCGCATCCGGGCGAAAATCGTCACACCCGACTCGAAGCGCGCCTACGTCCAGGGGCTGTTCGGTCGGATCGCGGGCCGCTACGACCTCACCAACGACGTGATGTCCGCGGGCATGCATCGGCGCTGGAAGCGGCTCGCGCTCGATATCGCGGGAATCGGACTCGGGCACACGGTGCTCGATCTCGCCGCCGGCACGGGCGATCTGGCGCTGAGGATCACCGCGGACGAGGAGCCGCGGCACCGGGGGATCGTCATCGCCGGGGACCTCACCGTTCCGATGATGCGGCACGGCAAGACGAGGGAGGGCGCCGAGCGCGTGGCCTGGCTGGGCTGCGACGCGATGGCGCTGCCGGTCGCGGACGCATCGGTCGACCGACTGATCGTCGGGTACGGGCTGCGGAACTTCGCGGACCTCGATCGCTCCGTCGGCGAAATCCGACGCGTGCTGCGGCCCGGGGGCCGGTTCGTGTCGCTCGACTTCGGACGGGCCGAGCCGGAATGGTTCGACCGCGCCTACCTGCGGTATCTTGATGTCTCGACGTCAGCCGCCGGGTGGCTCCTGCACCGCGATGTCGAATCGTATCGCTACATTCCGGAGTCGCTCCGGACGTATCCCGCCCAGCGCGGCGTCACGACGCTGATGCAGCGGCACGGCTTCGTGCGCTGCGGCTCGATCGACCTGGTGTTCGGAACGATGGCCGTCAACTTCGGCGACGTCCCGGGCGAAGCGCCCGGCTGACCGTCAGTCTTCCTTCTGTTTCCAGATGGTCAGTTGGCGCTGACCGGTCTCACTGCCTTCGAGGCGAGCGGTGAGCGTGTCGCCGTCTTCCAGCTTCAGATCGTCACGCATGTCCTGCGGAATCGTGATGCGACCGCCGCTGCCGACGTTCACGGTCGTATAGTACAGGACACGAAAGATCGCCATCCTCGACCTCCTGGGGGCATTCTTCGGGTTGGATGCGGGAAAGTCGAATATAGCACCGGGTAGCGGGTAGGCGGAATGGGTGGGCACGGTCGGACACACATCGAGAGACATCGAGAGACATATATGACAAGCAGCGCTGACCCTGTAGTGCGACTCCGGGGCGTCACCAAATCCTTCGGATCGAACTACGCCGTGCGCGACCTGGACTTCGATCTCCCGCGCGGCACGGTGTGCGGACTCCTGGGCCCCAATGGCGCCGGCAAGACGACGGCGATCCGCATCATGCTTGATATTCTCGGGCCCGACAGCGGGACCGTCGAACTGCTCGGCGAGCCCGTGAACCCCCGCGTCCGGGAGCGCGTCGGCTACCTCCCTGAAGAGCGCGGCATGTACCAGAAGATGAAGGTGGGCGAGCACCTCGCCTTCTTCGGTGAGATCAAGGGCCTGCGCCACCGCGAGGCCAAGCGGCAGGCCCACGAGTGGCTGGGTCGGCTCGGCCTCGACGACCGGGCGAACGACCGCGTCGACAGCCTGTCCAAGGGCATGCAGCAGAAGGTGCAGTTCATCGCCACGATCCTGCACGATCCCGAGTTCCTCATCCTCGACGAGCCCTTCAGCGGCCTCGATCCGATCAACTCCGACCTGCTGCGCGAGATCGTCGTCGAGCGGAAGCGCGAGGGGGGGACCGTGCTGTTCTCGACGCACATGATCGACGACGCCGAGCGTATCTGCGACCGCGTGTGCATGATCGCGGGCGCCCGAAAGGTGCTCGACGGGACGCTCACGGAGGTGAAGTCCGCGAGCGGCCGCAAGGACATCGTGCTGGTGTTCGACGGCCCGCGCGAGTTCCTGCACGGCTCGCTCGTCGATTCGTTCACGGACCACGGCCGGCGGGTCGAAGTCCGCCTGGCCGCGGGCGTCGATCCGCAGAATCTGCTCAGGACGGCCATCGAGTCCGGGGCGCAGATCGAGAAGTTCGAGATCGCCGAGCCTTCGTTGCGGGAGATCTTCCTGGAGCGCGCCGGTGCGAGAGGCCTGCCGGCGACCGACCTGGAGGCGGCGCAGGCGGCCGCGGCCAACGCCGACCTCGACGCGGACGCGGACGCCGGAACCGCAGCGGGCGCCGGAACCGCGACCGACGCGTCGACCGACGCCGAGGTGGTCGCGTGAGCCGCCGGGTGTGGACGATCCTGCGCCGCGAGTATCTCCAGCGCGTGCGGAACAAGTGGTTCCTGCTCGCGACGCTGCTCGTACCGATGCTCATGCTGGGCGCGACCTTCATGCCGATCGTGATGGCGGAGCGCAGCGAGAGCCGGCCCGCCATGATCGGCGTGATCGACCAGACGGGCGGAGGGCTCCCCGGCC
>JBPCJZ010000074.1:0-4414 GCA_051004775.1 Gemmatimonadota bacterium
CATCCATGCCCTGATCCGCCTCATTCGAGCTCCCAATGCGTTCGACGGAGCGTCGCGGCTCATCGAGGCGTACGGAATCGGCGCGCTCACGCCGAACACCATCCTGCTCGGGGATACTGAGTCTGAAGCGAATCTGCCGGACTACTGCAATATGATCGCCGGGTTTCACGAAGCGCGGCGCAACGTGGTGATTCTCCACCACGATGCGGAACGGGACTTCGGGGATCGCAAGAGAATCGACGTGTGGTGGGGTGGGCTCGAGAGCAACGGTGGCCTCATGCTCACTCTCGCCTACCTTCTGCAGACCAGCGTAGAGTGGCGCGGCGCGGAGTTGCGGGTTCACATGATCGTTCCGAATCAGGCGGCGGCGGATTCCGCGCTTCCGAAACTCGAGCGGATCGTCGGCGGACTGCGTACCGAATCGAGTTGCCGGACGATACCCGCCGATGGTCGTCCGTTCGAGGAGATCTTTCGCGAAGCCTCCGTGGGGGCCGATTGTGTGTTCATCGGAATGCGCGAGCCGGACCCGGAGTGGGAAGACTATTATCGCCGCGTGCAGAAGCTCGTGATCGGGATGCCCACGACCGCCCTCGTACTGGCGGCCGAAGAACTCGCGTTCAGCGAGATCCTGGTCAAGCCCGAGGGGTGAAGAGCCACGCGACCGTCGAACGAGCTTGTGAAGAACTGGCCTGACCCCCTAGACTGAAATAGGGTCTTGCCAGAACAGGAGAGGGTTCCGGCGTGAGTGATCGAGTAGCGATCGAGGAACGCCGTCGGGAGTGGGTGGAGGTCACCTGCGCGGCGAATGCCGCGGAGTCGGCCGGACTCCTGACCGAAGACGTCGTCTGGTTTCCTCCGGGCAGCGAGGCGCTGGCCGGACGACAGGCCGTGCGGGAGTGGATGGAGCCGTTCTTCGAGATGTTCGAGTATCAGTTTTCCGTTCTCGACGTACGACTCCGCCTGGCAGGGAACTGGGCGCTCGAGCATGGCGTGTTCAGGTCGCAACTCACCTCCAGGCACGACGGCCGAAGCAGCACGCACGGGGGATTCTACCTCCTCAACTGGCGGCGGGAATCCGACGGAGTGTGGTACATCGATCGGTACATCGACGTGAGTGAGCTAGGGAGCCCGGGGGCGGACTGAGGTTAGCCGAGTAGCAGCGCACCGCCCCCGACCAGCAGGATCACCAGTCCGGCGAACACCTTGATCGCGACCGCCACGGCGCGGCCGAGCAGCGCCCCCCAGCCGGCGCGCACGGAGCCGGCGAGTCGTCGCGTCTCCATCCACGTGGCGAGAATGGCGCCTCCCAGGGTGCCGAGAAAGGCGCCCGCGATCGAACCGGCCACCGGGATCGGTGCGCCGGCGACGGCGCCTACCAGGCCACCGATCAGCGCGCCCCAGAAGGTTCGCGACGTTCCCCCGAAGCGGCGGCCCAACCGGTCCACCGACGCCCACTCGGCAACTTCCGCTGCGATCGCAACCGCCAGCAGCACCAGGAACACCCCGACGGACACCTCGCCGGCCATCCACCCCGCGGCGACCAGGGCGATCATGATCCACAGGCCGGGCAGCCCGATCGGGATGAGCAGGAGCGCGATCGCCATGAGGGCGACCGCGCCGATGGCAAGAATCGGATTCATTCGTTCCCGGGGGATATGAGGACGGGGGCGCCCGTCACCGGACGCCCCCGTTCGTCAAGCTTCCTGCACTGCTTCCGCCGAACAGGCTAGAAGCGAACGGTCAGGAAGAATGTAGCTCCTGACCTGTGCACCGGCCGATAGTGGACGCCGCGCGAGTGGTAGTACAACTCGCCGTCGTGCCATACCTCGTCGTACTCCTCCGGCAGGTACTCCACCTCGACGCCATACGGCGCCGGGATGACCACGTAGCCGCCACGCCAGCGGTCGTACTCGTAAAACACCCCGTCGTAGTAGAAGACCTGCCGGTTGCCGATCCAGACCACGTCGTGATACAGCGGCAGCGCCGACACGACGAACCCGATCGGAGCCCGGATCACCCGGTACGAGCGATCGTACCGACCGTAGAACACGCCGTGGTGATACCAGTAGTCGTGTCCGTGCCAGCGGTAGTGCCGGTGGCCCCGCGGCAGCACACCGATCGTGATCCCGATGCGGGGGCCGCGATGGCGGGCGCGTGACCCGCGCCGATAGTCGGGTCGTCCGCCCCGGGTACGCGTGCGCGACCTGTCGCGATAGTGGTCCGATGTGCGGTCGCGGTAGCGATTCCGGTCGCGGTCGTAGCCGCGATCACGGTCGCGATGACGGTCGCGGTCGTAGGTACGGTCTCGGTCGCGGTCGCGGTCGTAGGTACGATCACGACTGCGGTCGGACGCACGGTCGCGGTCGCGATCCGACACCCGGCCCCCGTCGCGGCCGCCGTCACCCGCGCGGCCACGATCCCGACCGGCGACCGGTGCCGGACTCTTCCGGACGATCGGCTTCTGCTGCACACGCTGGATCGCCGCTCTCCGTTCCAGGGGATTGGCGCCGGCGCTGCCGCGGACGACAGGCTTGCGCTCTACGCGCTGGATGGCCGGGCTCGGCCGCTGCCGCGGATTCGCCCTCGTGCCCGCGCGCACGGCCGGCTTCTGCTGTACGCGTCGCGCGGTGGCCCGTTGCCGGGCCGGAGCCGTCTTCGCCGCTACCGATCTCCTCGCCTTCGCCCGGGTGGCCTTGCGGTCATTCGCCTTGCTGCGCGTCGTCTTGTTGCGCTGGACCTCGCCGCTCTTGGCCTTTGCACGCGATTGTGCCTGGGCCTGCGTCGGGGCCGCCATTGCGGAGCCGAGCAGAACGATCGCCCCGACCAGTGCCAGCCGACCGGCCAGACCCCGTCGGGGCCTCTCTCGTGACGATTTCATGATTCCCCCTCGTTGGCCGTGATCCCACGCCACGGCACAGGAAAGACGAGCCCCCGGCGGCGGGCGTCACATCCGCGGCCTTCTCCGCGTCAACCGTCCCGAAACTCCCGGTCGCCGCTGAGTTCGTACGCCCGCACGTACTGCACGTCGAAATCGTCGCGGAACACGCCGTAGATCCGGTCCCCATCGAACACGAAGGGGGTGAAACCGTCGGGCATCGTGACGACGCCGCCGTATCGGCCGTCGGACTCGTACACGTCCCACTCGGCCGAACCATTGTCGAGCTGGGGATCCCAGTTCGCACGATCTTCATCGGACAGCTCGTCGAGATAGCGCAGGCGCTGCACCCACAGCGTTCCGTCCGGTCCGCCGCGAAGCTGCGTGAAGGCCGGCCAGGTATCCGCGAACGAGATCGCGTTTATCATCATACCGACGTTCTCCTGCGGCAAACCCGCCTTTTCCATCGACGCGCGCACGAGTCCGAGCACCATCTCCCGATCGGCTTCCGTCACGGGTCGCGCCTCGTGCGGCCGGGTCACGACCTGCGTCAGGGTTCCCTCGGTGTTGTACACGTTGATCCGATACACGTCGTTCGAAGCGTAGGCGATTCGATCGCCGCCCATCATCGTCCACATGGGCTCCGCGGCGAAGAGCTTGAAGCTCGGCCTGCCCCCGCTGACTTCGAAGGACTCACCACGCCTCGGGGTGAGGAGTGTGTCGGTCAACGTGCCATCGTACGTCTGCAGTGTGATGAGGTCCGTCGGCTCGGTGCCGGCCGCAGACGCGTTCATCGATCTGCGCTGGGCGACGAGATCTCCGCTGTCGTTCATATCGAAGCGCAGGGGGATGCCGTCCTCCAGCCGGATGGGAAAATTCGTCGGGTCGCCGTCCATCGGGACGACGTTGATGCGCGCGTTGCCCATGTCCGCGACGATCATCGTATCGCCGCGGCCGACGAACAGGCCCGTCGTCTGCCCGCTGAGCTCGCCCGGACCGTTGCCCGGTCCGCCGACGGAACGCAGGTAGGTGCCGTCCGCGTCATAGATCTGTACGCGCTGTGCCTGCTGATCCAGCACCGCGATGCGCCCGTCGGAGGCGACGCCGATGCCGCCGACCTGGCCGAACTGATAGTCGGCGTCGCCGGCGGCCTCGCCGATCGACAGGACTTCCTCCGTCGTCCAGCCGCCGGCTTCCGGCCACAGGCCGGTCTCCGCGTTGGCGACGATTCGGACGCCGGCGCTGTCGCGGACCGTGCCCGCGAAGTTCTCGTCGCCGCCCGAGGCGGCGTCGCCGCAGGCGATCATCAACGATGAGACGGCCAGGAGGCCGAGGGAGAATGTGCGAGTCCTTCGCAGAGGCGCCATTAGATCTTCCGTTGGTTGTGGGGCAAGACGAGCCGTCGACCAATTAGAGATACACGCGGTGCGGGGCCCGTCTTCGATCCGCGTAATCTGGCCGGGCGGGCCCTCGCGAGCCAGAAGGTCGCGGCCCCTGCGACTGTCTCGGCGACTGCCAGGCTCCGCCGGCCCTCCAGTC
>JBPCJZ010000075.1:0-3900 GCA_051004775.1 Gemmatimonadota bacterium
GCTGGTGCCGTCGTCGATCGAAAGGGAGATCCTCTGGCGGGACGGCTGGCGTGTGGCTACCGGCCTGCCGCCTTACCAGACGCGGCTCATCTGCCTGCAGGGCTGAGCAGTCGCCGGTCGCCTCGCATCGGACGATGTCTGATGCGGGCTATGCGTCGCCGCCCGCCGCTTCCAGGTCTTCGAGGTCCGCGAGATCGCGAGTCCGGCCGACGGCGCGCTTGTTCCGGATCAAGTGGTCCCGTCCGATCACCGGAATGTGCAGGCCTTCGAGTTCGATCGTTCTGCGGCTGTCCCAGGCCTCGGCAAACGCGACCCCGGTGATCGAGGTCAGGATGTCGATGCGACGCGGAGGCAGTCCGATCTGATACACCAGATCGTCCGCCCACAGGTCTTCGAGCGAAAGTTCGGTGAGGGGAGCCCCGAAGGCCTGGAGCGCGGCCCAGACCCCCGCGGCGTTCTCGGGCGTCGGACGCACCCACAGGTCGAGATCACCCGTCGCCCGCGGGACCCCGTGAGCCGCCAGTGCGTGGGCGCCCACGACGAGGAACTGAACTCCGGCCGCGGACAACGCGGACAACATCTCGACGAAATCCCGGTTCATCCTCGCTTCCTTCCATGAAGGCCCATGCCTGCAGGGTCAGCGGCCAGACCATGGCCACGCGTTCGGCCGCGGTCGTCGCGCGCAGATCGTTCGGCTCGGGTTCTCCGAGACGAAGTCGTCGGGTAGGATAGTGGGAGCGATCCATGATGCCCGGAAGTATAGCGAGCCTGGCGCGCGCGGAGCAGGGCTCCGACCCCTGAGAGATCGGCATACACACCACGAACTACGCGCGCATCGTGATCTTCGACGGCGGCGTGCCGCTGAAGAAGGATGGGGAGATCGTCGGGGCGTCGGGGTTTCCGGCGGGCTGGCCGACACCGAAGATCACCCGGTGGCCGAAGCCGGCGCCGCGGCGCTGTAACGCGGCGCTGTAACAACGTTGCCGAACGAAGGAGGCACGATGATGGACGAAGACACGTTCAACCTCGAAGTCCGGAAGCTTCTCAAGACGTTCGGCGTGGGCGCCCAGCGGGAGATCGAAAAGGCAGTGGACGAGGCCGTCGAGGCGGGTCGGTTGAGCGGAGACGAGACGCTCTCCGCCTCGATCCGGCTCGAAGTGCCCGAGATCGACCTCGAGTTCACGACGAAGGGCGACATCGGGCTGAGTTGAGGTCTCCATGAAACTCGAAGACCGGAACGTACTCGTCACGGGAGCGTCACGTGGGATCGGTCGCGCCACGGCCGAGCGCATGGCCGAGGAGGGCGCCCACCTCGCCGTACACTACGCCACGAACCGCGAGGCCGCCGATGAAGTGCTGGACGGGCTGCCCGGCAATGGCCACTTCGCGGTGGGCGCCGATCTGGGCGACCCCGCCGCGCTGGAGGCGCTCGCCGACGACGTCTTCGACCGGTTCGGGCGGCTGGATGTCCTCGTGAACAACGCCGGGATCTTCGAGGCCCATCCTCCCGCCGAGGTGAGCTTCGATGAATGGAAACGGGCGTGGGATCGGACGCTCGCGGTGAACCTGACGGGACCGGCGCACCTCTCCTTCCTGGTCGCGACGCGCATGGTCGAGCAGGGATCGGGAATGATCGTCAATGTTTCCTCGCGGGGCGCCTTCCGCGGAGAACCCGACGCGCCTGCCTACGGAGCCAGTAAGGCGGGCCTCAACGCTCTCGGGCAGTCCCTGGCGATAGCGCTGGCTCCGCATGGAATCATCGTCTGCACCGTTGCGCCCGGGTGGGTGGGCACCGACATGGCCGAACCCTCGCTCGCCGGGCCCGGCGGCGAGTCGATCCGGGCGCAGAGCCCGCTGGGGCGTGTGGCCACTCCGCTCGAGATCGCGGAAGTGATCACCTTCCTGGCCGGAAGCGACAATGCATCATTGACCGGCTGCATCGTGGATGTGAACGGCGCCTCGTACCTGCGGAGCTGAGCATCCGAGGCCGGGCGCATGGACGACCTGTGCGCCGACGTTGCAATCTTGACTCAGTCTATTGTTTGACATTATCGTATCGGACATGGGCGATTCCGATACCGAACGAAACTCCGAGATGCGGGACGCGCTGCGCCGGGCGGGGCTCCGCCTCACCGCGCCGCGCCTGGCGACCCTGGATGCCCTCGGCCGGCTCCCCCACGCCACGGCCGAGGACGTGACCCGGGTCGTGACTTCCACGCTCGGCACGGTATCCAGGCAGGGGATCTACGACGTGCTGTCGGCCCTCGAGGCGGCCGGCCTGTTGCGACGAATCGAACCCGCCGGCCACCCGTCGCGCTACGAAACCCGGGTGGAAGACAACCACCATCACGTGATCTGCCGCGCCTGCGGCGCGATCGCCGACGTGGACTGTGCAGTGGGTGCGATGCCCTGCCTGAAACCCTCCTCATCGTCCGGGTTCATGGTCGACGAGGCCGAGATCAACTTCTGGGGCTGGTGCCCCGACTGTCAGCTGGAGAGAGAAAAGGAAGAGCGAACATGAGCGACGACAAACAGCCGAACGAGCGCCCGGTCACCACGACCGACGCCGGCATACCGGCCCCGAGCGACGAACATTCTCTCACGGCCGGCGTGGCCGGTCCGATCCTGCTGCAGGACCACTACCTCATCCAGAAGATGGCGCAGTTCAACCGGGAGCGAGTGCCCGAGCGGGTCGTGCACGCCAAGGGCGGCGGCGCGCACGGCTTCTTCGAGGTCACCGAGGACGTGACCCAGTGGACGAAAGCGGATTTTCTGTCGAAGAAGGGCAAGCGGACCCCGGTGTTCGCCCGCTTCTCGACGGTGGCCGGCGAGCTCGGCTCACCCGACACGAACCGCGACCCGCGCGGCTTTGCCATCAAGATGTACACGAACGAAGGCAACTACGACCTGGTCGGCAACAACACGCCGGTCTTCTTCGTGCGCGACCCGTCGAAGTTCCAGGACTTCATCCACTCACAAAAGCGTCGCCCCGACACGAACCTGCGCGACCACAACATGATGTGGGACTTCTGGTCGCTGTCGCCCGAGTCGATCCACCAGGTCCTGATCCTCATGTCCGACCGCGGGACGCCGCGTACGTGGCGCAACATGAACGGCTACGGCAGCCACACCTACACGTGGATCAACGAGGGCGGCGAGGCGTTCTACGTCAAGTACCACTTCAAGACCGACCAGGGCATCGCGAACTTCTCGGCCGACGAGGCAAGCGCGATGAAGGCCGAAGACGCCGACTACCACCTGCGCGACCTGTACGACACGCTCGACGGCGGCGGCGAGGCGTCGTGGACGCTCGAGATGCAGATCATGCCGGTGGCCGAAGCCGAGGACTACCGGTTCAATCCGTTCGACCTGACCAAGGTGTGGCCCCACGGCGACTACGAGCCGATCGAGATCGGACGGTTCGTCTTGAACAGGAACCCCGAGAACTACTTCGCCGAGGTCGAGCAGGCCGCGTTCGAGCCCGCCAACATGCCGCCCGGCATCGAGGCCTCGCCCGACCGCATGCTCCTCGGCCGCCTGTTCAGCTATCCCGACACGCACCGGCACCGCATCGGCACGAACTATCTGCAGCTCCCGATCAACCAGCCGAAGTGCCCGTTTCATTCCTACAACAAGGACGGAGCGATGCGCTACGAGCACGCCGGCGACCAGCCCGTCTACGCGCCCAACAGCTACGGCGGGCCGAAGGCGGATCCCGAACGCTACGGCGAGTCGTTTCCCCTCGAAGTGGCCGGACAGCTCACGCGCGAGCCGTACAGGAAGCACGCCGAGGACGACGACTACGTACAGGCGCGCAACTTGTGGCGGGACGTCATGGACGACGCCGACCGCGATGCCACGATCTCCAACATGGTCGGCCACATGAGCCAGAGCGTGGAG
>JBPCJZ010000076.1:0-22557 GCA_051004775.1 Gemmatimonadota bacterium
GAAAGCGCTCGACCGGGATCAGGTAGGTCACTTCCCCGTACGCCAGGCGGGCGCCGCGCTCCGCGAGGGTCGGGAGCGTGGGGATCGACGCCAGGCCTCCGACCGCGCTCCAGCGCTGACGCGGCAGTGTGCCCGACAGGTCGCCGCGCACCAGCAGGAACGCCTCGACCGAATGGCCGATCGCCGCGGGGCCCGCCCATGCCGCCTGGAGTTCTCCGAACAGGTACGAGAAGTCGCCCGCCACGTCGGCATCGGCCCCTTCGAGGAGGGCGTGAACCTGCAGCGAAGTCTCTGAGGTCGCCCGACGGAAGCCCATCCCCAGCCGCGCCCCGACCGACTCGCCCTCGTCGATCGCCGGGTTCGGCCGCCCCTCGTCGGAGGCGAACAGGACGAACTGATCCGACGCCTCGAGGGAGCGGGCGTCCTCCCACTGCACCTCCACGATCGGCGACCACATCGCGGTTTGCGACCCGCGGAGATACAGGGCGACCCGGTCGGTCTCGTAGTAGTTGCGGAAGTCATCGCCCGCGAAGAAGTAGGACAGCGTATTGGCGATGTCGCCCCGGATCCACGATTCGTTCGTCCGGGTCACGCGCTCCGCCTCGACCCCGAAGGTCAGTGCGCTGTTCGGATACCACGCCTGGCGGAGCGTGCCTTCGAGATCGCCGTGCTCGGTCTTCAGCCGCAGGCGGCCTTCGAGCGAGGGCTGCCAGCCCCAGCCCACGTGACGCACGGTCGCGCCGAGGCCGAGCGTCCATTCGTCGACCCGCTGGTACGTCGGAAACAGGATCCCCGACAGGCCGTGCAAGGTGAGCGCCTCGGGGACGTCGCGAACCGGGCGGATGCGGACCTCGCCGGGCGTGCGCTCGACGGCGTACACGTCGTTGGGACGATAGACGAACTCCCCCGCGATCTCCGCGCGCTGCGACGAATAGAAGCCGCCGCCGAGGATGAGCACCGAACCCTCGATGCGCGACCCCGGACGCAGAAACACGTCGCCTCCGACCGCCACCACGTCGCCGGTCACAGTGCCCGACAACCGGACGTCGGCCTCGAGGATGAGCAGGTCACCGTCTACGCGCTCGTCCGGGCCGATGACGGTGTCGGTCTCGATCCGGGTGAACGCCGCGCGATCGAGGAAGGCTTCGAACTGCCGTTCGGCCGGATGGTCCGAGCGAGGATCGAAGCGGATCGGGTCGGCTTCCTGCGCCGCTGCGCGGCCCGGAGACACGACGAGCGCCACGAAGGCCACGAGAGCCGGGAGCGCGCCCCTGGCGGCCCTTATCGTCGCTTCGCTCACCAGCTCGCGTCCTTTCCCCAGCGTTCCCAGGCGATGACGTCGTCTTCGGTCCGGCGTTCGGCGAGACTGCTGAAGCCGTCGGCGTATCCGATCGTCAGAAGCGCGACGACCGGCACATCGGACGGAATTCCCAGCGCTTCCCTGATGCCGGACTCACGGTATGCCGTGATCCACGCCGCCGCGAGGCCCAGGTCGGCCGCGGCGAGCGCCATGCTCTGGACCCCTGCGGTCACGTCGACGGGATGGCTGGGCCGGCCGTTGCCGCTGACGAGGGAGTGAACGCGCGCGCAGGCCACGATGACGACCGGGGCCGACCGCACCAGCGCGTGGTTGAAGGCCTCCCGGGCGAGCTGGTAACGGGTCATCGCGTCCTGCACGATCACGAAGCGCCACGGCTGCGCCTCGCGAACGGACGGAGCGTAGCGCCCACAGTCCAGAATCCGGGCGAGCGAATTGGGCGGAACCGGCCGATCGGCGTAGGCCTGCACGCTCTGCCGGTTGCGCAGGAGCTGGAAGACCCGCGAGAGATGGCTCACGTCGGCACAGGGCCCCGGTCAGGCTCTCGGTCAGGCTCTCGGATGGAAGCGGCGATGCTCTTCGCGCAGATACGTACGGTCCACGTGGGTGTAGAGTTGTGTCGTCGAGATGTCGGCGTGCCCGAGCATCTCCTGGACGGCGGCCAGGTCCGCCCCGTGCTCCAACAAGTGCGTCGCGAACGTGTGCCGGAACGTGTGCGGGGTCACGTGGCCGATCCGGGCCCCCGCCGCGCGCGCCCGATCGACATGCCGGCGAACGATCTTCCACGCCCCGCTGCGGCCGAGCGGCCTCCCATGGTGATTCACGAAGACGGCTCCGCCGGATTCTCCCCGATCGAGCACCGGTCGCGTGTCCCGAAAGTACCGGCCGAGCGCCCGGGTCGCACTACCGCCGAGCGGAACGAGGCGCTGCTTGTCTCCCTTGCCGCGCACGACCGCGAGGCCGTCGTCGATGAGCAGATCCCGTATTCGAAGTCCAATGAGCTCAGATATCCTTACTCCGCTTCCATACAGTACTTCCAGTATCGCCCGGTCGCGGTTCGCCAGGCGGTGCTCGATCGGGATCGCCTCGAGGATGGCCAGCACCGCCTCGTAGCTGAGGACGTGCGGCAGCGGCCGTCCCCGCCGTGGCGACTCGATTCCCTCGGTGGGGTCGGTCGCCACGTGCTCCTCGATGAGCAGGAAGCGGAAGTACGTGCGCATCGCCGAGCGCGCCCGCGCCAGGGTCGAGGTCGCCAGGCCCTCCTCGGACAGGCGGGCCAGGTGCTCGCGCAGGTCCGACGGACGGACATCGGCGGGGGTCGTGCGCCCCAGGTCCTGCAGGGTGGCCGCCATCCGCCCGCAGTCGCGCAGGTAGGCCTCGACCGTGCGGGCGGACGATCGGCGCTCGAACCGCAGGTAGTCCGCGAACTCTCGAAGGCGGAAGGCGGTTGGGACCTCGGCCTTCTCCGTCACGCGATCCCTTCCGGGCCCTCCCCGGGTTCGTCGGCCAGCTCCTCCCGCGGCTCGTCTTCCGGATCCCCATCCGCCTCTTCGTGCCGGGTCCGCCACCAGAGCAGGCCCAGGAGCAGCGCGATGGCGAGCGCGACGAGCCCCGCGGTCAGGTTCACGCGCTCGAGCGGTCCGAGCAGGCGCGGGAGATTGCGCGAGAACACGATCCCGAGGCCGATCAGCATACCGTACCAGACCGCCGAGGCCGCCGCGATCGGGACTGCCGTGCGCCAGAAGCCCAGGCGGCTGATGCCCGCGAAGGCGGGCACGAGGACGCGGAACACCGGGAAGAACCGGCTGACAAGGATGGTGACGGTACCGTAATCGCTGTAGAACACGGCCATCCGCTCGAGCTGCCGGGGCCGGAGGAGCCAGCGGCCCCAGCGGGTCGCGAACAGGCTGGCCCCGTAGCGGCGCGAGGCGGCGTACACTCCGAGCGCGAGCCCCAGATTGCCGAGCCACGCGACGAGGAAGACGAGGCCGGGGTCGAGCACGCCGCGGTCGGCCAGGATGGCCCCCGCGATGACGACGACGTCTGAGGGAACGGGCGGGAAGACGTTCTCGAGGGCCGCTCCCGCGGCGATCAGCAGGTAGATCGATTCGACGGGGATCTGCGAGATCAGCCCGAGCAGCGCCTCAAACTTCTCGAGCACGATCGTTCCGGGAGCGAATCACCAGGCGTTTCACGAGCGAATCATCGGGATCGCCCTAACGGACCCGGATGCTCGCGTGGAGGGCGTCGATGTCCGCGATGCGGTCGAGCAGCGCGACCGCGTGGACCGCGAGGCCTTCGCGGCGCCCGATCCAGCCGAGGCCCTCGTTCGACTTGCCCTTGATCGACACGCAGCCGGGCGCGATCTGCAGGATTCCGGCGATCTTCTCCGCCATCGCCGCGGCGTGCGGCTCGATGCGGGGAGCTTCGGCGATCACGGTCACGTCGGCGTTGACGACCTGGTAGTTCTCCGCCTCGAGCAGGCGCACGGCGCGCCGCAAGAACTCCGCCGAGTCCGCGTCGGCGAATTCCGGGTCCGTATCGGGGAACAGGCGGCCGATGTTGCCGAGGCCGGCCGCTCCGAGCAGCGCGTCGATGAGGGCGTGCAGGACGGCGTCCCCGTCGGAGTGGCCTTCGAGGCCCGGGGCGTCCGGAATGGAGACGCCCCCGAGGACGAGGGGGCGCGCGTCGGTGAAGCGGTGTGAGTCGTACCCGGTCCCTACGCGCACGGCGGCGGCATCAGCGCGGGCCTCAGGAGGCCGGGGCGCTCTTCCCGAGGATGCGAAGCGCCAGGTGCGCGGCGTTGCCGGCGTTGTCGATGCCGACGGCGGCTACCGGCACGCCGGGCGGCATCTGGGCGATCGACAGGAGCGCGTCGAGGCCCCCAAGCGTTCCCGCGGAGATCGGCACGCCGATGACGGGGAGGCGCGTGTGGGCGGCGGCAACACCCGGCAGGGCCGCCGAAAGACCGGCCCCGCAGATCACGACGCCGAAGCCGCGTTCCTCCGCGGTGGCCGCAAGTTCGGCGGTACGAACGGGATCCCGGTGGGCGCTGCTCACCTGGACCTCGACCTCGACGCCGTGCTCGCCGAGGACGTCGATGCCCTTCTGCATGGTCGCGCGGTCCGACTCGGAGCCCATCAGCACGAGCACCTTGCTCATTGTCCCTCCCAGCGCCGGGTCACGAGCGCGACGTTGTGCCCGCCGAAGCCGAAGGAGTTTGACAGGGCGACCTCCACGTTCCGCTCGACCGGCTCGTTGGGCACGTAGTCCAGGTCACACTCGGGGTCCGGCGTCTCGTAGTTGATCGTCGGCGGAATCACGCCGCGGGCGCACGCGAGCACGCAGATCGCCGTCTCGATCGCGCCCGCGGCGCCGAGCGTGTGGCCTGTCATCGACTTCGTGGAGCTGACCGCGAGCTTTCCTGCGTGCGCCCCGAACACAGATTTGAGGGCCGCCGTCTCCGTGGCGTCGTTGGCCGGCGTCGACGTGCCATGGGCGTTGACGTAGTCGACGTCGGTCAACTCGACGCCCGCGTCGACCAGGGCGCCGCGCATCGCGAGCTGGGCTCCGGCTCCGCCGGGAACCGGGGCGGTCATGTGGTAGGCGTCCGCGCTCTGACCGAACCCGGCGAGTTCGCCGAGGATGGTCGCGCCGCGCTCGGTCGCATGCTCGAGGGACTCGAGAACGAGCATGCCGGCGCCCTCGCCGAGGACGAAGCCGTCGCGCGTCGCGTCGAACGGCCGCGAGGCCGTCGCCGGCGAATCATTGCGCTCCGACAGGGCCTTCATCGAGGCGAACCCGGCCATGCACAGCGGCGTCACCGTGCTCTCGGTGCCGCCCGCGATCATCACGTCGGCTTCGCCGTTGCGGATGGAGCGGAGCGCGAGCCCGATGGCGTGGGCGCTCGACGCGCAGGCGGACACGGTGGCGAAATTGGGCCCCCGCGCGCCGTAGCGCATGGAGATCATGCCCGCGGCCATGTCCGCGATGAACATCGGAATGAAGAAGGGCGACACCCGGTCGGGGCCGCGTTCGAGCATCTTGGAATGCTGGGCCTCGAGCGTCGCCAGCCCGCCGATGCCGCTGCCAACGATGACCCCATACCGCTCCGACGGCGTCTCGGCGGTCCGATCGGCCAGCCCGGCCTGCCGCATCGCCTGTTCGGCTGTCGCGATGGCGAACTGGAGAAAGCGGTCCGACCTCCGGACCTCCTTCTTGTCCTGGTAGAGCTCCGGATCGAAGTCCTTGACCTCGGCGGCGAAGCGAACGGGCTGGTCGCTCGCGTCGAACAACGTGATCGGGGCCACGCCGCCCCGGCCCGCCAGGAGCGAAGACCAGGTCTCCTCCACGTCGAGTCCGACCGGCGTGACGAGCCCCATGCCCGTCACGACGACCCTGCGTCTATCGCTCATCAGCCGTTTCCCGCCTCGGCGGCGGGATCAGCCCTGCTGCTCGCCCAGGTAGCGGATCGCGTCGCCCACGGTCTGCATCTTCTCGGCATCCTCGTCGGGGATCTCGACTTCGAACTCTTCCTCGAAGCGCATCACCAGTTCGACGGTGTCGAGCGAATCCGCGCCGAGATCCTCCACGAAGGACGCGTCGTCGGCGACTTTCTCCATCTCGACGCCGAGTTCGTCGGCGATGATCTCACGTACCTTGTCCGCAGTGTCCGCCATGTCCGGGTGCTCCCTGTGAAGTAGTGGTCCGTCTGAAATAGTGGTCCGCCCGTGGTCCGTCCGTCGACTCAGCCGATCAACCGTGCATCACCATGCCGCCGTCCACGACGAGCACCTGGCCCGTCATGTACGCCGAAGCCGGGCCCGCGAGAAAGCGGACCACGCCCGCGACGTCTTCCGTGCTGCCGATTCGGCCGAGCGGGATCTTCTCCGCCAGCTCGGCCCGCGTGTCCTCGCCGAGCTCGGCCGTCATATCCGTGTCGATGAAGCCCGGCGCGACGACGTTGACCAGCACACCGCGCGAAGACAACTCCAGGGCGGCGGACTTCGAAAAGCCCACGAGCCCGGCCTTCGACGCGGCATAGTTGGCCTGCCCGCGGTTTCCCGTCAAGCCTACCACGCTGGCGATACTAATGATACGACCTGCGCGGCGTTTCATCATCCCGCGGGCGACGGACCGCGTCATGTTGAACGCGCCCTTGAGATTCGTGTCGAGCACGGTCGTCCAGTCGTCGTCTTTGAGCCGGACGAGCACGTTGTCGCGGGTCACCCCGGCGTTGTTGATCAGGATGTTCGGCGGACCGAGCGCTTCCTCGACGGCCTTGACCAGCGCGATACACGCCTCGGAATCGGCCACGTCGCAGGCGAACCCGCGCGCTTCGCCGTCGAGCCCGGCGGCCGCCGCGGAGGCGCCCTCCTCGCCGCGGGAGACGCAGGCGACCTTCGCGCCTGCTTCGGCGAGCGCGGCGGCTATGCCGAGCCCGATGCCGCGCGAGGCGCCCGTGACGATCGCGACCTGTCCGTCGAGTTCACGCATGAAATGCCTCCACGAGGGCTTCGATTTCCGCGGGTCCGCCGGCGGTGGCGACCGGGCGCCGCCGTTCGATGCGGCGCAGCAGGCCGGTCAGCACGCCGCCCGGTCCGAGTTCGATCCACAGGTCGGGCCCGGCGTCCTCCATGGCGCCGATGGATTCTACCCACCGGACGGGCGAGGTCAACTGCTGAACCAGTAGTTCTCTGCCCTCTTCCGCCTCGTCGATCGGCTCCGCGGCGGCGTTGGAGACGACCGGAAAGTCCGGATCCGTCATCTCGACGGCCTCGAGCGCGGCGGCGAGGCCGTCGCGGGCGACCGTCATCAGGGGCGAATGGAAGGCGCCGCTCACGTTGAGCGGGACCGCGCGGCGGGCTCCGGCCTCGAGAGCGGCCGCGCACGCGGCGTCGACGGCCGCGACATCGCCGCTGATCACGATCTGACCGGGCGCGTTGAAGTTCGCGGGGACGACGACCGAGTCGTGACGCGAGGCCGCCGCGCAGAGCGCGATGACGTCAGCCGGCTCCAGCCCGAGGATCGCGGCCATCGTGCCGGGCCGTTCGTCGCCCGAAGCGGCCATCAGCTCGCCGCGCCGCCGGACGACGCGCAGCGCGTCTGCGAAGCCGAGGCTCCCGGCCGCCAGCCAGGTCGAAAACTCGCCGAGCGAGTGCCCGGCGCCGACGACGGCGGCGGAGCGGACTTCCTCGGGGAGGGTGCGCCAGACGGCATAGCTGTGGAGCAGGATCGCCGGCTGCGCGTTCTCGGTGCGCAGGAGGTCCTCCTCGGGGCCTTCCCTGCAGAGACGGCCGAGCGCGACGCCGAGGACGTCGTCGGCTTCCTCGAACAACTCGCGGACGCCGGCTTCGGCCTCCGCCAGCTCCCTTCCCATCCCGACGTGCTGCGATCCCTGGCCGGGAAACATCACGGCGATGCGCTTACTCATGGTCCGATCGCTCCCCGCATCAATGAAACGGCCCCGCTTCCCCGCGCTCCGGAGCGCTCACGCGCTTCTCGGCAGGGCCGGCGAGGCCTGGTCCGTCACCCGCTTCGCGTGCGAAGGCGAAGAGGCTAGAACTCCTCCACGCGCAGGACTTCCCGCTCACCGTAGTAGCCGCACGACGGGCACACGTGATGCGGCCGGTGCGGGTCGCCGCAGCGACCGCAGCTCTGGGTCGGGGGCGACTTCGCAATGACCTGTCCGCCGCGGCGCTTCCGCTTCCGCTGTTTCGATGTCCGTCTCTTTGGTACCGCCATCGTCATCCATCCTTGTTGTCTTCGTCCGAATCCGCCGTCTCGGGAGACAGCTGGCGACGCAACGCGTCCCAGCGCGGATCCCCCGTCTCTTCCTCGCAATCGCACTCGCCGCGGTTCCGGTCCGCGCCACACCTCGGGCACAGCCCGCGGCATCCTTCGCGGCACACCGGGTAATCCGGCAGCGCCAGCACGAGTTCCTCGCGCAACGCCGGCGCGACATCCAGCTCCTCGCCGTGCGGGTCGAGCCGGTACAGGCCCGGTTCCTCGTCCCACGTATCCAGGTCCGGCACGAACCGCAGGTCGATCGCTACCTCGACCTCCCGCGCGACCTCGTCAAGGCAACGCCTGCACGTCACCGCGAGGGGCGCGTGCAGCGTGCCGGTGAGGCGAACCTCGCCCTCCCCGGACTCCTCGGCCCGGAGCTCCGCCCGAGCGGGTTCGGCGAGCTCGAACCCCGGAGGGCCCCAGTCTTCACCGAACGTTACTTCACCTGTGCTCTCGACCGGCCCGCGGCGCAGCTTATCGCGCGGAATCCAGAGCGCCGGCAAGCCTTTATCCATAGCCCTTGGGCCCGTTTCTGTCAATCGCCGGTGGCGACGTTCGGAAAGAAGAAGGCGCCCTCGATCAAGGCGTTCTCATCCGAGTCCGACGCGTGGATCGCGTTGCGTTCCTTGCTCTCGGCATACAAAGCCCGGACGGTGCCCTCCTCCGCCTCGGCCGGATCCGTCGCGCCGATCACCCGGCGCAGCTCCGCGACCGCGTTCTCACGCCGCAGCAGGATCGGCATGCACGGCCCCGAGGTCATGAACTCGACGAGCGAGCCGAAGAACGGCCGCTCGCTGTGCACGGCATAGAACTCCTCGGCCTCGGAACGGCCCAGGCTCGCCACGCGGGCCGCGACCGGGGTGAAGCCGGCCTTCTCGAGGTGCGCCAGGATGAGGCCGGCCTTCCCGCTGCCGAACGCGTCGGGCTTGATGATCGTGAGTGTATGTTTTCCTGCCATCTTGAATGCCTCGTGGTTGAGTATCGTCGGAGCCGCCAACGGGCGCCCCCTACATCCGTTCCTTGATCAGCGGCACGAAGTCGGCGGGCCGCTTCGCGACCGCGATCCCGCAGTCCTCGAACGCCTGCATCTTCTCCGCGGCCGTGCCCTCCGAGCCCGAGATGATCGCACCCGCGTGGCCCATCCGGCGTCCCGGGGGCGCGGTCTGGCCGGCGATGAAGCCGACGACCGGCTTGCTCATGTGATCCCGCACGAAGGCCGCGGCGACCTGCTCGTCGGTCCCGCCGATCTCGCCCATCATCGCGACGGCGACCGTGTCCTCGTCCGCCTCGAACATCCGCAGGCAGTCGACGAAGTCGGTGCCGATCAGCGGGTCCCCGCCGATCCCGACGCAGGTCGACTGGCCGAGGCCGGCGCGGGTGAGCTGGTAGACTACCTCGTAGGTGAGGGTTCCCGAGCGGCTGACGACGCCGATGTTGCCCGGCGTGACGATCTGGCCCGGCAGGATCCCGACCTTCGAGACGCCCGGCGTGATGAGCCCCGGACAATTGGGGCCGAGCAGCCGCGCGCCGGCTTCGGCGACGTACGGCAGCACCCGCGTCATGTCGCCGACGGGCACGCCCTCGGTGATGCACACGATCAGCCCGATGCCCGCGTCGGCGGCCTCGAAGATCGCGTCCGCGGCGAACGCGGCCGGCACGTAGATGACGCTCGTGTTGGCGTTGGTTTCCTCCACCGCCTGCTGCATGGTGTCGTACACCGGCACGGTCTTCTCGAACTTCTGGCCGCCCTTGCCCGGCGTGACGCCGGCGACGACCTGCGTGCCGTACTCCATCATCTGCTTCGCGTGGAACGAACCGTCGCGCCCGGTGATGCCCTGGACGATCAGCTTCGTGTCGTTTCCGATCAGGATGCTCATGAGGCCGCCCCTTCCCCGCCCGCGAGCGCGACCGCGCGTTCGACCACCTCGTCCATGTCCGTCATCGCGGTGAATCCGTTCTTCTCCAGGATCTCGATCGCTTCCTTCTCGTTGGTGCCCGTCAGCCGGATGGCGATCGGAATCTTGATGTCGATGCGTTTCGTCGCCTCGACGATGCCGTTGGCGACGTCGTCGCAGCGGGTGATCCCGCCGAAAATGTTGAACAGGATCGACTTCACGTTCGGGTCGGCGGTGATGATCTCGAGCGCCGTGACGACCTTGTCGGGGTTCGAGGAGCCGCCGATGTCGAGGAAGTTGGCCGGTTCGCCGCCGTAGTACTTCACGAGATCCATCGTGGCCATCGCGAGGCCGGCGCCGTTCACGCAGCAGCCGACGTCGCCGTCGAGCGGGATGTAGCTGAGCCCCGCTTCGCGTGCTTTCGTCTCCGAGGGATCCTCGGCCTCGAGGTCGCGCATCGCCTCGATGTCCGGCGTGCGGAACAGCGCGTTGTCGTCGATGGTCATCTTCGCGTCGATTGCCAGCACCTTGCCCGAGTCGTCGACGATGAGCGGGTTGATCTCCGCCAGCGTCGCCCCCGAGGCGACGTACGCCTCGTACAGCTGCGACATGATCTTCGCGGCCTGCCGGACGGTCTTGATGTCGTCGTACAGCGCGAACGCGAGGCCGGACGCCTGGTGCGGCAGCAGCCCGTAGCGCGGGTCGATCGGCAGGCGCGTGATCGCGTCGGGGTTGGTGTGCGCGACTTCCTCGATGTCGACCCCGCCCTCGGGCGACACCATGAACACCGCGCGCTGCGAGCTGCGGTCGAGCACGATGCCGACGTACGCCTCGGACGCGATCTCCGCGGCCGGCGTCACGAGCACCTTCTCGACCGTGAGGCCCTTGATGTCCATCCCGAGGATCGCTTCGGCTGCGGCGCGCGCGGCGTCCGCGTCGGCCGCCAGCTTCACGCCGCCGGCCTTCCCGCGGCCGCCGGTGTGCACCTGCGCCTTCACGACGGTCATCCCGCCGTAGCCCTTGGCGAGCGCTTCGGCCTGGTCCACGGTCGTGGCGATCTCGCCCGGCGGCACGGGGATCCCGTGCTCCCGGAGGATTTCCTTCGCCTGGTATTCATGAATGTCCATGACGGCCTTCTGCTGAATTCATTCGCCTGTCGATCGTTCGATGCTGATCATTCGATTCTCGACCACTCGATTCTCGATCCTTCGGTTCTCGATCCTTCGCCTACTCGTCGGGCACGATCTCCGTGCCCACTCCGCCTTCGAGCGCCCGCGGCCCGTCTTCGAGCGCGGCGATCACCGAGCGGGCGCCGCCGTTCGCGACGAAGCTCGCCGCGGCCTCCACCTTGGGGCGCATGCTCCCGGATCCGAGCTCCGGTCCGTCGAGCAGCGCGCGCGCCTCGGACAGCGTCAGGCGCGACAGCTTCTTCGAGGCGTCCGTGCCCCAGCCCGTGTAGACGCCGTCGACGTCGGTCAGGATCACCAGCATCTCGGCGCCGATGTCCCGCCCGAGGATCGCGGCCGCGCGGTCCTTGTCGACCACCGCGTCGACGCCCTCGAGCCCGAGCTTCTCGTCGCGGTACACGGGGATACCGCCACCGCCTGCCGCGATCACGATGTCGCCGCGCGACACGAGATCCGACACCATGCGCGACTCGACGATCTCGACCGGCAGCGGGCTCGGGACGCGGCGCCGGAGGTTGCCGTTGCCGTCGGCCTCGACCTGGAGACCGGTCTTCCGGAGCGCTTCGGCCGTCGCCTCGTCCAGCGTGCGTCCCACGAACTTGGTCGGCTCCCGCAGGGCCGGATCGCCCGCGTCGACGCGCGCCTGGCAGATCAGCGTGACCACGCGCCGGTCACAGCCGGCCTCGGCGAGGGCGTTCTCGAGCGACTGCTGGATCATGTAGCCGATCCACCCGGCCGTCCCGGCGACGAGCACCCCGAGCGGCAGCGGGTCGACCGTGGCGATCGCGGCCTCGTTGCGGACGAGGGCGTCGCCGACCTGAGGTCCGTTTCCGTGCACGATCGCGATCCGCCACCCGGCGACGGCGAGCGGGACGATCGACTCCAGGCTCTCGCGCGTGTGGCGGAACTGGTTGTGGACGGATGCCGACTCGCCCGAGGGCGAGAGCGCGTTTCCGCCTACGGCCACGACGACGGTGCGCGCCGACTCCGCGTCTCCTGTCATCCGGTGATCAGACCTCGGCCAGTTCGGGCACTTCGACGCCCTCGGCGCCGAGCACCTCCGCCACCTCGTCGCGGATGCGCTGCAGGGCCTTTACCGAATCCGCCTCGAAGCGCACGACGATCACCGGCTGCGTGTTGCTCGCGCGCATGAGCGCCCAGCCGTCGTCGAACAGCACCCGCGCGCCGTCGATGTCGATCACTTCGTGTGTCTTCTTGTAGCGCGCGACCATCTTCTCGACGATCTCGAACTTCCGTTCCTCCGGGCAGTCGACCCGGATCTCCGGGGTCGACGGATAGTCCGGGATGCGCGAGGCGAGATCGGCGAGCGACTTGCCGCTCTCCTGGACGAGCTGGGCGAGACGCGTCGCGGCGTAGATCGCGTCGTCGAACCCGTAGAACCGGTCCGCGAAGCAGATGTGGCCGCTCATCTCGCCGCCGAGCGGGGCGCCTCCCTCCTTCATGCGCTCCTTGATCAGCGAGTGGCCCGTCTTCCACATGACCGGTACGCCGCCGGCCGCCTCGATCATCTCCGGCAGTGCCTTGGAGCACTTCACGTCGAAGATGATCTCGGCCCCCGGATTCTCCGGCAGGATGTCGAGGGCATAAAGCAGGAGCAGATGGTCGCCGCGCACGATCTTCCCGTTGCCATCGACCGCGCCGATGCGGTCGGCGTCGCCGTCGAGCCCGATCCCCATGTCGGCGCCTGTTTCCCTTACGAGGGCGATCAGGTCGACCAGGTTCGCGTCGACCGTCGGGTCCGGGTGATGGTTCGGGAACGTGCCGTCGGACTCGCAGTACAGGCAGGTCACTTCGATGCCCGCGGCCCGGAGCGCCTGCGGCGCGATCACCGCGCCCGTGCCGTTGCCGCAATCGAGCACGACGTGGACCGGCCCGTCGACGTGGGCGCGCTCACCGATTTCGCGTGCGTACTCCTCGAGGATCTCGTGACGGGTGGTCGTCCCATCGCCGGACTCGTAGTCCTCGGCCTCGATCAGCGACCGCAGATCCTGGATCGCGTCTCCGTACACGGAGCTGCCGCCCGCGACCATCTTGATCCCGTTGTACTCCGCCGGATTGTGCGAGCCCGTGATCTGGATCCCGCCGTCCGTCTCGAGCGCGACCGTCGCGTAGTAGAGCGTGGGCGTCGGCACCGTGCCCAGCAGGACCGCGTCGAGGCCGGCGGCGTTGAGACCGTCGCACAGCCGGCGCGCCAGCTCCGGGGAGCTCGGCCGGTTGTCGTGGCCGACCGCGATGCGGCCGGAGTCCTTCCCGGTCGCGCGGCGCCAGCGGGTCGCGTAGGCGCGCCCGACGGCCTCGGTGACGTCGGCGGTCAGGTCGTCGCCGACGATGCCACGGATGTCGTACTCGCGAAAGATCGTGCGGGAAACTCTCATCGGATGTCCAGGCGGCTGCGGGAAATAGGCTATTCGGGTCGTTGCGTCGGGTCGGCGGAAGGCGCCGGGGCCGCGGCGCCGGGTGACGCCGAGGCCGGTGTCGCCACCGCGGCGGCCGGCGATGCGGCCCCAGCAATATCACGCCCCGCGGCGTCCGCCGCCTCGAGGCCCGGGCCGGGGTACAGGCCGGCGAGCAGGATCCCCAGGGCCGCGACCAGGCCGGCGAGGCGGAAAGCGGTGCCCGTAGCGGGCGGGAGCCGGGCGCCTTCGGGCGCGGCGTCGAAGTACATCTTCCAGATGACGCGGAGATAGTAATAGTAAGAAACGAGGCTCGTCATCACGAGCACGACCGCGAGCGTCACTTCGCCGGCCCCGAGCGCGGCCCGCAGCAGGTACAGCTTGCCGATGAACCCACCGGTGGGCGGGAATCCGGCGAGCGACAGCAGGCAGAGCACCATGAGGGCCGCGAGGAACGGGCGGCTCCAGCCGAGGCCCCGGAACCGGCCGAGGTCCGCGTCGGTCCGGCCCGCCGCGACGACGGCGACGACCGCAAAGGACCCGACGGTCATCAGCGCGTAGATCCCCAGGTAGAAGATCGAGGCCGAGATCCCCATCGCGCTGCCCGCCACGACGCCGACCAGGAGGTAGCCGGCGTGGGCGATCGACGAGTATGCGAGCATGCGCTTCACGTCCTCTTCCTGCAACGCGATCAGGTTGGGGACGATCATCGTCAGAAGCGCCAGCCACCAGATGATGCCATGCCACATCTCGGCGGCCGGGGCGAGCCCGACCACGACGATGCGCAGCACCGCGGCGAACCCGGCGGCCTTCACCCCGGCGGCCATGAACGCGGTGACTGGCGTCGGCGCGCCCTCGTACGCGTCGGGCGTCCACATGTGAAACGGCACGGCCGACACCTTGAAGGCGAGACCGATGACGAGGAGCGCGACCCCGGCCTGGAGCAGCAGGCTTCCCTCGCCCGCCCGGGCGGCGACCTGCGAGCCGACGAGCGCGAGGTTCGTGCTGCTCACGGCGCCGAACACGAGGGCGATGCCGTACAGCAGGAACGCGCTCGCGAAGGCGCCCATCAGGAAGTACTTGAGAGCTCCCTCGCTCGAGCGCGGCTCCTTCCGGTCAAATCCCGTGAGGACGTACACCGAGATCGACATCAGCTCGACCGCGACGAACACCAGGATCAGGTCCCGGGCGGCCGTCAGGAGCATCATCCCGACCGTCGCCATGAGGACGAGGAAATAGAACTCGCCGACCGCCAGTCCACGCCGTTCGAGCTCCTCCAGCGAGAACAGCAGCGACACGATCGTCGCGCCGATGATCACGAGCGTCAGCGCCACCCGGAAGCCGTCGACGGCGATCATGCCGGTGCGTCCGGGCGAATCGACGCCGAGCAGGAATACCGCGGCGGCCCCCGCCCCGAGGAGGCCGGCGATCGCGACCGTCGGCACCCAGCGGCCGCTCGGCCCCGGTCCGGCGCCGCGTGCGAACACGTCCGCCATGAGGATGACCAGGCCGGTCAGCGCGAGGACGACCTCGGGCAGGAGCGCCCACAGGTAGTGGAGCTGCGAGCTGAAGTCGAGGATCATCGGGCGTCCTCCGCAGTCACGGCCCGTGCAGCCGCGTTCGCCACGGCACCGGCGGCCCTCGCCACCGCGTCGGTTCCCTGCGAGTCATCCCCGAGGATCGGCAGGTGGTCGAACGGGACGAGATCCGGCGACATCTCGGCGGGGGCCCGGCGGGCGCGAAGCTCGACCTGTTCGACGAGGGCCTGCACCGAGGCGGAGGTGCGTGTCAGGAACGGCGCCGGATACACCCCGATCAGCACGATCATCACGAGGAGCGGCGCGATCACGATGCGCTCCCGGTTGCACAGGTCCTTCAGGCCCTCGTTCTCCGGGTTGGTCAAGGGACCGTACAGGACCCGCTGCACCATCGGCAGCATGTAGGCGGCCGCGAAGATCACGCCGCTCGCCGCGATGACGGCCGCGAGCGGCTGCGTCCGGAACGTTCCGATCAGGATGAGGAACTCTCCCACGAAACCGTTCGTGCCCGGCAGCCCGATCGAACTCAGCGCGACGAGCACGAAGGCCGTCGCGAACACGGGCATCACCCGCGCCAGGCCGCCGAAGTCCGCGATCATCCGCGTGTGCCGGCGCTCGTACAGCATGCCGATCATCAGGAACAGCGCGCCGGTCGAGATGCCGTGGTTGACCATCTGGAGGATCGCGCCTTCGACCGACTCGGAGGTGAGGGCGAACATCCCCATCATCACGAAGCCGAGGTGGGCGATCGACGTGTAGGCGACCAGCTTCTTCACGTCGGGCTGCACCGCGGCCACCCACGCCCCGTACAGGATCCCGATGAGACTGAGCACCATGATCGTGCCGACGACGGCCTGGCTCGTGGCCGCGTGCGAGAACAGCGGCATCGCGAACCTCAGGAACCCATACGTGCCCATCTTGAGCATCACGCCGGCCAGGATGACCGAGCCCGCGGTCGGCGCCTCGACGTGAGCGTCGGGCAGCCACGTGTGGAACGGGAACAGCGGGACCTTGATCGCGAAGGCCAGGGCGAATGCGACGAACAGCGGGAGTTGCAGCACACGCGAGATGGGGAGCTGCACGAGGTCGTTGTAGGCGAACGTGACGACGCCGAACTGCTGGAAGTACAGGTAGACCACGGTGAGGATCGCGACCAGCATCAGCAGCGATCCGACGCCCGTGAACAGGAAGAACTTCACCGCGGCGTACACCCTGCGCGTCCCGCCCCATACGCCGATGAGGAAGTACATCGGGACGAGCATCATCTCCCATAACAGGAAGAACAGGAACAGGTCGAGCGACACGAAGACGCCGAGCATCGCCGTTTCGAGCAGCAGGAGCATCGCGTAGAACGCCCGCCGGCGCTCGTGGATGTAGTTGAACGACCCGAGCACGGCGAGCGGCAGGATGAACGTCGTCAAGAGGACCATGAGGAGCGAGATGCCGTCGATCCCGACGGTGTAGCCGATCCCCCACGACTCGATCCACGGCACGCTCACGAAGTTCTGCAGCGCGGCCGTCCCGGACTCGAAGCTCCAGAACAGCGGCAGCGAGAATCCGAACGTCGCGAGCGATGCGAACAGCGCCACGTTCTGGGCCTGCCGTTCGCCCGCGGCGAAACAAGCCACGGCGCCCGCGACCGGCAGGGCCATCAGCAGCGCCAGAATCCAGTGGCTCTCGTACAGGCCTACCACAACACGGTCCCCAGGATCACCAGCACTCCCGTTACGAAGAAGAACAGGTACGTCGCGACCCGGCCCGTCTGGAACAGGCTGCCGAACCAGCCGATCAGCCGGGTGCCGCTCGCGACCCCGTTGACCGTGCCGTCGATGAGGCCAACGTCGACGACGCGCCAGCAGGCCCGCCACAGCGCGAGCGACGGCCGGACGATCGTGCGGTCGTACAGCTCGTCGATGTACCACTTGTTGTACAGGATCCCCGCGAGCCCGTCGGGCGGCGGCGCGTCGGCCGCGGCGACCCGCTTTCGGATCAGCACGCGGAACGTCAGCAGCACGACCGCGATCGCGAGCAACGTCGAGACGCCGGCCCACAGCGCTTCCCCGCCACCGATCGGCGACGCGTGGGCGGCCTGGATGCCGCGGGCCTCCATCACGCCGATCGCAGGATGGAAGACCGGCTCGAGCCAGTCGTGCAGGAGATGGACGCTCGGCAGGACCGGCAGCGCGTCCGGGATCTGGATCCAGCCCCCGACGACGCTCAGGCCCGCGAGGATCGCGAGCGGGATCCACATGACGGCGGGCACCTCGTGCAGGTGCGGCTCGGCGTCATCCCCTGTGCGGTTCTCGCCATGGAAGGTCAGCACCATCAGGCGAGTCATGTAGGCCGCCGTCAGCAGCGCGACAACGAGGCCGATGCCCCAGAGGATCGGGTAGCCGTACGCGCCGGCCGACCAGATGATCTCGTCCTTCGAGAAGAACCCGGCGAACGGGACGACGCCCGCGATCGCCAGCGTGCCGATCCACATGGTGACCCAGGTGATCGGCATCTTCGACTTGAGGCCCCCGTGGTTCCGCATGTCGTTGGGGTCGTCGTGCCGGTGCGTCTCGTGGAGCGCGTGGTGCATCGCGTGGATCACGGCGCCCGACCCGAGGAACAGGAGCGCCTTGAAGAACGCGTGCGTCATCAGGTGGAACACGCCCGCGGTGTACGCGCCGACGCCGACCGCGAGGAACATGTAGCCGAGCTGCGACACGGTGCTGTAGGCGAGCACCTTCTTGATGTCGTACTGCTGGGTCGCGATCGAGGCGGCGAGCAGCGCGGTCGCGGCGCCGATCGCGGCCACCACGGCCTGCGACACGGGCGCCATCGCGAACAGGACGCTCGAGCGGGCGACGAGGTAGACGCCGGCCGTGACCATCGTCGCGGCGTGGATGAGCGCGGAGACCGGGGTCGGGCCGGCCATCGCGTCCGGAAGCCAGACGAAGAGCGGGATCTGGGCCGACTTCCCGGTGCACCCGAGGAACAGGAACATCGTGATCGCGGTCACGACGATCCCGCCCACGGGCAGCGTCGTCGGCGCGGCGGCGAACACGGCCGCGAAGTCGAGCGTCTCGAAGTGGACGAACACCAGGAACATGCCGACGAGGAACCCGAAGTCGCCGATCCGGTTGACGACGAACGCTTTCTTGCCCGCGCTCGAATACTCCGAGTTCCGGTACCAGAAGCCGATCAGCAGGTACGAGCAGAGGCCGACGCCTTCCCAGCCGACGAACATCAGCGGGAAGTTCGCGGCCATGATCAGGATCAGCATGAAGAAGACGAACAGGTTGAGGTACGCGAAGTAGCGCGCGTATCCGTCGTCCTCCCGCATGTAGCCGACGCTGTAGACGTGGATCACCGAACTGACGCCGGTCACGATCAGCATCATCAGCATCGAGAGCTGGTCGAACCCGAGGTCGACCCCGATCTGCAGGCCGCCCGACGGGATCCAGTTCCACAGCGTCACGACGGCGGCCGTTTCGGGCGGCGCGGCGGTCATCGCGAAGAAGTTCGCCAGCACGACGCCGAACGCGCCGAGGATCGCGGCGGGCCCGATGATCGTCGGTATCGTCTTGCGGCCCGGGGCGACGAACGCGGCCGCGCCGTTCACGAGCGCGCCGGCGAGCGGCAGCGCGAGGATCAGCGCCGGAAGGACCGGACGGAACGCCGCCTCGGCCTGCAGGGCTCCCGCCATCGCGCCTACCACTTGAGGAGGCTCACGCGGTCGACATCGATGACCTGGTAGTGGCGAAACACGGAGATGATGATCGCCAGCCCGACGGCGGCCTCGGCGGCCGCCACGGCCATGACGAAGAACACGAGCACCTGTGCCTCGATTCCCCCGGAGCGGGAGAACGCGACCAGGCTGAGGTTCACGGCATTCAGCATCAGCTCGATGCACATGAAGATGAGGATCGCGTTGCGGCGCACGAGCACACCGGCGACCCCCACCGCGAACAGGAACGCGCTGAGCAGCAGCGCGAGCGCCTCGATGTCGAGACCGGTCGTCATGGCGCATGCCTCCGCGCGAGGACGATGGCGCCGACCACGGCGACGAGCAGGAGCAGCGATGTCACCTCGAAGGGCACCATGAAGTCGCGGAACAGCGGGTCCGCGATCGTGGCGACCGCGCCGCGCGAGGCCTGGGCCGCCTGGGCCGCCTGGGCCGCGACCGCGCGCGCCTGCGCCCCGCCGTCGAGCGTCGTGCGCGGCCCGGCGCGCAGCCCCGTCGCCACCGCGGCGAACATCGCGGACCCGAGGACGAGCGCCGTCGCGCGGGCAATCATGCCACGCCGGTCGGGGCCGCCCTCGTGCCCGAGGTTGAGCAGCATGATCACGAACAGGAACAGGACCATGATCGCGCCGGCGTAGATGATGACCTGCACCGCCGCGAGGAAGTGGGCGTCGAGCAGCACGAAAGTCCCGGCGAGCGCGAACAGCGTGAGCACGAGAAACATCAGGCTCGCGACGGGGCTCCGGGCCGCGACGACCATGACGGCCGACGTGGCCGCGAGGATCATGAACAGGAAGAAGAAGAACTCGACGATCATTCGGACGCCGGATCGGATGGATCCCACAGGCTCGTGACCGGATGGTCCATCTCGGTCAGGCGCTCGAGGTCGTACACCCAGCGCTCGCGGCTGTACTCCGAGTTCTCGTAGTGGACCCCGAGGTGGATCGCCTCCACCGGGCAGACCTCCTGGCAGAACCCGCAGAAGATGCAGCGGAACTCGTCGATCTCGTAGATCGCGGCGTAGCGCTCGCCGTTCTCGTCCTCCGCCGGGATCAGCTTGATGCAGTTCACCGGGCAGACCGTCGGGCACAGGCCGCAGCCGACGCACTTGGCGCGGCCGTCCTCGTGCGTGGCCATGCGGTGCGTCCCGCGCATCCGGGAGGACAGCTCCCATTTCTCGTCCGGGTACTGCTGGGTCACCTTCTCGGTGTTCAGCATGTGCTTGAGCGTGACGCCCATGCCCTTGGTGACCGCCCTGACGTAGGACGCGCCCTTCTCGGGCCGCTGCATGATCTTCACTTCACCGGGCATATCTCTAGCCTTCCTCTCGGGCGGCTGCCGAGGCCGCTGCCGAGACCGAGGCCGGCGCGACGCGGTTTGCCCCCGCGCCCCGCACCAGCGCGCCGCGATCGAGCGCGAACACGAGCACGAACATCATCAGGAAGTTCGCCCCGGCCAGGATGAGTGCGTAGGTCGGTCCGGTGGAGAAGCCCGCCGTATCGAGGCCGTACACGAGGATGGCGATCGCCATGATGTAGACCATCAGGAGCGGCAGAAACACCTTCCAGCCGAGGTTCATGAGCTGATCGTAGCGGAAGCGCGGCAGGGTCCAGCGGATCCACATGAACACGACGACGACCCCGGTGACCTTCACGAAAAACGCGAGCGCCGTGAGCACGGTCTTCCACCAGGCCGGGTCGCCAATCACGGTTCCGTCGGTCAGCACGCGGATGTTGTCGCCCGCCCACAGCGGGATGTCCCAGCCGCCGAGGAAGAACACCGCGACGAGGCACGCCGTCGTGACGAGGTGGGCGTACTCCCCGAGGAAGAACAGCCCGAACTTCATCGACGAGTATTCCGTGTGGTAGCCGCCGACCAGCTCCCCTTCGGCCTCCGGGAGGTCGAACGGGAGGCGGTTCGTCTCGGCCAGGCTCGACACGAAGAAGAAAAACGACGACGCGAGAAGCGGCAGCACGAACCACACGCCCCACGTGTCCGGCCCCGCGCCGAAGCCCTGCTGCATCGAGACGAGCTCGGGCAGCGTCACGTTGCCGGCCAGGAGGAGCACCGGGACGAGGCTCATGCCGAGCGCGATCTCGTAGCTGATCATCTGGCCGGACCCGCGCAGGCCGCCGAGGAAGCTGTACTTGCTGTTGGACGACCAGCCGGCCATCACGACGCCGTACACGCCGAGCGACGCGATTCCGAGCACGTACAGGAAGCCGATGGGGACGTCCGCCACGATGAGCTCCACCAGGCCCCATTGCGTCGGCAGCGGCGCGCCGAATGGGATCACGGCGAACAGCACGGTCGCCGGCACGAGGGCGAGTGCGGGCGCGAGATAGAAGAACACTTTGCTCGACCCGGCGGGTGCGACCTCCTCCTTGAGGATGAACTTCAGGCCGTCGGCCAGCACCTGGAGGAGCCCGATCGGTCCGACGCGGTTCGGTCCGCTGCGGTCCTGGATGAACCCCGCGATGCGGCGCTCGAGGTAGGTGCACAGCGCCGTGAACACGAGGAGGAGCGTGAAGAACAGGCCGACCTTGCCCAGGGTGAACCAGAAATACGCGGTGACGCTGAGGTCGGTCACCTGGCCTCGCTTCCCGTTTCAACGGTCGTAGCGGATATCGTGACCCGGGCGCCCTTGAGGCCGAGTCCCTGCCACGAGAGGCCCTCGAAAGCGCCGCCGTCCGCGGCCATCGCCGCGAACGCGTCGCGCACGTCGCGCACCGGCGCGCGCCCGGCGTCGTACTGCCGCAGCAGCCGGTGGAGCACCATCCAGCCCGGACGCGCGACGCCCGAGGGCTGGAGCGCCTGGTGGAAGCGCTGCACGCGGCCGGCGTGGTTGACGAACGTGCCGTCCGCCTCGCCCGGGCCCGCGATCGGGAGCACGGCCGACGCGTTGCGCGCCGCGGTCCCGAGGTGCGAGCCGAGGTACAGGAAGAAGCCGGCGTCCGCCCCGTAGTCGGGAGCGGCGTCTTCGAGACGGTCGCCGAGCACGACGAGGAGCTTGCCGGCCTTCACGGCGGGCGGCGTATCGCCTTCCGTGAACCCGAGCAGCCGTGCGCCCGCCGCGTTGGCGACCCGCTCGGAGCGGAGCGCGAGCTGCGGGAAGCCTGCGAGGACGACTTCGTCGCCCCGCGGCACCGCGAACGTGCCGCCGGCGAGGCCGAAGTGCGCGAGCAGTTCCGACAGCGCGTGCAGGTTCTCGCAGCTCTCGTTCGCGCTCACTCGGACGGTTCCCGTGGCTGCTACCGAGGCGGCGCCTGCCGTGGCCGCGCCCGCCGGGCCGGCGCCGTTGGCCCCGGCGCCCGCCGGCAGCTCTTCCACGATCCACTCGAGCGCCTCGGCCCACGTGGCCGGCTCGAGCGCGCCGTTCCGGCGGACCAGCGGCACGTCGGTCCGCATCCCGCGATTGGTCATCACGAGGTGCCGCCGCCCCTCGTCGCACATCCAGTAACCGTTGACGTCCGGGTTGTAGCGCGGCTTCACGCGAACGACCTGGTTCTCCTTCACGTTCACGTCGATGTTACAGCCCTGGCTGCATCCGCCGCACACGCCGGGCGCCGTGTCCATGTCCCACGCGCGCGCCTTGAACACGAAGTCCTCGTGCACGAGCGCGCCCACCGGACAGATGTCGACGATGTTGCCGCGGAACGGATGGTCGAGATCCTTCCCCGGGA
>JBPCJZ010000077.1:0-5553 GCA_051004775.1 Gemmatimonadota bacterium
CCTCCGCCTCCGCGAGGAGCGCCTCGAGATCGCTGCCCGTGAGGCGGTATTCAAGGGCGCGGGCGAGCCGAAGCATGTCGCGCTTGTCCGGGTCGGAGGGCCCGCCCCCGTAGAAATAGCCGCGAACCCGGCGCCTCAGGTTGACGCTCTTTCCGATGTACAGGGCCGTGCCGTTCGCGTCGACGAAGCGATACACGCCGGGGGCGCCGGGG
The DNA here is from genome assembly GCA_051004775.1 of Gemmatimonadota bacterium. Classification (GTDB taxonomy): domain Bacteria; phylum Gemmatimonadota; class Gemmatimonadetes; order Palauibacterales; family Palauibacteraceae; genus JARFPW01. The sequence continues at coordinate 213 of JBPCJZ010000077.1, forward strand.
AGGTCGGCCGGAATCCATCCGGGAACTGGAGAGGCGCGTCGGGCCACGGGTCGTCGAAGGTTCGGGGTATGTTCGGTATCCGCCTTCTACTTACCCCGTCGTGCCCCGCGACCGCAAGTCGGCGACGAATCATCGCTGTCAGTTGCGGGCCAGGCAGGTCCGTTGCCATGCAGGGTAGTTGGCAGGCCGGCGCCGAACGCTACGGTGAGTCAGGCGTACTCGGGTCGCTGGTCCTCGGGCGGGAGCTCGGGTTCGCGCCGCGGCCGCGCCACGACCTCGCCGCCGCAGTTGGGACAGCGGAACTCGAGGTCCGCGGCGCACTTGCCGCACCATGTGCACTCGAAGCTGCAGATGAAGGCCGGCCCGGACGTCCTGAGGGGCCGTGCGCAACGCTCGCACTTCGGTTTCATCTCGAGTCCCATCACGCCTCCGGGGCGGGAAGCCACGTGAAGAACCGGGGCGTCACATGGGCATCCAGTAGCTCATCTTCACGGCGAGGACGTTTTGTCCGGGTGCTCCGAACGCGTCGAACAGCTGTCCCGGACCCACATAGCTTCCCCGATCGGAGGTCTCCGACAGGTTCTGCTGCCACACGAGGAAGAGCGTGCTTCCCGGCCGCAGTTCCCACCGCATGACGAGATTCGAGCGGAAGGAGAGGGTGTTGAAGTTCGCGTCCGGCAGCGTGAACCTATCCGGGCCATCGGCTACCGCGTAGGTCCGGCGACCGGCCTCGGGATCGACCTGCGCCTCGATGCTCGTGCCGTCTGTACCGTAGCGGCGGATATCGAAGCTGCGCGCCTCGGGTACCTCGCCGAACTCCGAGAACCGCCCGCTGGCGGCGAAGGGCTGCGCCCACAGCTCGAGGCTCAGGTCGGGGTGGAACGCGTAGTTCAACCGGATCGGAACCGAGATCTCGCTCTGCTCGACCGTCGAGAACACATACCGGGTGCCGAAGGTGCGATCGTCCGAGCGATCGCGGAAACCGTAGAACTGGCGGCGGTCGGTATTTCTCGAGTAGTCCGGCCCGATGCTCACCCTCAGGCGATCCGTCGGCTCGAAATTGACGTCGAACCCGACGTTGTAGTCGGAGCCGTGATGCAGGTTGCCCCAGAAGCCGTGGAAGTTGAGGCGCACCGTGGACGTGAAGTTGTTGCCGATGCTCGCGCTGACGCTCTGGAAATCGTCCCGGCCGATGAGCGGCCCCCCGCGCGTACGCCGGTCGTCGAACGCATCGAGGCTGTGCGAGGCGCCGAGGTTCACCGACCAGTAGTTGAGGAGCTGGGACGACAGGTTGAGGTTGAACTCCGTCCGCGTGTCGACCCCTCCGAAGTTCCATCCCGACTGAGCGCGAACGCTCGCGCTGTAGTTGCGGAACATCGACCCGGGCGTCGTCTCACGGTACGTGAGGCCGGCCCACGACTGGATGTCGTCTGCGCGGCTGAGGCGGCCCAGGTCGTTCAGCTCCAGGCCGGGGGAGTCGATCCACGCGCCCCCATTCCACAGCCAGTGCTCTCCGGCGTTCTTTTCTATCGCCAGCGACGCCGTGCCGCCGAGCAGCGAGGTCCGGGCGGGGTCGAAGGAGACGTGATCCTGGTCGGGGCGCTGAAAATAGCGGGCGCTCCTTCGCTGCAGGGACCCGATCGCCTCTTCCGAGCCCCGCACGTAGCTGAGACCCGCGTGCCCCTTCACTTCGTAGGTGCCGCCGTCCAGCCGCAGGTTGAAGTCGCCGCCGCCGGTGAAGGCGGAGGTTCCCAGGATGTCGCGCGTCGGGTCGTCGCTGCCGAGCGATCGTGCGACGGCCGTACCCGTGAATCCGACGGTGGAGCTGTTCTCCCCCAGCTCCTGCTGAAGCCGTACCGCTCCGTAGCCCGTCGTCGGCTCCACCTGGACCTGGTCGAAGGTCTCGGTGCCCGCGTCGTAGGTCGTGGCCGACTCCGCCGCCGTCAGCGCGGTCACGGCGCCTATCGACAGGCCCGACCCCAGCCGGCCGGTCAGCTTCGTGGCTCCGAGGATCGTCGTCACGTCCGGGACGTCGCTGAAGTCCCCGCCCGCGAACCCGTGAGGCGAGGCGCCGATCCGGCGTGAGTAGAAGTAACCGGGGCGGTTGCTGCCGGTGAGGAGGCTCGAACCTTCCGTGAAGAACGGACGCCGCTCCGGAAAGAAGGTCTCGAACGCACTGAGGTTCACGATCGCCGGGTCGGCGTCGACCTGCCCGAAGTCCGGGTTCACCGTCGCGTCGAGAGTCAGGTTCGGGCCGAGCCCGTACTTGAGATCGGCGCCGACGCGGCCGACGAAATCAGACGTCGAGGCGAACGGATCGGTCCGGTCGACCAGAGCGCCGCTCGTCACGGCAACGTTGCCGGCAATGTATGGCGAGATCTCGAGCCGCCGATGGGGCTCGATCCCCGCGAGACCACTCAACCTGCCCATCTGCGAAGACCACCCGGGCTCGTCGCGCGGGACGACCACCCAGTAGAGATCTTCGTTACGAGAAGGGAGCCACCGATTCATGTTGAGCCCCCACGCATCCGCCCCCTCGTTGAACCGGAGTTGAGAGAAGGGAATGCGGGCCTCGACCGTCCAGCCGGTGGAATCCATCCGCGTCCGGGCCTCCCAGACGGGATCGAAGGTGTGGTCGCGGTTGTATTCCCGGTCCTGCGGGTGGTACCAGTCCGATCGCGAGCCTCCCGCCGTGACCGCGAACGTGTAGGCGGTGCGGCGATCGTTGTACGTGTCGAACGAGAACACGATGACATCCGCGCGGCCTCCCTGGTCGCGCCGCGTGACCTGGTCGACTATCCGGTCCGGTTCGGTGTCATGCATGCGCGCGCCGATGTAGAGCGCATCGGCGTCGTAGGCGAAGGCCACCTCGGTCGCCTGGGTCGGGACCGCCCCGATGTCGGGATCCTTCTGGAGGAAGTCCCGGCTCCACTGCGCCGACAGCCAAACGGCGTCATCCAGCGCTCCGTCGATCTCGATCGGCGGGCCCGCATAGCGGGACGCGACGGCCTCGGCTCTGGCCCCTGTCGCGGACCGTGCCTCCCTCGGGGCATCCGTCGGGACCGCCTGGGGCGCGTCCGCCTCGCGAGCCACCGGCTGCCGATCCTGCAGTACCGTGGTCTGTGCGCTCGCCGTGGTCGCGCACAACATTGCCAGGGCCGTGCCGATCTGAGCCACGCGACTGAATTCCCGGCCCGACGTCCGTGTGTCCATCCTCGCCTCCCTCTCCGCCCCCGAACGGCCCCAGCGGCCGCTCCACAACAATATGACACCCCCCGCGCACGGGCGGGGTTCCGATATCGACGGAAGTCCGCGCGGAACGCCTGCAGGGCGCAACGGTACTTCCTCCGGACAAAGAATGATACGCTGCGAGGCCGGCAACGCTCTTGACGATCGGGAGTACCGGCGTCTAGCGTGTCTTCGCGCCTGTCCCGCGCCCCCACGATCAGGCAACACCTACGGAGCCAATGGACCGTTTTTTTGCCGCCCAAGCCGCGCACCTTTCGGCGCCCGACTCGCATGCCATCCTGCTGGGCGTCGCGTTCGTGGCCGCACTGGGCGTCGGGCTCCTGCTCACGTGGACGCTCCGGCGCTTCGCGCCCGCGCTCGGCCTGTCCGAAACGCCGCGCCACCTGAGCGGCGCGGCCCCGGTGGCGAAGGTCGGTGGCATCGCAATCCTGCTGACCGTGACCGTGGTGGGTCCGCTGCTGTGGTTGATGTTCGGCGAGTGGAGCCGGCACGTGATCGAACGGACGCCCGTCATGGGCGTTCTCGGCGGGGCGGCCGCGATGGTCATCCTGGGGGTCTGGGACGATCACGAGGAACTGCGTCCTCGCGTCAAGCTGGCCTTCCAGGTCCTCACGGCCGCCGCGGTCTGGTGGGTGGGTGTCCGCTTCGACGGCTTCGCCGTTCCCGGCGGGTATGTCGAGCTGTACGCGCCGACGAGTCTGCTGATTACGGTGTTCTGGTTCGTCGCTCTGACAAACGCGTTCAACCTGGTCGACGGCGCCGACGGCGTGGCTGGCGGCGCCGCACTGACGGCGACCCTCGCGATGTTCGTGGTCAGCATCTATCTGGGCCAGACGATGGTGGCTTACGTGCTCGCGGTCGTGGCGGGGGCCGTGGTAGGCTTCCTGTTCCACAATTTTCCGCCCGCTTCGGTGTACCTGGGTGACGCCGGCAGTCTCTCCCTCGGCTTCCTGCTCGCGGGCATTGGCCTGACGACGTCGACGAAGGCCGCCACCCTGCTCGCCGTGGCGATTCCCGTCGTGTCGCTCGGCCTTCCGCTCCTCGACACGGGCCTCGCGATCGTACGGCGCGTGATTCGGGGCGACTCGATCGCCGCCCGCGACCTCGGCCACATCCACCACAGACTGACCAAGCTCGGCCACTCGCCGCGGAAGGTAGCGCTGCTCACGTTCGGCTTCTCCGCGATGCTCGCGCTGGCGAGCCTGCTCCTGCTGTCGCCGAATCTCCGGCTCGTCGGGATCGCCTACATCTTCCTCGGCGTCGTCGCGTTCGTGGGGTTGCAGCGGCTGCATGTACCGGAGCTGCTCGAGTTGCGCCGCGCCATCGCGCGTGGCCTGCGGCGGTCATCCACGATCGCGCAGAACGTCGCCCTGCGCGAGGCGCTCGACGTGATGGCCGGCATGGACAGCCCGGCCGAGGCGCTCGAGGAACTGGGCCGAGCGTTCGAGCGGACCGACTTCCTCGAGGCGGAGATCCGCCTCCTCGGCGAGTCCGACGAACGCGACACCGATCGGGTCGCCTGGACCTGGCGGCGGTCGAGGGTCGGTCTCGGCCTGCCGCTGTCGTCACGCTCCCAGGTGATCGACCTCGCCGCCGCACGCGATCACCGCGCCGATGCCCTGCAGGCCGCCGGCGTCAATCCGGAAGAAGTGAGCTGGGAAGCCCGGCTCCCGCTGATCGACGATGCGACGGGCAAGCTAGAAGGCTGGCTGACGGTCCGGCGACCGTGGGGAACGTACCTGCCGTCCGAGCTAGATGTGCTCGCCCGCGAGGTTCTGCCGAGCGCGATGGGTCGAGGCCGCCGGGTCGATGCGGCCGCGGCCGCGCCGGCGGAGGCGGACGCACGCGCGGGGGGGGCACGGAAGGCGCAGCATCTGCGCGGTGGTCCCTCCGAGGTAGGGGCCTGAGGATCCGCGATTCCCGAGCGGAGGAATCACGTGCTGAACGGTAGATCCATCCTCATCACCGGGGGTACGGGGTCGCTCGGAAAGGCTCTCGTCCGGACCCTGCTCGAACGATACCCCGACGTCCGGCGCCTCGTCGTCTTCTCGCGCGACGAGCTGAAGCAGTTCGAGATGGCTCAGACTTTCCG
>JBPCJZ010000078.1:0-5648 GCA_051004775.1 Gemmatimonadota bacterium
GGGGGGACGCTGGATTGCTCAGTCGGCTCCGGAGAGTCGCCGGATTTCCTCCAGCGCCTCGACGTCCGCCGCGTCCAGCGGCCGCCCGGTCAGCTTCGAGGCGATCAGGTCGCTTTTGGCCGCATTCGGCTATAAGATTCCCCCGGCTTTCACGTTGAGCCGGACGAGGAAGGACGCGCAGTACGGCTGTAACGCTCTACGTGTACATGGGTACAGTCGGAGAGACCGTACGCACGTGTACACGCCCTCGCGGGACCCCCGCGCCGGACGTGGCCCTTCGTATTTCCGAACCAGCATCGGCCCGATGATCGGGCCTCGAGAACGGTGGTCGCCGCATATATGTCGTACGAGATCCGCAACATCGCCATCATCGCGCACGTCGATCACGGGAAGACGACGCTCGTCGACCAGATGCTGCGCCAGACCGGCACGTTCCGGGCGGGCCAGCGGCTCGAAGAGCGCGTGATGGACTCGAACCCGATCGAACGGGAACGGGGCATCACCATCTTTTCGAAGAACGCGGCGGTGCGCTGGAAGTCGCCCGAAGGCGCCGACTACAAGTTCAACCTCGTGGACACGCCCGGGCACGCCGACTTCGGCGGCGAGGTAGAGCGGATTCTCCGCATGGTGGATGGCGTGCTGCTGCTGGTCGACGCCTTCGAGGGTCCGATGCCGCAGACGCGGTTCGTCACCCGCAAGGCGCTGTCCTTCGGGCTCCAGCCCATCGTGATCATCAACAAGGTCGACCGGACCGACTCCGATCCGATCCGTGTCCACGACGAGGTGCTCGAACTGCTGATCGACCTCGAGGCGGACGACCACCAGCTCGACGCGCCGTTCCTGTATGCCTCTGCCCGCGAGGGCTGGGCGGGCCGGGAGCCGGACGACAGGCCGGGCGACCTCCAGGCGCTGTTCCAGACGGTGGCCAGCCGCGTGCCGGCGCCCGCCGGCGATCCCGCCGAGCCGTTCCAGATGCTCGTCTCGACGCTCGACTACTCTCCTTACCTGGGCCGCCTCGCGATCGGCACGGTGGAGCGCGGTAGCATGTGCGTGGGCGAGACGGTCGTGGCCTGGCCGCTCGAGCTCGACGCGCCGCGGGCCCCGGTGAAGGTGCCGAAGCTGTTCGCGTTCGAGGCTTTGGGCCGCGTGGAGGTCGAGGAGGTGGTGGCAGGGGAGATCGTCGCGATCTCAGGCGTCGAAGGGGCCGAAATCGGCGCGACGCTCTGTAACCCGGAGGAGCCGACCCGACTGCCGGGCATCGCCGTCGAGCCGCCGACGCTGTCGATCGAGATGCAGCCCAACACGTCGCCCTTCGCGGGGCGCTCCGGCCAGTTCGTCACGTCCCGCCAGATCCGCGAACGGTTGAACCGCGAGACCCTGTCGAACGTGGCCCTCCGCGTCGAGGACACGGAGGACCCGAACCGGCTGCGGGTGTCCGGCCGGGGCGAACTCCACCTGACGATCCTGATGGAGCAGATGCGCCGGGACGGTTTCGAGTTCGCAGTAGGACGGCCGCGCGTCATCACGCGGCCCGGCGAGGAGGGCGGGGTGGAAGAGCCGTGGGAGGAGGTCGTCGCCGACGTGCCGGAGACGATGACCGGGATCGTGATTCAGCACCTCGGCGAACGGCGTGGCGAGATGCAGGACATGCACCGGGGCGAGAGCGGCCTGACGCGCCTCCGTTTCCTGGTCCCCACGCGCGCCCTGACCGGGTACCGCAACGAGTTCCTCACGGACACGCGGGGAGAGGGTACACTCCACCGCCAGTTCTCGCACTACGCGCCATGGGCCGGCGACATCGAGAGTCGGAAGGCGGGGGCGCTCGTGTCGATGGCGGAGGGCGCCGCCACCGCGTTCTCGCTGTTCAACCTGCAGGAGCGCGGCCGGATGCTGATCGGTCCGGGCGAAGCCGTCTACGACGGGATGATCGTCGGGGAAAACGCGCGCGAGAACGATCTCGAGGTCAACGTCACGAAGGGGAAGAAGCTGACGAACATGCGCGCCTCCGGCGCCGACGACGCCATCCTGCTGGAGCCGCCCCGCGAGATCACCCTCGAATTCGCCCTCGAGTTCATCACCGAGGACGAACTGGTCGAAGTCACACCCGACGCCATCCGCCTGCGAAAACGCGCCCTCAAGGCGCACGAGCGCAAGCGCGATCGCCGCGCCATCGAGACGGCGGGTGGAACCGGCTGACCGGCCTGCTACTCCCGTCGCTTGACATGCTTCTGTCGGTTGGATAGAAAGCGATTGCAGCTCGCTTTCTTCCGGTCTAACAGGAGTGGTTCCATGCTGACGATGCTGGCGGATCAGGTCCAGGCGGAGACGGAGCTTCCGGCCTGGGAAATCGTCGCCGCGAAGCCCGAGTGGGATATCGACGGCGACGGCGACGAGGACGAGGTCGAGGACGAGGACTGGGACATCGACGATGACGACGACGATGACGACCTCGATGATCTCGACTGGGACGACGATGACGATGACGATGACGATCTCGACGACCTGCTGGACGACGAAGACGACGAAGACGACGAGTGGTAGCCCGGCGGGGCCCCGTCTGGCGCCCGGCCGACGTTCACCCCTAGTTTTCGAGCAGTCCGGCGGGGCAGGTCGCCTTCGCCGGCCATCTCACCCAGGGAGGCGGGCTTTGAACAAGAACGCGATGATCGTCGGTGTACTCGTGGTCGCGCTGGTCGTGATCCTGCTCATGTGGATGAACGACCGCGATTCGGTGGACCCGGATCTCGATATCGACATCGGCTGGGTCGACGCGCCGGCGCTGGCGCTGCCGGCCTGAGTTGAGTTCTCGGAGGGCGGCGACCGGAAGGCCGCCGCCCCCTAGAACGCGCCAGCAACCCAACCGGCCGACAGGGCCCACTCGTCGTCCGACACTCCCCGCGCCAGATCGACGCGCAGCGCTGGCCCGGCTCCGGGAGGCCCGAGGCGGATCCCCCCGCCGACATCCACCCGCGACGCGATCGGGCGATTGCCCCAGCTCCGTGCCGCATCGACGAACAGCGTCGCCCCGACGCGCGCCGCCCCGGCCACGTCGAACCACCTCGTGAGCTCCACGCCGCCGGCGGCCAGGTTGCGGTCGAACGCCACGCCCTCGATCACGCCGTCCTCGAGCAGGGGGTGGGCTCGCAGCAAGTCGGGACGCGCGATGCCGGTGCCCGCTCCCGGCCACAGCGTTCGCGGGCCCGCCGCTTCGACGGAACGGACCGCGGCGCGAGCCGTGAGGGAAAGCGCCGGGCCGAAGGCGGAACTCCGGTACGCGATGCGCCCGGCCGCCCGGCCAAAGCCCCGACCCTCACCGACCGGGGTCCATCGATCATAGTCGGCGGCCACGCTGAAATGGTCGGCGAACGGGCGAACCTCGGCCGTGAGCCCCACCCGCAGGCGGGGCCCGGCGACGTCCCACCGGTCGTAGCCGAGCCGGGCCTCTCCGCGCCACGTGGGGCTCAGCCAGTGGGAGAGGCCGGCGACGACGCCCCGGCGCTCCTCGACCGACCGCTCGGCGACGGCCGATAGACGGCTGGTCTCTTCCTCCCATCCGGCCTCGAGCGACCAGGTTCCGGCGGGGCCGGCGGCCGCCGGCGCGGCGAACCGGAACGAGACGGCCGGCCGGTTGTCCCACCAGCGCCAGGCCGCGCTCCACGTCTCTCCCGCGCCGACAGGGGAGACCGCCGTCAGAGAGATCTCGCGGTAGATCGCCGCGCGGATGCCGGTAGCCGCGAGGGCGATGGGCGCCAGGGGCAGGCCCGGCCGCTCGAAGACCCCCGCGACGACGTCCGCCCGCCCGCCCCCGGTCGGGAGGTAGTCCACCCGCGTGAAGGCGGCGGCCGGCAGGTCGGCCAGTCGCCGGCGGGCCAGGGCGATGGCGCGCGGCGTTAGAAGGTCGCCTCCGCGCAGGCCGAGGAGCCGGGCCGCCGGCCGGTGGCCGACCCGCTGGAGCCCGGCGATCCGCACCAGGTCGATGGTCGGCTCGCCCGCCAGGTTCCAGGCCGCCAGTGCGTCGGCCGGCTCCCCCGTGACGAACAGGGCCGTGCCGAGCGTGCGCGCGGCGTGAGAATCATCGGCCAGCCCGGCTACGGCGCTCCGGGCCGGGGCGACGGCCTCGGCAGCGCGGCCCTGCCGCAAGCGCAGGCCCGCGAACTCGCGGAGAAACTCGGGTTCGCTCGCGCATTCTCCCTGGCCCAGGAGTTCGCCGGCCTCCTCCAGGTCGCCCGCGGCCGCGGACCGCAGCCCTCTCGCGAGCCGTGCGTGACAACCAGGTGAGAGCTGCCCCGCGGTATCGCCGGGCGCCCCGTCAGCCGTTCGGTCGGGCGATCCCTCGGCCATTGGGTCGGCCGTCGGGTCGCGCGCTCCTCCGGCCCGTCGGTCGGGTGTTGCGTCGTCCCCCGGCCGGACATTCGTCCCGGAACCGGGGCGCGGCAGGATCAGGAGCGTGAGCCCGCCGGTCTCAGTCCATCTACGCTCGAGCTCGCCGCGGGAGACGAGCTGAAACGGCGTCTCCGCGGGATCGTGCAGCACGAGTTCTTCGCCGGCTTCCCCGACGATCACGACGTAGTGAAACCGGCCGGGCGCGGCTTCGACCAGGGTGATCAGCGGGCGTCCGAGCCGGACGTGGCGCTGCACCTCGGCGAATCGTCCGCGCAGGAGGTGCGCGTCCCAGCCGAGGGCCCTGATGTAGTCGGCAAGCTCCTCGGCGCCCATCCCTCCGCGCGCCTCGCTGACCAGGAACGCGAAGTCGTCCGGCCGGACGCCCACCATCCCCCAGTAGCGAAGCACCATGGAAGACGCGGCCCCGCCACACAGGAGTTCGCTCTGCGGCAGATATGGAACGTCAAGGACGGTCGCGCCGGCGGGTGCGGCGGCGGGGCCCGCGGCGGGGGATTCCTGCGCCGACGCGGGAGTGGGAAAGAGCGCGGCGAGAAGAATGGCGGCCGGCCGGAGTCGGCCGGCCGCGGTGGACTTCAGGGTCAGATGACCAGGACGAGAATGAGAATGAGCAGCGCGAGGATGATCGCCGTCGTCGAGATCACGACGGAATCGCCTCCGGCCAGCGCCGCGTCGAGTTGGCCGACCTGCATGGAGATCTCGCGTACTTCGTCGGCGCCGAGCACGGCCGCGGCCGTCCGGACCGTCACGATGTCGATGCCGGCCCGCGCCGCGATGTCGGCCACGGCAGGGCGGGCCAGGAACGCGCGCAACTCGGCGCGATCGGCCGCGAGGGTAGTCGTGTGCTCCACCACGACCGCGTCCAGCGCGTCGACCGACGCGACGTGCTCCTGCGCGGAGGCGGAACCCGTCGCCACGAAGAACAATAGCAAGGCAATCGGCAGCGTCATGTAGCGTCTCATCGTGCCTCCGTTTAGCGGAATCGACCGGCCGTCACACAAGAAGTCCGTCGAAATACCGGCAACGAAAGGTACGTCGCCGGGGAGGGGCCTTCAACTTTCCCCTCCGCCGGTATCAGCGTCCGACCCGGATCGGCGTGACGGCGGGGAGGCTGGGAGTGCCGGTCGCCCGGTCCACCACCCGGATCGCGAGGTCGTAGTCGCCCTCGGGAGTGCCGGACAGGTCGAGGCGGATCGCGTGCGAGCCGATTCTCGAGTACGGCATCTCGCTGTCGAACTCGAGGCGGA
>JBPCJZ010000079.1:0-5817 GCA_051004775.1 Gemmatimonadota bacterium
GTCATTCCCTCCGAGGCGTAGCCACGCGCCAGGTCGAACATGCCGTGGTTGAGGGCGTGGAAGCCGGCCAGCGTCACGAACTGGAACTTGTAGCCCATCGCCCCGAGTTCGCGCTGGAACTTCGCGATCGTCGCGTCGTCGAGGTTGCGCTTCCAGTTGAACGAGGGAGAGCAGTTGTAGGCGAGCAGCTTGCCCGGGAACTCGGCATGGATCGCTTCCGCGAAGATGCGCGCCTCGTCGAGATCGGGCGTCGAGGTCTCGCACCAGAGAAGGTCGGCGAACGGGGCGTAGGCCAGGCCGCGCGCGATGGCGCAGTCGAGGCCCCCCGTGATGCGATGGAAGCCTTCCGCGGTACGGTCCCCGGTCATGAACTGATGGTCGACCGGATCGATGTCCGACATGAGCAGCCGGGCGCTCTGCGCGTCGGTGCGCGCGATGATCACCGAGGGCACGCCGAGCACGTCGGCCGCGAGCCGGGCGGCGACGAGCGTCTGGATGAAGCGCGACGTCGGGATGAGCACTTTGCCTCCCAGGTGGCCGCACTTCTTCTCGGACGAAAGCTGGTCTTCGAAGTGAACCGCCGCCGCACCGGCTTCGATCATCCCCTTCATGAGTTCGAAGGCGTTCAGCGGTCCGCCGAAGCCGGCCTCGGCGTCCGCCACGATCGGCACCTGCCACCACGTGCCCTCCGCCGAGCCTTCCGCGCGCTCGATCTGATCCGCCCGGGCGAGCGCCCGGTTGAGCCGGCGCACGAGCTGTGGCGCGCTGTTAGCCGGGTAGAGGCTCTGATCCGGATAGGTGTCGCCGGCGAGGTTGGCGTCGGCCGCCACCTGCCACCCGCTCAGGTAGATCGCCTCGAGGCCGGCGCGCACCTGCTGCACCGCCTGGCCCCCGGTGAGAGCGCCGAGGGCGGCGATGTAGTCTCGATCGTGCAGGAGATCCCACAGCCGCCGCGCCCCGACGGTCGCGTGCGTGTGTTCGACGAGGATGGACGGGCGAAGCCGGTCCACGTCGGCATCGGAGTACGGCCGCCTGACCCCGTCCCAGCGGTCGGGCCGATCGGCTGCGTAGTCTTCGGAATTGGCGATCGAGATCATCAGGTCCTCCGTTCCAGGGCGTCATACGCGGGGTTGGTCAAGAACTCTTCGAAGCATTCGGAGCAGCACAGGCGATCGAACAGCGACCGTGCGGTCGCGAAGCGGCCGTCGTCGAACCGTTCGGCGCCCACCTCGTGGCGGATGCGGGCGAGTTCATCGTCGATGATCTCGCGCACCAGCGCCGTCGTGACCGGCCGGCCGTCGTCCAGCAGGGCTCGATGCCGGATCCACTGCCAGATCTGGGTGCGCGATATCTCCGCGGTCGCGGCGTCTTCCATGAGGCCGTAGAGGGGGACGGCGCCCGAACCCATGAGCCAGGCCTCCAGGTAGCGGAGGCCGACCCGCACGTTGAGTCGCAGGCCCTCTTCCGTACGCGTTCCCGTGGGTACCCGCAGCAGATCCGACGCGGCGACCGGCCCAGGCGGAATTACGTCGAGTTGATTCGGCCCCGACATCGCCTCGGCGAAGGCGTCGCGCGCGACGGAGACCAGTCCGGGATGCGCTACCCAGGTGCCGTCGTGCCCGTCTCGCGCTTCGCGCAGCTTATCGGCCCGGACACGCCCCAGCGCCTCGTCGTTGGCGGCCGGATCGTCCCGAATCGGGATCTGGGCGGCCATCCCTCCCATGGCGTGTGCGCCCCGCCGATGCGCCGTCTGGATCGCCAGGCGCGTGTACGCGCGCATGCACGGCTGTCCCATGTCGACGGCCGAGCGATCCGGCAGCACGGCGTCGGCGTCCTCACGCCGCGACTTGATGAAGCTGAAGATGTAGTCCCAGCGCCCGCAGTTCAGACCCGCGGAATGGCGCCGCAGCTCCCAGAGGATCTCGTTCATCTCGAAGGCGGCGGGCAGCGTTTCGATCAGGACGGTCGCCTTGATCGTCCCTTCGGGGAGCCCGGCCAGGGCCTCGGCGTGGCTGAAGACCCGGCTCCAGATCCGGGCCTCGAGGTGACTCTCGAGCTTCGGAAGGTAGAAGAACGGACCGGTGCCCGTCCGTACCAGCTCCCGGGCGTTGTGGTAGAAGAACAGGCCGAAGTCGAACAGCGCCGCCGGGATCGGCCGGCCATCGAGAACGACGTGATGTTCGAAGAGATGCAGCCCCCTCGGCCGAACGAACAGCGTGGCGGTGTCGGATTCGAGCGCGTAGTGGCGATCCCGCACGGGGTCGTGAAAGGTGATCGTACGCCGCACGGCGTCGCGCAGGTTGACCTGGCCCTCGATGCAGTTGCTCCACGTGGGCGAGTTGGAGTCCTCGAAGTCGGCCATGAAGGCGTCCGCCCCCGAGTTCAGGGCATTGATGATCATTTTCCGGGCCACCGGACCCGTGATCTCGACCGTGCGGTGCTCCAGGCAAGCGGGGACGGGCGCCACCCGCCAATCGGCTTCGCGTATCCGGCGGGTCTCCGGCAGGAAGTCGAGCCGGGCGCCAGCGGCGAGTTCGTGGCGTCGTTCGCCGCGCCGGGAGAGGGCGGAGCGGATCGGGCCGCGGTGGTGTCGCACCAGCGTCTGGAGGAAACCGAGCGCGTCCGGAGTCAGAATCTCTGCATCGCGGGTGCCGAACGGCGCACGGATCAGGAGGCCGGAGAGACGGCCGGCACCGGTCATCGCGCCCTGTCTGCTGGTCCGGCTGTGGCACGTGTCCATCAGCCCGATACCCCCGCCAGAGGGCCTGCCGGATGAGAGGTCGAGTGCGCGGACAACCCGCAAAAGAAAACGTGTAAAGGTCGATAGTATAACATGTTGCGCACTCGCATCCGTCAAGGGTGATGACGTTGTCGGCCCGGTGGCGGGAGGCTCGCGGGCCTCCCGCCTGCCAGGGGTATGCGCAACTTCCGGTCCGATCGTGGACCGCTCCGCTTCAGATCAGAAGCGGAGGGAACCGACGAGTTCGAGCAGGCTTCCCGACCGATTCGGCAGATCGAAATCCGCCACTCCCACCGAGACGAAGGCGAACTGAGCGCCCAGGTCGAACTGGAGATCGTAGACGAGCGGAAAGACGATCCCGCCTCCCGCGCCGTAGCTCCAGCCCTTCTCGGTGAGCAGGCCGGCGCCCGACTGGTAGTCGAAGATCTGCCGGCCGAGCTGCGCGGAGACGTAGGGTCGCGAGCGCGACGTAGGCCGGTCGAAGGAGTACCGAGGTTCGAGAACGATGGCCCAGCGGTACAACGATTCGTTCAGCCCCTGTATGTCGTGCCGCGCCAGCGACACCGCCAGGCCCAGCCCGAAGCCGCCGTCGAAGTCCATGCCGACCTGCGCCTCGCCCCCGAATCCCGCACCGATCTCGTCGAGCTCGCTTCCGAGGACGAGAGAGGCCAGCGGCCCGGCCTGGACGCGGAGGCCCGTTCGCGACTCGGTCACACGCGTTGCGGTCGTGGAACTGAGCGACGGCGGGTCACCGAGCGTGATCACCGAGCGCTCGGTCCGATACCAGACGACGCTGCCGACATTGGTGGACGAGCAACGCGCGGCCGTGACGGGCGCCGGCCCGGCGGCAGGCGAGAACAGCACGGACCGCGCATCCCCGCAAGTCACGACATTGACCGACACGGGCGCGCGAGCGGTGAAGGGGGCGCGGACGAAGTCGACGACGGCGAGGCCGCTGGCGCCGCTCGTCGCGAGCACGCGAAGGCTTCCGTCGACCTGTACCGTGAATTCGACGCCGGCGACGGGCTGACCACCCGACTGCACGCGCACCAGCATCGTCGAAGCCTCCTGGGCCGCAGCTGAATCGGGCGCCAGCAGCGCAGCCGCCGGCAGCATCAGGAGACCGGCTAGATATCGCATGGATCGCGAAGGGACCATGTGGGGTTCCATTTCATCACTGGTTCGAAATCGCGCGGATGCGGGTCTCCCGTCGGCTACCCGTACCCCGTCGCAGGGTCGTTTCGGCCATCCGATACTGATCGTCGTGCCGATGTGGCGCTGGCGCAACGGGCCGCGCACCATGTACCGTCCTGTATGCATGGATCGGGCCGTCCGGCCGGTCGATTCGCGAGAACGTGCGATCGGCACTGGACTTGCTTCGACGGTGGTCGGTGGTCGGGAATCGCGCAGACGAAATTCATAGGAGCTGGAATATGTGGCACATGAAGGGAACCTCACGTCACCTGCTGCTCATGCTGGGTGCGCTCGCGTTCGCCGCCTGCGGCGGAGATTCAACCGGTCCTGATGGCGGTGGTGGTGGAGGCGGCGGTGGAGGTGGCGGGGGCGGAGGAGGAGGCACGGGCGATCCGCCGGATCTGCCGGAGATCCCGCCCGCGGCGCGCATCTTCCAGGACGACATCGACTCCGAGAACGGTGGCACCGGGATGTCGAACTACGTCGGCTGGTCCCTGTGGAACGTGACCGAGGGGTGCGTCGATCTGCACGGACCCGGCGCGACGAACCCGCTGCCGGGCAACGGCGTGTACATGGACCTCGACGGTAGCTGCTCCAACGCCGGCAGCATGGAAACGAAGCAGGCGTACGATCTGTCGGCCGGCAACTACACGCTCGAGTTCGTCATGGCGGGCAACAACCAGGAAGACCAGATCGACACGCTCACCATGGGGGTGGGCACCGTCTTCACGCGCGAGATCACGCTCGACTGGCAGGAGCCGTTCGAGATCCGCGGCTACGACTTCACCGTCGCCACGGCGACGAGCGGAAAGGTCACGCTCTCGCACAACGGCGGAGACGACCAGGGAATCCTGATCGACGCGATTCGCCTGCGCCGGAACTGATCCCGGACCGCCCGAGGCCTGACCGCCTCCAGGTTTGAAGCAGCCCCGACCGGTCGTTGGACCGGTCGGGGTTTTGCGCGTTATGTTTGAGACGCTCGCCCCGGTCAACTCCAACCAGACGAGGATAGATGCACCGACTCGCGGACGCTGCTCGTGACTCCATTGCGACGTTGCTCCTTCCGACCCTCCTTCTCGCGTGCGGAGGCGGAACCCCGGCGCCCGAACCGATCTATGTGCTCGGCGGCGGTGCGGGCCCGCTGCGCTACGTCATGGAGTCGGAGAACAGCACCCTGATCACCATACCGGGCGGAGGCGAGCAGAAGGTGGAGAGCACTTCGGCCGCCACATTCACGCTGGAGTACGGCCAGCCCTCGCCGACCGGCGTGCCGTTCACCGTCGTGTTCGAGTCCTTCGAGCTGACGGGTGGCGGGCCCGTCGATCCCGGCGCCTTTCTCAACCAGCCGATCCGCGGCGTAGTCGACTCGGCCGGCAGCGTCCACGTCACCGAAGCGCCGGAGTTCGAGGCGCCGGTTCCCGGTCTCAGCGGCGAAGCCCTGGGGCAGATGATCGGTCCCCTCGCGGTCCCGTTGCCGCCTGGCGGCGCGCCGACCGAGGAAGCGTGGCCCGTAACCCGCACGACCAGGGCCGGTGGCGGGCTCGAGGGCGAATCCACTTTCGAGGGTACCGCGAGCTTCGTCCCCGGCACGGAGTGGGAGGGTCGTCCTGCCCGGACCATCGTTGCGGAAGGCGCGGTGTCGCAGTCGGCGTCCGGAACGCCGCCGGGCGCCCCCGGCGAGGTCGAAGTGAACTCCAGCGGAACGGCGCGGACGACCTACGCCTGGGATCCTGCACGCGGAGTCGTCCTACACGTTTCGCAGGAGACGGCGGCGGAGGGCGACCTGGCGGTAGTCGCGCAGGGCATGGTGTTTCCGGTGACCAGCGCGTCCAGCAGCACCTTCACCCTTACCGAGTGAGGCGCCCGCGCCGGTACCTGCGGCT
>JBPCJZ010000080.1:0-21675 GCA_051004775.1 Gemmatimonadota bacterium
TGGCCCCAGATCTTGTGGATTCGGGATTTCTGCGGGATGGAAAGGCCGGGCGGTCGCACATGGCGGCCGGCGCCAGGCGGGATCATGTCTGGAGCGTGGTTCCCGTCGCTTGCGCATCGCCGGAAACGGCGACGGCGCCGCTGCCGCGACGCTCCAACTGCCGACACCCGGACCAGGAGTGAGTAATGGCGGATGCTCTGCACATCAGCGGAGACGGAACCTTCGAGTTCGCCGGCCTTTCGTATCGGATCCCCACCGATTTCGCGCCGCGCGAGGTCTTCAGCTATCGGCGCCTGCTCGAGCCGATCCCCGACGTGCCGGGGGGAACGGAGCTCAGCGCCCAGCAGCGCTCCGTCCAGAAGACGTATCTCTTCCGTCGGGCCGCGGCCTGCGTCATTCCGGGCCTCGAAGCCGGCGCGCTCGACGATCTGACGCTCGGCATGCTGACGACGATCCATCGGTGGATCGCGGCGCATCGGCCCGAGCTGACCATCGACGTACGCATGACCGCCTGACGCAGAGTTCGACCGTGCGCCGGCCCGGCATTCAACCGGGTCGGCGGGCCTTACACAGCCTGCCGCTCCACGTCGCGCCACCCCCCGGCGCGTGCTAAGCTGTGCCTCTGAACATCCTGTACCACTCCCGAATTCGATCCGTTTCGAAGCGATCATTACTTCCGCAGACGGCTGCACGAAGGATAGATGACTGACCAGAGGCCGTTCCGCCGGGCCCGCATACTCTGCACGATCGGACCCGCGAGCCGCGACCCCGCCACCCTCGACCGCATGGTCGAGGCGGGCATGGACGGCGTGCGCATCAACTTCTCGCACAGCTCGCACGCCGACGCGGAGGAGGCGGTCCGCATGACCCGCGCCGCGGCGGTGCGCGCGGAACGCCCGCTTGCGGTGCTGGTGGATCTACAGGGTCCCAAGTTGCGGATCGGAGATCTCCCCGAGCAGGGACTCGAGATCGTCGAGGGGGGCGAGTACCTCCTCGTCGCCGACAGCGAGGCGGCCGAGGCTGCCGCCGCGCATCCCGACCTTCCCGTCGTTCCGAGCAGCTGGGCATCGATCGGCGAGGATCTATCGGTAGGGGATCCCGTCCTGCTCGACGACGGGGCGCTCGCCTTCGAGGTGACCGCCATCGTCGGTGGATGGGTCCACCTGACGGCGGCCAACGACGGCGTGCTCCACGCGAACAAGGGCATCAACCTGCCCGGGACCGATCTCGCGGCGCCCAGCCTGACGCCGAAAGACAGAGACGACCTCGAGGCCGGCTTGAAGCTCGGCGTCGACTACGTGGCGCTCAGCTTCGTCCGCCGCGCCCGCGACATGATGGAACTGCGCGACCTGGTCGGCGGCCGCGCCCTGCTCATCGCGAAGATCGAGAAGGAGCAGGCGCTCGATCATCTCGGCGAGATTCTGCGGATCGCGGACGGCGTCATGGTCGCGCGCGGCGACCTCGGGGTAGAAATGGCGTTCGAGGAGGTGCCCATCGTCCAGAAGCGCGTACTCCGCCTCACGCGCGAGATGGCGAAACTGGGAATCACGGCGACGCAGATGCTGGAGTCGATGATCACCGCCCCGCGGCCGACGCGCGCCGAGGTCTCCGACGTCGCCAACTCGCTGGTCGACGGGACGGACGTCGTCATGCTGTCGGCGGAGACCGCTTCGGGCGCCTACCCGGTCGAGTCGGTGCGCACCATGGACCGGGTGATCCGCCGCATCGAGCGCGAGCGTCAGCTCGGGGACCCGGGCCTTGATCCGAACCGCGGCGTCCTTTCCCAGGTGCATCACACGGTGGCGGGCGCGATCGCCGGCGCCGCGGCCGAGGCCACGGCCCGCCTCGGCGCCCCGTTCGTGGTGACGCTCACGCGGAGCGGCTTCACCGCGTGGGTGGTGTCGGCCCAGAGGCTCCGGGTGCCGATCCTCGCCGTCACCGACGAGGAGATCACCTGCAACCAGATGGCGCTCGCGTGGGGCGTCATCCCGATCCTCTCGCGTGACGGCCTCGACTATGACGCGATGGTCGCCGAGGCGCGGCGGTACGCGCTCGCGACCGACCTCGGACGACCCGGCGACCCGTTCGTGGTGACGGCCGGCTTCCCGTTCCACGAGCCCGGCACGACCAACTACATGCGGATCGAGACGCTGGCCGAGGAAGACGCGTGAAGCTGACCTTTCTCGGCACCGGGACGTCCTTCGGCATCCCGGTCATCGGATGCGGCTGCGACGTGTGCACGTCCGGCGATTCTCGCAATCGGCGATTTCGGCACGGGCTTCTGCTCGAGGCGGATAGCGGCACGCTGCTCGTCGATACACCGCCGGAGCTGCGCCTGCAGATGCTCGCCGCGGGCGTCGGCCGGGTGGACGCGGTGTTCCTTACGCATCCGCACGCCGATCACGTGCACGGGATCGACGACCTTCGCGTGTTCGCCGCGCACGGCCACTCCACGCTGCCGCTGCACGTGGCGGCCCACTACGAAGACGAGATGCGGGAGCGCTTCGCCTACTTCCTCGGACCGGACGCGGCGAGCCGTCCCGGCACGACGATCCCCGGGCTCGACCTGGTCCTGTTCGAAGACCGCGACGAGATCCGCGCGGCCGGCATTCCGCTGCGCGTCATCGGGTATCCGCACGGGTCCTACACCAGCTACGGCTTCCGGACGGGCGATCTCGCGGTGATCGTCGACGCCAAGCGCGTGCCGGAGGACGCGTGGGATCTGCTGGACGGGGTGCGCACGCTGGTGATCAACGCGCTGTGGTTCGGGAAACTCCATCCGACGCACTTCACGGTCGAGGAGGCGGTCGCCGTGTCCGAACGGATCGGCGCGGAGCACACGTGGCTCACGCACCTGACCCACAAGGTCGAGCACGCCGACGCCGAGGCCCGCCTGCCCGACGGCGTGCGCCCGGCGTTCGACGGCCTGACGGTGGAGGTCTGACGAACGCCATGAAACAGTCTCACCTGCGGAACTTCGCGATCATCGCGCACATCGATCACGGCAAGTCGACCCTGGCCGACCGCCTGATGGAGCATACCGGCGCCGTCGAGAAGCGGCAGCTGAAGGAGCAGATGCTCGACTCGATGGACCTCGAGCGGGAGCGCGGAATCACAATCAAGCTGAACGCGATCCGCCTGCCGTACCAAGCCTCCGACGGTGCGGACTACCAGCTGAACCTGATCGACACGCCGGGACACGTGGACTTCACCTACGAGGTGAGCCGGAGCCTCGAGGCGTGCGAGGGCGCGCTGCTGATCGTGGACGCCAGCCAGGGCGTGCAGGCCCAAACGATCTCGAACCTCTTCCTCGCCCTGAACGCCGGCCTCGAGATCATCCCGGTGATCAACAAGATCGACCTGCCCGCGGCCGAGCCGGAACGCCGCCGCGAAGAGATCTGCGACCTGATCGGGATCGAACCGGAGGACGTCCTGCTCGCTTCGGCCAAGACCGGCGAGGGAATCGAGGCGGTGCTCGAGGCGATCGTGGCGCGCGTCCCGGCGCCGACTGGCGATCCCGAGGGGCCGCTGCGGGCGCTCATCTTCGACACGATCTACGACAAGTACCGCGGCGCTGTGCCGTTCGTGCGGGTGGTCGACGGAACGCTCCGCGCGGGCCAGCAGATCGGCTTCGGCGCGACCGACGCCGAGTACGAGGTGGACGAGGTCGGCTACCTGCGGCTCGGCTATCAACCCACCGGGAAGCTCGAGACCGGCGAAGTCGGCTACCTGACGGCGCAGATCAAGAAGATCGGCGACACGAAGGTGGGGGACACGCTGCTCGACGCCGAGGATCGAGCCGACGAGTTGCTGCCCGGCTACCAGGAGGCGCAGCCGGTCGTGTTCGCGGGGCTCTATCCGTCGGACTCCGACAAGTTCGAGGAGCTGCGCGACGCGCTCGAGCGCCTGCAGCTCAACGACGCGAGCCTGCACTACGACCCGGAGACCTCGCAGGCGCTCGGCTTCGGCTTCCGCTGCGGGTTCCTCGGCCTGCTGCACATGGAGATCGTGCAGGAGCGCCTCGAGCGGGAGTTCGATCTCGACCTGGTGACGACGGTTCCCAACGTCGAATACCACGTCACCCTCACCAACGGGACCGTCCTCAAGGTCGAGAACCCGAGCAAGATGCCCGACCGCGGCCGCATCGAATCGATCGCCGAGCCGTACGTCCACGTGCACGTGGTGTCGCCCGCCGACTACATCGGCGGGATCCAGGGGCTGTGCCATGATCGGCGCGGCGAGTACAAGACGCTCCAGTATCTCGATTCCGCGCGCGTTGAACTCCGCTACGACATCCCGCTCGCCGAGATCGTGCTCGACTTCTACGACCGGCTGAAATCAGTGTCGCGCGGGTACGCGGCGCTCGACTACGAACTTGCGGGCTACCGCATCTCCGACGTCGTCAAGCTCGACATCCTGCTCAACGGCGACCCGGTCGATGCGCTGAGCGTGGTCGTCCACCGCGAAGAGGCGCATGATTACGGCCGGAAAATCGCGTCGAAGCTGAAGGAACTCATTCCTCGCCAGCTCTTCGAGGTCGCCATCCAGGCGGCGATCGGCAACGACGTGGTGGCGCGGACGACCGTGAAGGCGCTGCGGAAGAACGTGACCGCGAAGTGCTACGGCGGCGACATCACGCGGAAGCGGAAACTGCTCGAGAAACAGAAGGAAGGGAAGCGCCGCATGAAGCAGGTCGGATCGGTGGAGATCCCGCAGGAAGCCTTCCTGGCCGTCCTCCAGGTCGGTGACTGAGACGCACGGTGACCGCGCCATGATCGCGACCGCCGTGCCCGCCGTGGCGACCGCGCCATGATCGCGCCCGCCATGCCCGGCGTGCCCGGCGTGGCGGCCGCGCCCCAACGTCTCGTCGTCCGCGCGCCGAACCACCTCGGCGAACTCGTTCTCGCGCTGCCGGCGCTCGAACGAAGCGCCGCCCGCGAGCGCGCCGCCGGACGGCCGCCGCCTCTCCTCGTCGTTCCCGCCTGGCTCGAACCGGTCTGCCGCATGGCGGGCCTCGACGCCGGCATCTTCACGCTGAGCCCAAGACGCGCGGTGTGGCGGGACGCGCGTCGGCTGCGGCGCGCGGCGCGCGGTTCCGCCACGGACGCCGTGACGCTCACGCCGTCGTTCAGCTCAGCGCTCACGCTTCGGCTGGCCGGCGTGCGCTCGCTGCGAGGAACCGCGGGTGGCGGCCGGACCTGGCTCCTGTCCGAGTCGGTCGATCGCTCGCCGCTGCTCGAGGGCCATCGCGTGAACGAGTTCCTCGTGCTGTGTGGGTTCGATGCGCAGGATCCGCCGCCGCCGCCGACGTTGCGCCGCGCGGACCCGAAGGGGGACTCGGGCACCCGGCGCGTGGCGCTGTTTCCGGGAGCGAACGGCCCGGCCCGGCGCTGGCCGGCCGATCGGTTCGCCGCGCTGGCGCGCCGCCTGGCCACCCGCGGAATCGAAGTCCTCGTGTGCGGGGGACCCGGAGACGCCGCCCTGACGGCCGAAGTCGCGGCTGCGCCGCCCGCCGCCGCCCGCCGGATCGTCGACCTGGGAGGCCGGACGACCCTGCTCGAGTTGGCCGAGGCGGTCGTTTCGTGCGATGTTTTCGTGACCAACGACACGGGCCCGATGCACCTGGCCGCGGCGCTCGGGACGAGCATCGTGGCCCTCGAAGGCCCGGCGGATCTTCGGCAGACGCGGCCGCTCGGCGATCGGGTACGGACGATCGGACGATTCGACCTTCCGTGCGTACCGTGCGTCAAGAACGAGTGTCCCCGGCGCGGCGCGGGCTACGAGCTCGCGGAGGCCAGGCGCGAGTGCATGCGCCTGATCGAAGTCGACGAAGTGGAATCCGTAGTGAACGAGCTGCTCAGCTAGAAGCCGAACTGCTTCCAGGAGTTCGCATGACTGATGACGGATATAGCGACAAGTATATCGTCGGGGTGGATCTCGGCGGGACGTCGATCAACACGGGCGTCGTCGCCTACGACGGGAGCCGCGTGCTCGGCAGGCATACGGCCCCGACCGACGCAGAAAGAGGACCCAAGTACGTCGTAGACAAGATCATCGGGATGATCAGGGAGTCGATGCGCGACGCCGCCCGCGAGGCGGATCTCGCCGACGACGCGATCATCGGCATCGGCCTCGGCTCGCCCGGGCCGCTCGATCGCGCCACCGGGACGGTCATCGAGACGCCGAACCTCGGCTGGCGGAACTTTCCGCTGCGTGACCTCGTCGCCAACGCCATCGGCCTGCCCGCCGAGCTCGACAACGACGCCAACGCCGCGACGATCGGCGAGTGGTGGGTCGGCGCGGGGAAGAACGTCGAGACGATGGTCGGCGTGACGCTGGGGACCGGCATCGGCGGCGGGATCGTCCTCGGCGGCAAGATCTTCCACGGGGCGTGCGACGTGGCCGGCGAGGTCGGCCACATGTCGATCGATTCGACGGGTCGGAAGTGCAAGTGCGGCAACTATGGCTGCCTCGAGGCCTACGCCTCCGGCCCGGCCATCGCGCTGCGGGCGATCGAAGGCCTGCAGACGGGCGAGCCCAGCCTCCTTCCCGAAATGGTGGACGGCGATATTTCACGCATCACGGCCGAGACCGTCTACGAGGCGATCGTGGCTGGCGACAGCTATGCGAAGGAAGTGATGCGCGACACCGCGAAATTCCTGGGATCCGGCCTGGCCAACCTCATCAACATCCTCAACCCGGAGATGATCGTGATCTCCGGGGGCGTGACCCGTGCGGGCGAATACCTGCTGGAGCCGCTGCGCAACGAAGTCCGCCGCCGTGCCTTCCGGAACGCGTTCGAGGCCTGCCGGATCGTGACGAGCGAGCTCGGGTCGATGGCCGGGGTGATCGGCGCCGCCTACGTCTTCCGCTCGGAGCACGCGCAGGATCCCGCCCGGGATCCCGCCGACACTGTCCTGGCCTCGGACGCGTAGGTATATGCCCTGCCTCGGGATCGTCGGAACCTTCGTGTGGGACCGGATCCACCCGGAGCCGGACTCGTCCGCCGAGGGCCCGGCGCCGGAGGTCCACGAGGACTGGGGCGGCATCGTCTACTCCTACGAGTCCTTCGAGGCGGCGCGCGCGGAAGATTGGACGTATCTGCCGATCGCGAAGGTCGGCGCCGATCTGTTCGCTCCGGCGCGCGCGAGGCTCGCGGGGCTCGCGGGGGTGCGGGACCTGGAAGGCGTCAGGCGGGTCTCCGAGCCCAACAACCGCGTCGATCTGCATTATCACGACCGGGGTGAGCGCTGCGAACATCTGCGCGGGGGCGTGCCCGGCTGGGAATGGCGCGAGCTCGAACCTCTTGTCGGAGCGTGCGACGCCCTGTACGTCAATTTCATCGCGGGGTGGGAACTGGATCTCTCCGCGGCCCGGCTGCTGCGCCGGGAATTCGACGGTCCGATCTACGGCGACCTCCACTCGCTCCTGCTCGGCGTCGACGATTCCGGTGTCCGCGTCCGACGGCCGCTGCCCGACTGGGAGCGGTGGGTCGAGTGCTTCGACTGGCTGCAGGGAAACGAGGACGAAGTGCGTGTCGTATCGGGCTGCAGCGAACCACTCGAGGGCGCGAGGGCCATCACCGCTGCGGGCGCCCGCGGCGCATTCGTGACGCTCGGCGCCGCCGGGGCGGCCTGGGCAACATCGGAGGGCGCGGAGGGTGTGGTGGCGCCTGACACGCCCCGCGGCCCGGCGCTCGACCCGACGGGATGCGGCGACGTCTGGGGCGCCGCCTGCGTGGCGGATCTCCTCGCCGGGCGGCCGGAGCCGCAGGCGGTCCGGCGCGCGAATGCCTTCGCCGCCACGGCCGCGGGCCACCGCGGCACCGCCGGCCTAGCCGGCGTGCTCGGCCGCGCGGCCGCCGCGCGCCACGCCACCACGTGAGCCGCGTCGTCGACGTTCCCGAAGAGATGGACCACCGCGGGTTCGAGCAGCTCCTCGTGGAGGTCCGGCTGGCCATGCGCGACGAACCGGAGATGGTCGTGCTCAACGCTCGGCACGTCCGCTGGGTGTCCCCGTACGGCTTGATCGGGGTGCTCGCCGTGGGACGCGTGATCCGCGACCGGACGGGCAACCCGCCCGCCATCGAGGCGCCGGAGAATACCAAGGTCCGTTCCTACTGGGACTTCATGGGCTTCTGGCAGGCGGCCGAAGGGATCTTCGACGTCCCGCCGGCCGCGCCGCTGGGCCACGGCAGCCACGACGCGCTGCTCGAGATCACGTCCATCCGCTCGCACCGGGACGTGCACGCGGTCGTGGAGCGGGTCCGCGAGCGTGCCGCGTCGATCCTCCAGAAGAAGCTGCACTATCCCAAGCCGGCGGTCATCCAGTTCAGCGTCATGTTGTCGGAGGTCTGCCAGAACATCATCGAGCACAGCGACGCCGACGGCTGGGTCTGCGCGCAGACCTACAACTACCGCACGCGCCTCGGTCGCGAGGTCCTGATGCTCGCGGTCATGGATGTCGGGGTCGGGTTCCAGGGCTCGCTCGCCGCCGAACACGCCCGGCGCTATGGCGAGACGTGGTCACCGGCGACGGCGCTCGAGGCGGCCCTCCTGCACGGCGAATCGCGGTTCCGCGATCCGGGCCGCGGCCAGGGACTGCAGGCGATCCGCCGGCAGGTGGACCGGTGGAACGGCGAACTGGCGATCCGCAGCGGCAACGCCCAGATCGCCATCGTGCCGCCGTGGGACGATCTGCCCCCGCTGCAGACCGGCCTGCCGACGTTTCCGGGCGCCCAGATCCTGATCGTCATGCCGGCGCGCGACGAGACGGCCGACCCATGAGCGCCTTCGTGCCGCACCTGCCGTTCGTCGCCGTGGCGAGCCTCTATCATCCGTACCTCGTGACCCGTCACACGGGCCGCGCGGTCCGCCTGACGATCGAGCGGATGGTCGAAGAACGCACCGGCCCGTCGCTCACCGTGATCGATTTTCACGACGTCGCCGTGATCGACTTCAGTTGCGCCGACGAGGTCGTGGCGCGCCTGCTGTTCGACACGCTGTCGCGTCCCGAGGACGGTGTGCACCACTACTTCGTCCTCGACGGAATCGGCGAAGAGCACATGGACCCGGTCTCGTGCGCGCTCGACCGGCGCGGCCTCGCGATGGCGGCGCGCACGGTCGCGCTCCGGCCCGTGCTCCTCGGCCGCATCGAACCGGAAGCGCGCAAAGTCTGGGAGGCGCTGTCCCGCCTCGGGAGGGGCCGGGCCGATGACCTGGCGTCCTGCCTCGAGGGCGACGCCGTCGGGTGCCGGAAGTGGCTGCAGCGCCTCGAGGAGCGGCGGCTCGCGCGCGGCTCCGACGGTCCGTCGGGGACGTTCGAGTCGCTGTTCTCGGTGCTCGGCCGGTGGGACGCCCGCCGCGCGGCGGACGAGCACGCGTGAGGCATACGAAGCTCCGGCGTCGGGCCTTCTTCGCGGCGCTCGGCGCGCTGTGGCTCGTCGGACTCGCCGTCACGTTCCTGTGGTTCCGCCTCTCGAGCAGCGCGCGTCTCCCGGGCGAACCAGTCGCCCTGACCGGACTCGCCGACTCGGCGTTCATCTCGATCGACAGCCTCGGGATTCCCACGATCCGGGCCGACGAAGAACTCGACGCGTGGCGCGCGCTCGGCTTCATGCACGCGACGGACCGGCTGTGGCAGCTCGAGCTGTTCCGCCGCATCTCGTCAGGCCGCCTTTCCGAAGTCTTCGGCGAGCGAGCGCTCGAGACGGATCGGTTCATCCGCACGCTCGGCCTGCCGCGCATCGCGCGCCGCCAGGTGGAAGAACTTTCCAGCGGAGAACGGGCCGCGCTGTCCGCCTACGCGGAAGGCGTCAACACGCGGATCGCGAGCGACGCCCAGCTCCCGCCCGAGTTCCAGATCCTGCGCATCGAACCCGGGCCGTGGACGCCGGAAGTGAGTCTCGGGGTCGGGCTGATGATGAACCTCGACCTGAGTCACTGGCACTACGACCTGTCGCGGCAGTGGGCCGCGGGTAACCTGGACCCCGCCCGTGCCGCCTACCTGCGTCCGCCCTATCCCGAGTGGGCGCCGGCTACGCTCGACGGCTCGATGACGCCTCCGGGCGGGAGCGGCGGGAGTGCCGATTCTTTGTTCGCACCGGCGACGCGGGCGACGCCGGAGGCGCGGAGGTCCCCGGCGCCGGCCGATTCCTGGGATCCGATCGAGGTGCTGTCGGCCGCGTCGATCCGCTCGGCGTCAAATGCCTGGGTCGTCGGGCCGAGCCGGACGGCCGCCGGGTATCCGATTCTCGCCAACGACATGCACCTGGCCCTGCGGGCCCCGTCGATCTGGTACATCGCGGTGATCCACTCCGAGGCCGACGACCTGCACGTGGCCGGCTTCACCCTGCCGGGTCTGCCGGGCGTGGTCGTCGGCTACAACCGCGACATCGCCTGGGGTGCGACCAACGGGATGGTCGACGACATGGACTTCGTGCTCGAGCGGTTGCACGAAGACGGACTGCGATATCGGAACGGGGCCCGGTGGCTCGAGTTCGAGGTCCGGCCCGAGACGATCCAGGTGCGAGGCATCGAGGGCCCGCGCGTGGAGGAGGTGCGCTCCACGGTACGCGGGCCGGTGATCTCCGACGCCCTCCCGTACGTGGCCGGGACGCTGTCGGCCCTGTGGCTGCCCGACCGGGTGCCCGTCGGCCTCGATGGTCTGTTCGCGCTCAACCGGGCGTCGTCCATGGAGGAGTTCCACGCCGCCGCGTCCGCGTTCACCCAGCCGCACCTGAACCTCGTCGCGGCCTCCGCCGACGGGCGGATCGGCTACCGCCTGGCCGGCAGTATTCCCGTGCGGACGTGGGACGGCGCGCTGCCAGTCGCGGCGGAGACCGCGGGCGCCGGATGGAGCGGCCTCTGGCCGGCCGATGCGCATCCGCACGCAACCGAGCCGACCCGCGACTACATCGTGACGGCGAACAACCTCCAGGTGCACGGCCTCGACGGCGCGATCGGCGGCGACTGGCCCGCCCCGTTCCGGGCGCTCCGCATCACGCAGGCGCTGGCGGTGCGCCGCGACTGGACGGTCACTTCTACGGCCCGCTTGCAGGAAGACGTGCGAAGCCTGCTGGCGGATCGCACCATCAAGCGCGCGATCGACGCCGCGCGCCGGGTCGGCGCCGACTCGGTGGCCCGCCAACTCGCGGCCTGGGACCGCATGGTCTCGGTGGAATCGGAGGCCGCTCCTATCTTCTACACCTGGTTCTACGGCCTGCGCGCCCGCGTCGCCGCGGACGAGTGGAGGACGGCTCCGCGGCTAGCGATGTTCCCCACGTCATCGATGCTCCGCGTTCTCGAGGAGGGCGACGGGAACCCGTGGGTGGACGATGTCGGCACGGCAGAGAGAGAGACGCTGGCCGACCTCGAGGAGCGGGCGATGCGCGACGCGATCGACCGCGTCGCGGGCGAGCGCTGGGGCGCCATCCACCAGGAACTGCACACGCATCCGCTCGCGCAGGACGAGCGCCTGGAGCGGTTGTTCAGCTTCGACATCGGTCCATATCCGTCCCCGGGTGGCCCGAACACCGTACGCCCCGACGCGTACCAGCTGTGGCAGAGCCTCGATCCCGCCGGCCCCACTCCGCCGTGGTCGAGCGCGTACGGGCCCTCGCAGCGGCTGATCGCGGAGATGACGCCGGAGGGACCGCGCGGCTTCGTGCTCCTGCCGACGGGTGAGAGCGGCAACCCATTCAGCCCCCACTACCGGGACATGAACCCGGCCTGGCGCGAGGGCCGCCTGGTTCCCCTGTCGCTCGGAGACTCTCCCCGCGTCCCCAGGCACGCCGTCGTCCTCGCACCGGAGAGAGAATGAGCGAGGCGATTCGAACCGCCATGCTCGTCGTCGGGGCCGGACCCTGCGGCCTCGCGGTCGGGGTGGCGGCCGCCGAGCACGGCGTCGGCTGCATCCTGGTGGATCGCGGACCGGTGGTGCACGCCCTCGAGCGCTTCCCGCTCGGAATGACGTGGTTCAGCACGCCGGAGCTCCTCGAGATCGGCGGCCTCCCGTTCGTGACGGCCGGCGACAAACCCTCGCGGGCGGAGGCGCTCAAGTACTATCGCCGGGTGACTTCGCACTTCGGCCTCGACGTTCGGCAGTATGAAGAGGTGGTGGGCGTCGAGCGCTCGGCGGGCGGGTCGCTGTTCGAGGTCGACGTACGGCACGCCTCGGGCGACGCCATTCGCTACGAGACCGATTTCGTGGTGATCGCGACCGGCACGTTCGATCATCCGAATCTGCTCGGCGTCGAAGGTGAGGCCCTCGCGAAAGTCAGCCATTACTTTCGCGAGCCGCACCGCTACCACGACCAGGACCTCCTGGTGATCGGGGGCAGCAACTCGGCCGTCGAATCCGCGCTGGCGTGCTGGCGTGCCGGCGCGCGGGTCACGATGCTCCACCGCGGCTCGGGCTTCGGCGGCGGGGTGAAGCCGTGGGTGCTGCCGGATATCGGGGGGCGCCTCGCGGCCGGGGAGATCACGATGCACTGGAACCACGAGGTCGAGCGCATCGAACCGCGCCGCGTTCTGGTCCGCCGGGCACGGGGAAGCGGCGCGGTCGGCCGGACCGACGGCGCCGGGCGGACATGGTTGCCGAACGATTTCGTGCTCGCCATGACCGGCTTCCATCCGAACCCGGACTTCCTGGAGTCGCTCGGCGTGCCGCTCGACCCCGCCACCGCGGTTCCGGCGCACGACCCGTTGACGATGGAAACGACGGTTCCCGGCCTGTATATCGCGGGGGTGATCGCCGCAGGGAAGGATGGAAACCGCATCTTCGTCGAGAACGGGCGCCTCCACGGCCAGCGGATTCTGCAGCACCTGGGAACGCCGGCTGAAACTCCCGATCGTTGACGGTGTCCGACCCCGCAGGTAGCTTTGCCTTTTCGGCTTCGGCCGGCCCGACTCGGCCACGGTACACGTCATGAGCGACACGAATACAGCGACCCACCCCGCTCCCGTCGAGGATCGGATCCTCGAGGTGCTTGCCTCGATCCGCCCCGCGATTCGCGCCGACGGCGGCGATATCGAGTTCGTCGGCTACGACGACGCCTCGGGTTGCGTCCGTATCCGCATGGTCGGCGCATGTCACGCGTGTCCGATGTCGATCATGACCCTGAAGGCCGGGATCGAGCAGCGGCTCAGGATGATCGTGCCCGAAGTCACGACGGTCGAATCGGTCGAGACCGCCTGACCCAGCCGGCGCATTCCACATTTCAGTCCGCACCGCGAGCGATCCGCCCGCGGCGCCTTCGACGGGATCCCCATGAGTGAATCAACCCCAGAACAACGGCTGGTCGCCGCCCTCGGCCGCGTGCGGACCGAGGCCACGGGCCCGGACGTCGTTTCCTCCGGTGTCGTGCGTTCGGTGTCGGTGCGCAACGGAACGGCGACGATCGAACTGGCGCCTCGTCACGACGACCCGCCGGCCGTGATCGAATCGATCCGGCTCGTCGCGACCGGGGTGGCCGGGGTCTCCGAAGTCCGCTTCGCCCTCGCGGAGCCCGGCAGCCGTCCCGCGGCGACGCCGCCGGCGTCGGCGGGTAGCGGGCAAACCGCGTCGCCGGGCAACGCGCAGACCGAAGCGGCGGCAGCCGGCCCGCAGCCTCGCGTCCGGAAGGGCGGTGGCCGCGCGCTCCCGGTAATAGAGCCGGTGCAGCGCGAAGCCTCCCCACCGCCGCCCCCGCCGTCGGCCGGCAAGGTGAGTCGGGAAGAGGCTTCGCGGCATCCCCGCGACGCGGAGCCGCTAGAGGGTGTCGGCCACGTGATCGCCGTGAGCTCGGGAAAGGGCGGCGTCGGCAAGTCGACGATCTCGACGAATCTCGCCGCGGCATGGGCCGCGCAGGGATTGAAGGTCGGGCTCCTCGATGCCGACATCTACGGGCCGGACATCCCGACGATGTTCGGCGCCTTCGGCAAGCCTCGGATGCGTGACGACAAGGTGATTCCGGTCGAGGCGCACGGCGTGAAGCTCATGAGCCTCGGTTTCCTGGTCGGCGAGGACACGCCCGCCGTCTGGCGCGGTCCCATCGTGATGGGGATAGTGCGCCAGTTCATCCACCAGGTGGAATGGGGCGAGCTCGACTATCTCATCGTCGATCTTCCGCCGGGCACGGGTGACGCGCAGCTCTCGCTCGTCCAGCTCGTGAAGGTTTCTGGCGCCGTGATGGTGGCGACGCCGCAGGACGTGGCCGTCACAGGTGCCCTCAAGGGGATCCGGATGTTCGAGAGCGTCGAGGTCCCGGTGCTCGGGATCGTCGAGAACATGCGCGGCTTCGCCTGTCCGGACTGCAACACGGTGCACGAGATCTTCGGCGCCGGCGGCGCCGAGAAGCTCGCCGCCTCGCTCGAGATCCCGTTCCTCGGAGCCGTGCCGCTCGGGCTCGCGGTGCGGGAGGAGGGCGACCGCGGCGAGCCCACCGTGATCGGCCGGCCGGAATCCGCCGAGGGCAAGGCCCTGGCCGCCGTGGCCGAGCGGACCGCGGCGCGGATCGCCGAGCTCGGAGTACAGCCGGCGGGCATCTGAACGGGCCGACCGCGCGGGTCGATCCGATCGCGGGCCGGCCGGTTACCAGGCACCCCGCTCGGGCTCGTCGGCATCTGGTGGACGATCAGCCTCACAGTATCGCCCGCGGCATCGGAATGGCGTTCATCTGGCGGCGCGGGAAGTGGCGCCAGCGAAACGTTTAGCACGGGGACCGGCTATATTCATCGCTTACCCGAGGAGGTAGCGAATGGCAGAAGACACGAACACCCGCCCGATCGACGCGCTCGAGACGCAGATCAGCGCGGTATCCGATACGAATACGAATCTTCGCGGGCTGATCGAAAAGATCGCGCGAATCCAGGCCGACCTCTCGGCCGCCGACCTCGATGGCTTCGCTGAGAAGCTCGGCGACTCGTTCTCCGCGCTGTCGGGCGTGGCCGACGATCTCCAGGAGGTCGGCCACGACCTGGAGATCGAGCGGAACCGGCTCGCCAGCGAAGGCTGAGGCGGATGCCGATGGCATTCATCACGCTGCTCACGGATTTCGGGACGGCCGACGGATTCGTTGGCGAGGTCAAGGGCGTTCTGTTGACCGGGGCGCCGGATGCGCGACTCATCGACATCGGCCACGACATTCCGCCGGGCGACATCCCGGCGGCGTCCTGGGCGCTTGAGCGGATCTGGGAGCGCTTCCCCGAGGGCACGATCCATTACGTCGTCATCGACCCGGGCGGAGGAGGCGCGCGGCGCGGCGTCGTCGCCGAGGTCGGAGGACGGTTCTACGTCGGGCCGGACAACGGGACGCTCACGCGGGTGCTGACCCACCAGCCGGCCACGCGTGTCCGGGTGCTTGGAGCGGAGCCGGAGCCGGCTGGCGGACGCCGCAGCCGAACCTTCCACGGCCGCGACGTGTTCGCGCCGGCCGCGGCGCGGCTGGCGGCCGGGGTCTCTCCCGACGAACTGGGCGAGGCTCTCGATCCGGGGCAATTGGTGTGCTTCGATCTGCCGAAGCCGGTCCATCATGGCGACCGCGTCCGGGGCAGCGTCACCCACGTCGACCGGTTTGGGAATCTCGTGACGGACATCCCGGGGCGGAGCCTCGCTCCGACCGCGCTGATCGAGGTCGGCGGGGAGGCGATCTCCGGCGTGCGTTCTACTTATGCGAGCGTCGAACCCGGACAGATGCTGGCGCTGATCGGGTCGACCGGGACCCTCGAGATCTCGCTGCGAGACGGCAGCGCGGCGGAGCGGCTGGGAGTGGAACGGGGCCATACCGTGCACGTACGGCCCGAGCGCGACTGAGCACGGTGGAGCACGACTGAGCACGGCAGAGCGCCCCGGACGCTTACCGGCCGGTCGGCGCCCGTCGCCCGGTCGCCGGTCAGTCCTCGAAATCTACGTCGATGTCGCCGAATCCAGCTCGCACGGTGAGGGTGAGCCGGACGGGCGCCGTCTCCCAGTTGCGGGTCTGGTAACCGTCCTCGACCCGGTCCAAGCCGGCCGAATCGAAGGAGGCCAGGAAGCCGCGCTTCTCGATCCGGACGCCGATGCCGCGCGGGAACACGAGCTTCAGCGAGCCGAGACCCATCAGGATCTCGCCGGTCGCCGACCCCTGCCACTCCCCGGTGAAATCCAGCCGGACGTCCCCTACCGCTCCGTTGAACTTCAGGACGTCGAACCGGGCATTGCCGAGCCTCTTCGCCCGGAAGTCCGCCGCGCCCGCCGACAACTCCAGCCGGTCCATCCGGACGGTGTTGGGCAGGTCGAAGTCGATGACGGTCTCGGACGCCGCCGTGCGATACGAGAAGCTCTGGAGCGCGGTGCCGCCGAGACGCATGTCCACCTCGGCCGCCATTACGCCGACGGTCAGTGCGGTCGGCACGACGCGGCTGACGCCGATCGACAGGGAGCCGCCATCCGCTCCGTTCTCGTCGTCCAGGTCTTCGAGATCGATGTTCGAATTGTCCCCCATGAGACGCACGGCGAAGTGGCCGGCCCCCTCCGCCTGGCTCCACTCCCGCACGGGGTCGAACCGCCGGCCGTCGTAGCGGAGCTTCAGGTCGTACAGCAGTCCTTCTCCGGCCGGGCGTACTACGAGTTTGCCCATGCCGTACTCGATGTCCGCGGTCAGGGCTTCTACGCCGTCGGTCTGTCGACGGGACGTGACCTCGTACCAGTCGGCGGCCGACTGGGCGCTCGCGGGCCCGGCCGTCGAGGCGACGAAAAGCGTGCCCGCGAGGACAGCCCTCAGCGCGTCACGCGTCATGGGTTGTCTCGTCGATCGGGACCTCCCGCCCCGATTCCGTTGCGCCGGCCGGCGCGTGCGCCTCCTCGAACGGATCGCGCCCGCGCCGCCGGCCCCGTCGGAAGCCCGGGAAGCCGCGCGCCAGTCCGCCGCCCCGTGTGAGGATGACGGCGCCGAAACCGGTCGTCGCCGCGGCCCACGTGAGCACGACGCCCACGAAGAAAGCGAGACCCTGGATGAATCCCATCCAGCCACCGAGCAGGTGCAGCACCCACCCGAGCGCGAACGGCGACAGCAACACGATGAGACCGTTCAGCACGTAGTAGTACGTGTTGGACCGGTTCAGATTGAAGCGGTCCAACGTGGCGTACCGCCGATCGACCACCGCCTCGCCGATCCCCCGGGCGACGGCCAGGTAGCCCACCGGAATCGCGACGGCGACGGCAAGCAGGTAGAACGGGATGACCAGCCAGGTGACGATGAGAACGACGAGCAGAAGCGTCACCGGAAAGAACAGGAACTGAGCCGCCAGGCCGACCCCGAAGGAGCGCAGCAGGTCGGCCCGGGCCTCCGACGTGACGATCTCGAACCGGTCCGGCGCGAAGTACACGAGCACGGCTCCGATCAGCGTGAGTCCGATCAGCCAGGCCAGCGTGCCGAGCAGGCCCCCGACGGACTCCCCGATCGTATGGACGATGGAGCCGAAGAAGCCGCGGTCGCGGGAGCGGTCGTGGCGCCCGTCCCAACCGTCCCATTCGCCGTCTATATCCACCCTGCGCTCTCGCGCGCGGTTGCGGACGACCTCGTCACTCGATGCGTCGATCGCGTCCTCGAGCATCGAGAGACCCAGGATCTCCCCGGTCACGGTGGCGCCCGAGGTGTCGACGTCTCCTCCGACGGAACGGACGTCGCCCATCACGAGCGCGCCGGGTTCCAGGTCGAGGTCGCCTCCGAGCACCACCACGCTTCCGTCGATCTTTCCTTCGAC
Source organism: Gemmatimonadota bacterium (assembly GCA_051004775.1). Lineage (GTDB taxonomy): Bacteria > Gemmatimonadota > Gemmatimonadetes > Palauibacterales > Palauibacteraceae > JARFPW01. The sequence goes on from JBPCJZ010000080.1 coordinate 17,724, forward strand.
GGTGAGCCGCCCGCCGAGCAGGGCGACGTCCCCGTCGATCGTCGTGCCGTCGGCGATGCGATAGTCGTCGTACACGACGAGCGCGAAGTCGCCGTCGAGATCGAAGTCCTCCCCCGAGATCCGCTCGAGTCGAGATCGAAGTTCCGTGAGACGCTCGGCGAGCTGGCCGAGCGAGCCGGCGCGAGGCGCGATCGTGACGCGTTCCGAGCCGGCCGTCGTCGGGGGGGCTTCCGCGGCGGGCGCGGGTTCCAGGGCCCGCAGAGCTGCCAGGACGGACTGGTGCGCCGTTCCGGAGCCGGGCGGATCCCACGCCGCGAGACGGTCGGCGAGTCCCGTCGACTCCGCCAGCGCCGGGTCGCGAAGGAGGTCGCGCCAGGCGCGTTCGAACTCCCCGCCGACTTCGTACGCGCCGCCGGATTCTCCGTCGATCTCGACGGTACCCCCGGCCAGCACGATCGTCCGGGTTTCTCCCGAACCGAGTTCCAGCTCGAGGCGCGCCACGTCGCCGCCGAGCAGGACGGTGCTACCCGTGACCGCCTCCTGGGCGAGCTCCTGGGCGAGAGCCGGCGCCGGCGCCGCGAGCGCCAGGGCCAGGGACGCGACCAGGGCCAGGGTGACCCGAAGGCCGGTGGCAACCCGCTGGCGCGGCGAAGGCGAGATGGTGGTCATGCGGTTGCGTTCCCCGTGAAAAAATGGAGTGGTCGTGACATGGAGCCGTGCCGTCCGGAAGCTCATCGCGTCCTCGCGAGTCCGGGCTCCGCGTCGCGCAGCAGGCGGACCAGAACGGAGAGCGAGCCGACGCCGACCAGCGCGATGGTCGCGACCGCCGCGAAGGCGGACGTGAGGGTCAGATCGGCGGAGACCGCGCCGACGAGGTCGCTCAGCCCGAATCCGTAGGCTACACGACCGGCGGCAATCGTGCCCTGCCAGAAGAGTTCATTCGCCTGGCTGCCGAGCCAGCCGACGACGACGAGCGGACGCAGATCCGGGAAACGCGTCGCCCACATGACGGCGCCCGCGACAAGCGAGACGAGGGCGGCGGCGGCGCCGAAGGCGGCCGGCCGGCGCTCCCGCACGGCGATCGCCGCCCGGCGATGCCACGGTACGGGCAGCCGGACGCGGGTCATGACCCGGTCGGCGAAGCCCTCCGACGGCTCGACGGCCGGCAGCCGCCGCAGGGCGGTGGCAAGGCGCACCAGCTCCGCGACCTCGCGGCCGCAGGCGACGCACGTCGCCGCGTGGTCACGGCGTTCCGCGGCCAGCGCCCCGGCGTAGGCCGTCGCCGACGGCTCCGCCGCGGCCTCGACCTCGTCGGGCGTCAGGTGCGTCTGTCGAATATCGTGCTCACTCATGTGTTTCTCCTCATGCCCCCCATACGCGCGGCGGGGTTTCCGGGTTTCAGCCGTGTCCGTCCCCGTACGTGGCGGAAAGCTCGTCCCTCAGCTGCCGCCGGGCGCGGAAGATGTAGGTCTTCACGGTCCCGAGCGGGATGTCCATGATTTCGGCGATCTCCTCGTAGGCCCGCCCCTCCACGTGGCGCAGGACGATCGCCGTGCGGTAGTCCTCCCGAAGGGTCCCGATCGCGCGCTCCATCTCCTGCGCCAGCTCGAGGGCCTCCAGCCGGTCGTCGGGCATCTCTTCATCCGATTCGAGCGTGACCGCCGTCGCCCCCTGCTCGTCGGCGGTCATCGCGTCGGGCGCGCCGTGAATGGAGACGGTCTGCGGCCGCTTCCGCCGGAGGTGGTCGACGGTGAGGTTGTAGGCGATCTTGAACAGCCAGGAGGAGAACTTGTAGGTGGGGTCGTAACGGTCGAGATTGTTGAAAGTGCGGACGAACGCTTCCTGCGCGAGGTCCTCGGCGAGTTCGCGATCGCGGACCATGCGGTAGACGATGGAGAAGACCGGGCGCTGGAACCGTTCGACGAGCTCGCGGGCCGCGCGCTCGTCGCCGTTCCGGGCGAGACCGGCGAGGTCGCTGTCGCTCCGGTCCCGGTAGTTCACCGTTCCGCCCGCCTCTCGGATGCGCACGTCGAGGTCCCGATCCGGGGGCCGGGGCGGGCCGACAACGTGAGAACGATTCTGTCGCACGACAAGGAGAGCCGATGCGCGTCGGCCTGATCAGCGATACCCACGGCCTGCTGCGTCCCGAGGTCTTCGATCGCCTGGCCGGCGTCGATCAGATCCTTCACGCGGGGGACGTGGGCGGTCCCGAGATCATCACCGACCTCGAGGCCCTCGCCCCGGTGGCGGCGGTGCTGGGAAACACCGACGGATGGGACCTCCACGGACACGCGACGACCTCGGTCGAGATCGAACTCGACGGCGTGCGATTCGCGGTGGCCCACGGGCACCGCGTCGAGCGCTTCGATCTCCTCCGGGACAGGTTTCCGGAGGCCCGCGCCATCGTCCACGGGCACTCGCACGTGCCCCGCGCCGACCGCGTCGGCGACACCTGGATGCTGAACCCCGGGAGCGCCGGGCCCGGCGGCGAGGGGTGGTCTCCGACGGTGGCCCTGGTCGAACTGAACGACGGCGTTCTCGACGTGGTTCACCTGGACGTCGCCACGGGGCGAGAATTCCGCGTGTGACGCTCCACCGTCAAAGCCCCGTCAAAGCTGGCAGGACGCGCAGTAGAAGGTGCTCCGCCCGGCCTGGACGATCCTCCGGATCGGCGCGCCGCAACGGCCGCACGGCAGGCCTTCGCGGCCGTACACCCGCAGTCTCTCCTGGAAGCTCCCCGACTGGCCGTTGACCGCCCGGTAATCGCGGAGGGTCGTCCCGGACCCGGCCAGCGCCTCCCGGAGCACGGCCCGGAGGCCGCGGTGCAGGCGGCGGACGTCATCCCCGGCGAGCTCGGCGCATGGCCGGACGGGATCGATCGAGGCGCGAAACAACGCCTCGCTCGCATAAATGTTTCCGATGCCGGCGACCCGCCGCTGATCGAGCAGGGCATTCTTCACGGGCGCGCGCCCCGCTCCGAGGGCGACCGCCAGGTCCGCGGCGCGAAAGCCGCTGGCCAACGGTTCCGGGCCGAGTACGGATTCGCGCTCGGCCCAGGCGCCGGCGCCGAGCAGGAGGAAGCCGCCGAGCCGGCGGACGTCGTCGTAGAGGAGCGTGCGGCCGTCGGCGAGCCCGAACTCGGCGGCGACGTGGCCAAAGCCGATTTCCTCGCGCAGCCACATGCCGCGGTGGTCGTCGGCCGGCGCCACCGCGAACCGTCCCGTCATCCGGACCTGGACCAGGAGCACCGCCGGGGCGTCGCCGCCGGTTTCCTCGCCGCCGCCTTCACGGCCGCGCTCGTTGCCCGCCGCGCCGTCGCCGAGTCGGAAAATCAGGTTCTTGCCGCGCCGCTCCACGGCTCGAATCGCTCGGCCGCGCACGCCCCGCTCGAAGCGCGACCGCGGGCTCCCGTCGAGCAGGATGTCGGCGTGAAACAGCCGCACCGACGCGATGACCGCGCCCTCGACGGCGGATACGAGGCCTCGACGCATCGTCTCGACCTCCGGCAGCTCTGGCATCAGCCGGCGTCCGACCGACCGATGTCGCGGCGCCAGTCCGCGCCTTCGAAGACGATCCGCTCGGCGCCCTCGCGGCTCCGCCGCGCCGCCGCGTGCGGGTCTGGGCCGATCCCCGTGACCGCGAACACACGCCCGCCGGCCGTCACCAGCTCGTCGCCGTCCAGGCGCGTGCCCGCGTGGTACACGTGGAGATCAGAGTCCTCGAGGTCCGCCGGCAGCTCGATCGGGCGCCCGATCGCGGGCGTGCCCGGGTAGCCCTCGCTCACGAGGACGGTGGTCAGTGCCGCGCGGGACGGGGCCGCCGGGCGCCACCCGTCGAGTGACGCCCCGCGGGCGACGGCGAGCAACGGCTCGAGCAGCGACTCGGCCATCAGCGGAAGCACGACCTGCGTCTCGGGGTCTCCCATCCGGCAGTTGAACTCGATGACCTTCGG
>JBPCJZ010000081.1:0-2571 GCA_051004775.1 Gemmatimonadota bacterium
ACCGGAACGCGCTCGGACGTCACCCCGGCCACCGAAGACGGGTCATCGGTTGCGAGTCATCGCAGGCGGGTCATCGCCGGACCCGGCCGACTCAGTCCCGATACGCCTTCATCAGCACATCGGCGACCTCCGGACGGGTGAACTCCGCCGGCGGACGCTCGCCCCGGGAGAGCATTTCGCGAACCTTCGTGCCAGACAGGAAGACGCGGTCCGAAGTCTCGGAAGGCGAAGTCTTCGCCGACGCCATCTGCCCCGTCAGCTTGCAGAAGAACGCATGCTCGAACTTGAGGGGCACGATCCCCAGGGCGGCACCGTCGATCTTGTCGAAGATTTCCTGCGCTTCGTAGGTGCCGTAGTAGTCGCCGACGCCGGCGTGGTCCCGGCCCACGATGAAGTGCGTGCAGCCGTAGTTGCGGCGCATGATCGCGTGATGGATCGCCTCGCGGGGCCCGGCGTAGCGCATCGCCGCCGGCAGGACCGACAACAGCACGCGGTCCTTCACGTAGTACTTGTCGAGCAGGACCTCGTAGCATTCCATGCGGACGTCGGCCGGGATGTCGTCGGACTTCGTCTCGCCAACCAGCGGGTGCAGCAGAAGCCCGTCCACGATTTCTAACGCGCACTTCTGCAGGTACTCGTGCGCGCGGTGGATCGGGTTCCGCGTCTGGAACGCCACGATCGTGTCCCAGCCATTCTCGGCGAATGCCGCCCGCGTCTCGGCCGGGGTCAGGTTGTAGTCCGGGAAGCCGCTGATGTCGGACTGGTAGCAGTACTCGATCGGGCCGGAGACACACATCGGACCCTGTCGGTGCATGGCCTCGACGCCGGGGTGCGCCTGATCGCTCGTGCCGTAGACGCCCCGCGCTTCCGCGTCCCGGTCCCGGGTGAAGACGCTGCCCACGTCGATCACGCCGGCCACCGTCCCGTCGGACGCGACCAGTGCGGCGCGATCGCCGGAGGACAGACCTTCGGCCTCATCCTCGGTGCAGGCGAGCACGATCGGGACGCCCCACGGGAGGCCCGACGGCAGCCGGGTGTCATCAACCACGGAGCGCCAGGCTGCCTCGTCCATGAATCCATCGAGGGGGGAGAGCGCCCCGACGGCGATCAGGTACAGGTCGCTCAAGGCGGCTTCGCCGAGAGCGATCGAGGGCAGGGAAGCGGCCTCGCGCGCGAGCTCTTCGGCGCGATCGTTCTTCGCCACGCGATCGACGAGGGTTCCTCCGTAGGCAGGCAGACTCATATCAGATCAATCCTCTATTGGATGGCAGGTGTTGGGTGAATGAAAAACGCGGGGAGTGGCCGACGACTCGTCTCCGACGTCAGCCGGCGGAGCCCAAATAGCCGTTCTTTCGCAGGTAGTCGATGACGACCTCCGCGGCTTCGCCGACCGAGAGGCCCGAGGTGTCTACGCGGAGCTCCGGGCTCTCGGGCGCTTCGTACGGGGCGCTGATCCCGGTGAACTGCGGAATTTCTCCGGCGCGCGCCTTCTTATAGAGGCCCTTCGGATCCCGCTCCTCGCAGACTTCGAGCGGACAGTCGACGAGGATCTCGACGAAGTCGCCGTCACGGTCGGCGATAGCCCGCACGCCGTCGCGGTCCTCGCGGTAGGGGGAGATGAACGCGGTCAGGACGACGGCGCCGGAGTCCACAAACAGCTTGGCCACCTCGCCGATCCGCCGGATGTTCTCCGTCCGGTCCTCCGGCGAGAAACCGAGGTCGCCGTTGAGGCCGTGGCGGACGTTGTCGCCGTCGAGCAGGTACGTGACGATTCCCGCCTCGAACAGCCGTCCCTCGACTTCGTTGGCCAGTGTGCTCTTGCCGGAGCCCGACAGGCCGGTGAACCAGAGGGTGGCGCCGCGATGCCCGCGCCGGGTCTCCCGCTGTTCCCGCCGGACAATCCCCTCGTGCCAGACGACGTTGCTCGATTTGTTCATCGGATATACCGCCATTGCCTGAGCCGACCGCGACGCGCAGCGTCATCGGTCGCGAATTCAACTGAACTTTCTAGGGAGCGAAGCCCAACTTAACGGCTGTCACCTGGCGCACCAGAGGCAGCGCCCGCGCCCAGACGCCGGCCTGTCCCGCGAATATCCCGCGAAGCTGCGCCGGCTTCTCCTTGCCGTAGGTGAGCGTTTCGCCGGCGCAGTCGGTCACCCGGCCCCCTGCGCCCCGTAGCACGGCTTCCGGCGCGCAGGTGTCCCATTCCTTCAAAAACGGCACTGGATGGACATAAACATCCGCCCTGCCTTCCGCGATCAGCGAGCACTTCACCCCGACGGATCCGGACAGCACGTCGTCGGCCCCGATACCGTCGCTGATCGCCGTGATCAACGGATCGGGATGCGACCGGGAACGCACCAGCCGTGGCGTGCTCGACCCCGGATCCGCGAGGACGAGACGCGCGAACGGGCCGACCCGGACGTCGGCGCCGCCAGTCTCTCCCTCGCCTTTCCACAGGACGTCGGCCACCCAGGCGCCGCCCCCGGCCAGGCCGAGGTACAGCCGGCCGGGGTCGGGCTTCAGCACCGCGCCGAGTTCGGCGCGGCCCCCTACCGCGAGCCCGACCAT
>JBPCJZ010000082.1:0-11705 GCA_051004775.1 Gemmatimonadota bacterium
CCGGGGGTACGGGGTCGCTCGGAAAGGCTCTCGTCCGGACCCTGCTCGAACGATACCCCGACGTCCGGCGCCTCGTCGTCTTCTCGCGCGACGAGCTGAAGCAGTTCGAGATGGCTCAGACTTTCCGCACCCAGGATCACCCTGCGCTGCGCTACTTTCTCGGCGACGTGCGCGATGCCGACCGACTGCGTCGCGGCATGGAGGGCATCGACACCGTCATCCACGCCGCGGCGCTGAAGCAGGTGCCCGCGGCCGAGTACAATCCCTTCGAGTGCATCCAGACGAACGTGCTGGGGGCCCAGAACGTCATCGAAGCGTGCCTCGATACGGACGTGCGACGGGTCGTAGCGCTCTCCACCGACAAAGCCGCCGCGCCAATCAACCTGTACGGCGCCACGAAGCTGTGTTCCGACAAACTGTTCACGGCGGCCAACAACGTCAGGGGAAGCCGGGACCTCCGCTTCGCGGTCGTCCGGTACGGGAACGTCATGGGAAGTCGCGGATCGGTCATCCCGTTCTTCCTCGGTCGGCGCGAGACCGGCGTCCTTCCGATAACGGACCCCGCGATGACCCGTTTCAACATCTCGCTGCAGGAAGGCGTCGACATGGTGCTGTGGGCGCTCGACAACGCCCTCGGCGGGGAAATCTTCGTGCCCAGGCTGCCGAGCTACCGCATCGGCGACCTCGCCGAGGCCATCGGACCGGAGTGCGAGCACCGGGTGGTCGGTATCCGCGCGGGGGAGAAGATCCACGAAGAAATGATCACGAGCAGTGACAGTTCCAACACCATAGACCTTGGCCGCTACTTCGCGATACTGCCGACGCTCGCCAGCTACCCGCCGGGAACCTACGACGGAAACGGCCAGGCGCAGCCGGTGGAGTTAGGGTTTTCCTACAACAGCGGCACCAACCCTGATTTCCTCTCCGTTGCCGAGCTTCGGGATCTCATCCGCGAACACGTCGATCCCGGCTTCGCGGTCTAGCGTCGGGCCGATCATGATTCCGTACGGGCGGCAGAACATCACGCAGGCCGACATCGACGCCGTGGTGGACGTGCTGCGCTCCGATTTCCTCACCCAGGGACCCATGGTGCCACGGTTCGAGGCGGAGATCGTGGCCCGCTGCGGCGCCCGCGAGGCCGTCGCGATGAACAGCGCCACGAGCGTGCTGCACACGGCCTGCCTCGCTCTCGGCGTGGGCCCGGGCGACCGCGTCTGGACGAGCCCGATCAGCTTCGTCGCCAGCGCCAACTGCGCACTGTACTGCGGCGCGCAGGTCGACTTCGTCGACATCGACCCGCGAACGTACAACATGAGCGTCGGGCGCCTGGCTGAGCAGCTGGCCGCGGCGGAGGGCAACGGGACACTGCCGAAGGTTCTGATCCCGGTCCATCATTCGGGTCAGTCGTGCGAGATGGCCGACATCGCGGCGCTCGCGGGTCGGTACGGAGTCCGGATCATCGAGGACGCGTCGCACGCGATCGGCGGGCGGTACCGAGGTGCACCCGTCGGGAACTGCCGCCACTCCGACATCGCGGTATTCAGCTTTCATCCCGTGAAGATCATCACCACCGCCGAGGGCGGCGTTGCCACGACGAACGACCCGGCGCTGGCGGCGACGATGGCCAGGCTGCGGACCCACGGGATCACTCGGGACCCGGAGCTGATGACCCACCCGCCCGACGGCCCCTGGTACTATCAGCAGATCGAGCTCGGGTTCAACTACCGGATGACCGACGTCCAGGCGGCGCTCGGTGTCAGCCAGATCGAGCGACTCGTGGACAACGTGGCCCGACGCCACGTCCTCGCGGCACGCTACGACGACTTGCTGGGCGACCTGCCCGTGACGAGGCCATGGCAACATCCTGACTCGTACTCGGGACTGCACCTCTATGTCGTCCAGGCGAACCTCAACGAGATCGGGGTTGGTCACCGCGCTGTGTTCGAGAGCCTGCGGGCGGCGGGGATCGGCGTGAACCTCCACTACATCCCGATCTACCGGCAGCCGTACTACGTCGGGATGGGCTTCGATCCTTCCCGGTTCCCGGCTGCGGAGCGCTACTACTCCCGGGCGATCAGCCTGCCGATGTACCCGACGCTCTCCGAGGCTGAGCAGGACCGCGTGGTAGAAGCGCTCGGGCAGGCGCTCGCCTCGTGAACGTCGCCGTGATTCCGGCGCGCGGCGGGAGCCGGCGCATACCGCGTAAGAACATCCGCGAGTTCTGCGGCAGGCCCATGATCGGCTACGCCGTGGAAACTGCGCTCACCAGCGGTCTGTTCGAACACGTGATCGTGTCCACGGACGATGACGAGATCGAGGAAGTCGCACTCGCATGGGGGGCGGAGGTGCCATTCCGACGCCCGGCCGCCCTCGCCGACGACCACACCGGGACGACCGATGTGGTCGCCCACGCCGCTGAGTGGTTGCGCGACCGCGGGTGGGCCGTGGACGCCATCTGCTGCATCTACCCGACCGCGCCGTTTCTCACCGCTGCCGATCTGAGCGCGGGGTTGGAGCTCCTGAGCCGCGGCGATCGCGCCTTCGTGTTCAGCGCCTGCGCGTACCGGTCTCCGATCTTTCGCGCATTCCGTGAGAACGAGAACGGAGGGATCGAAATGTTCTTCCCCGAGGCGTTCGAAACCCGATCGCAGGATCTTCCTCGCGCCCTCCACGACGCGGGGCAGTTCTACTGGGGACAGCCGAAGGCCTGGCTCGAACGTCGGCGTATCTTCGACAGCCACTCATCCGTCGTCTTGATCCCGGCCTTACGCGTGCAGGATGTCGACACGGAGGAGGACTGGGCCCGTGCCGAACGCATGTATCGCGCGCTGTCGGAACCGGGCGGCCCGAGCTTCGATCCATCCGGCAAGTGACTGCCCGTAGGAGCGGGAGGGCGGTGTGAGGGTCGTCTTCCGGGTAGACGCGTCCCGCCGGATCGGGACCGGGCACATGGTGCGCTGTCTGACCCTTGCTTCCGTCCTTCGCGACCGCGGTGCCGCGGTCTCGTTCGTCAGCCGCCCGCACGAAGGACATCTGCTGGAGGCGGTGACGCGCGCCGAGTTTGCGGTATCGGTCCTTCCTGGTCCGGAAGCCTCGAGTTCGGCGGACGAAGATGGACGCTTCGCCTGGCTGGGAACGTCTGAGACGGACGACGCGGCACAGACGGTGGCACTCCTCGGCAAGCGCCGCCCTGACTGGCTCGTCGTCGACCATTATGCGATCGACGCCGGGTGGGAATCGGTGGTGCGTCCGCATGTCGGCAAGATCCTCGCGATCGATGACCTCGCCGATAGGAAGCATGCCTGCGACGGTCTGCTGGATCAGAACTACTCGCCCGAAGGGAGGGCGCGCTACGACGGCCTCGTCCCCGCCGACTGTCGCTTGCTGCTTGGTCCCGGGTTCGCCCTCCTCCGCCCTGAATACCACGAGTATCGACGTACGCAACGCACCGCGGTTTCGCCCATCTGCCGTGTGTTCGTTTTCTTCGGAGGAACGGACGCTCCCGGTGCGACGAAGATGGCACTCGAGGCACTGTCAACGCCCGGTCTCGCGCACATGAATCTCCATGTCGTCGTCGGAGCGAACTCTTCCGACAGGGCGGAACTCGAGGATTTAGCCGCCCGACGGGGAAATACGATCATCGAGGGCCCGCGCCCGCACCTCGCCGACCTGATGGCACGGTCGCATCTCGCCATCGGAGCCGGGGGGACGACGACATGGGAACGGATGAGCCTCGGGCTGCCGTCGATCGTGGTAAGCCTGGCCGAGAATCAGCGACCGTTATGCCAGAGGCTCGGTGAGGCCGGGTTGATCCACTACCTGGGAAATGTCGAATGCGTCAGCCGCGAAGTAATAGCGGCGGAGGTCGAAGCGCTGATCGGCGACGAACCGAGGCTGGCGGAGATGAGGGCCGCGTCTATGCGCCTTGTGGATGGCATGGGTGCCCCCCGGGTCGCGGACGTTATGGAGGGCGATGGTGGCGGTCATGAGGATTGACGTCGTGGTGGTGACCGGAGTGAGCCGTGGACTGGGGGAGGCGCTGTTTCGCCAGCTTCTCGAACTTGGCTACACCATCGTCGCCATCAGCCGACAGTTCACGCCGCTTCAGTCGGCCGCCGCCACGGCGAACCCCCGAGTGCATCTCTTGAAGGCAGACCTGTCGTCGGTCGATGACGATTTCCGGTCTGCCCTCGGGGCCGCGCTCATCGTTGCGGGCGCGTCGAGAATCATCTTCATCAACAACGCGGCTACGCTCGGTCCGCTCGAGAGGATCGGCTCCCTGCCGCCCGACGCCATGCAACGCGCCGTGGCCGTGAATCTCGCGGCTCCAGCGATCATCGCCGGGTGGCTCGCGGCCTATTGCGCGGACGGCGACCGAGAACTGTTCGTTTTGAACGTCACGACGGGCGCGGCGCTGCGTCCCATCGAGGGACTTGCAGCCTATTGTACGACGAAGGCGGCCGCGCGCATGTTTTTCGACGTGCTCGCAGCCGAGAACCCTTCAACCAGGGTGGAGCATCATGATCCGGGGGTCGTCGATACGAGGATGCAGGGAGACCTGCGGGACGCCCCGATCGGCAGTCTGTCGTCGGAGGATCGATCGACGTTCCGAGCGCTGTGGGAGGAGGGGAAGCTGAAGACGCCCGACGAGGCTGCGCTCCAGATCATCGAACGGTGGTTCCAATGAAGGTTGCCCTCCTCGGCGACATACACGGGAACTTGCCGGCGCTACGGGCGGTGCTCGACGAGGCGAGAGAGGAGGGAATCGAGCGACTTTTGGTAACGGGAGACATCGTCGGCTACTACTTCTGGCCTCGCGCGTGCCTGGAGGCGCTCTCCGCCTGGCAGGCCGAAATCGTCCGCGGCAACCACGAGGACATGTTGCGGGAAGCGCAGGCCGATCCTCGCCGTGCGGATGCGATTCGGGAGAAGTTCGGTAGCGGCATCGACATCGCGCTGCACGAACTCGACGAGGATCAGTTGCGCCTCATCGACGCCTGGCCGCGGACTCTGCCGGCCCGGGTTGCAGGTCGATCGCTCCTGGTGTGCCACGGCTCGCCGGAGGACACGAACGAATATGTCTACCCCGACGCCTCGCCGGATCAGTTGGCTCGAATGGTGGTGCCCGGCGCAACGGTGGTCGCGTTCGGACACACCCATCATCCGATGGTGCGCGAACTCGAAGGATGCACGCTGGCCAACCCGGGTTCCGTCGGCCAGCCGAGAAACCGCCAGTCGGGGGCCTGCTGGGCCACCTACGACGGAAGCACCGATAGCATCGATCTGCGGGTGACCAACTACGACGCACTCAGCGTAGCGGAGGAAGCTCGTCGGCGTCACCCGGAGCTGCCTCACCTCTCACGCGTACTCCTGGCGAGCTGATCATGCCGAGGACTTATCTCATCACCGGAATCGGGGGCGACATCGCGCAGAACGTCGCCCGAATCGCGCGCGAGGTGCGTCCGGGAGCACGGCTCGTCGGGACCGACATCGACCTCCGCCACGGTGGAGCCCGGTGCGTGGACACCGTCGTCGCGCTCCCGCCAGCGGATGATGGTGGTTACCTCGACACCCTGCGCGAAGTCATCGCGCGCGAAGGCGTCGACGTGGTGCTGCCGTTGACCGAGCCCGAGCTCCGCGTCCTTGCCGAGGCCGGCGCGCTCGGCGGCCCGCCCGGCTGGATCGCCGCGGGGAGTCGGGCGATCGAGGTCGGGATCGACAAGCTGCGAACCATGCGCGCGCTGGCGGAGATCGGCCTGCCGGTTCCGTGGACGCGGGACGCCCGGACGGAGGTTCCCGCAGAGTATCCTTGCATCTTCAAGCCCCGAACGAGTTCCGGTTCTCGCCTTCTGTTCACGGTGGAGGACGAGGCGACGGCCAGGTGTCTCGCCCGGCTCCATCCGTCGTCGATCTTCCAGGCCCTCCTCGTTCCCGCCGACCAGGAGATCACCTGCGCGATATTTCGGTCCCGGAACGGAACCGTGGCCGTCCTGCAGCTTCGGCGGAAACTGGTAGGCGGCCTCACCGGATGGGCCGAGGTCGTATCGGTTCCGGAGGTGACGGAGATGTGCGAGACCATCGCGAACGAGCTGGAGGTTACCGGTTGCATCAACGTGCAGCTCCGGCTGACGGAAGCCGGACCGCGGGTGTTCGAGATCAATCCTCGGATTTCCTCCACCGCGCTCATGCGTCACATGATGGGTTTCGAGGACGTTCGGTGGGCGCTCGATGAACTGGAGGGCACTACGCCGCGCTTCCATGTCCCGGAAGCGGGCCGGATCGGCGTGAAGACATTCGGAGCGGAGCTACTCAATTGACGGCGCGTGGCGCGTGTCGGAAGGACGGCACATGATTCAGATCGAAGGTCGGTCGGTAGGTGCGGAGCACCCTCCGTTCGTCATCGCCGAGATGTCGGGCAACCATAACCAGTCGCTCGATCGCGCGCTGGAGATCGTCGACGCGGCGGCGGAGACGGGGGTACATGCCTTGAAGATCCAGACGTACACGGCGGATACGATGACGATCGACGTGTCGGCCGGTGAGTTTGTGATATCCGATCCCGACAGCCCGTGGCATGGTCGCTCGCTGTACGAACTCTATGCCGAAGCCCACACGCCCTGGGAATGGCACGAAGCGATTTTCGATCGTACGCGGGACAGGGGCATGATCCCGTTCAGCACGCCGTTCGACGAATCGGCCGTGGAATTCCTGGAGGACCTGGGGGTCTCCTGCTACAAGATCGCTTCCTTCGAGAACGCGGACCTTCCCCTGATTCGCGCCGTCGCGGCCACACGCAAGCCCATGATCATCTCCACGGGCATGGCGACGATCGCCGAACTGGCCGAGAGCGTGACCGAGGCCCGCAGCGCTGGCTGCGATGACCTGATTCTGCTCAAGTGCACGAGTACGTACCCGGCGACTCCCGAGAACTCCAACATTCGAACGATCCCGCATCTCCGTGAGCTGTTCGGATGCCAGACAGGGCTGTCGGATCACACGCCTGGCGTCGGCGCAGCGGTGGCTGCCGTCGCGCACGGCGCGACGGTCGTAGAGAAGCACTTCACGCTCCGCAGGGCGGACGGCGGCGTCGACAGTGCGTTCTCGCTCGAACCCGAAGAGATGCGACAGCTGGTCGTCGAGACCGAGCGGGCGTGGCGGTCCCTCGGACGGGTACAGTACGGGCCGTCAGAAGCGGAAAGGGGTTCCGTGCAGTTTCGCCGCTCGATCTACGTCGTGCGTCCGATCGCGGCCGGCGAGGAACTGACCCGTGAGAACGTGCGCGTGATCCGCCCCGGATTCGGCCTGCCACCGGCCGCACTGGACCAGGTGATCGGCCGGACCGCGGCCCGCGACCTGGCGCGAGGCACACCCCTTCAGTGGGATCTGTTGTAGGCGTCGTGGCCTGACGTGCTAGAGTTCGGGAACGTCGCTCTCCGTGCCGCCACGATGGCGAGCCGGCTCGTCCTGCTCTTTGTCCTGGCCCGTCTTCTCTCGCCGGCCGAAGTCGGACTCTACGGTCTCGTCGCGGCCACGGTCACGTACGGCGTGCTGGCGGTCGGACTCGATTTCTACACGTACAGCACCCGCGAGCTTCTCGGCCACGATCGGCGCGATTGGCCCGCGCTGCTGCGCAACCAGGCGGCCCTGCACGCCACCGTATACCTGTTCGCCCTGCCGGCAGCCTCTGCTCTGTTCGTGTTCGACGTACTTCCGTGGGAAGTTGCCGGGTGGTTCGCCATGCTCCTCGTCGCGGAACACCTTGCCAAGGAGCTGAACCGACTCCTCATCGTGACAGGCCGCCCGATTGCGGCCAGCACAGCGCTCTTCCTGCATCGGGGGCTCTGGTCGCTCCTCGTTCCGGCGCTCATGCTGCAATTCACCGGGCTGCGAGACCTGCGCGTCGTCTTCCTTGCCTGGTCGGTCAGCGTCGTCGCGGCCGTCGTCGTAAGCGCCTGGTTTCTCCGCGAGCACGGCTGGCGAGGATTGAGCGGCGTCGTCGATTGGTCGTGGATCCGCCGCGGCGTGCGCGTGGCCTCGGTCCTTCTGTTGGCGAGCCTGTTTCTCCAGGGTATGTTCACCGTCGATCGCTACATAGTGGAGGGTGCGGGCGGCCTGGACCTCGTCGGCGTCTACACCTTCTACATCGGGATCGCGATGTCGGCGATGTCGTTTCTCGACGCGGGGGTCTTCGCCTTCCTCTATCCGCGCGTCGTCAGTGCGTTCAAGACGGGCAGCACCCTCGAGTTTCGCGCCGAGATGCGTAATCTTCTGATTCGCACGGGCCTGGCGACGGCGGCTACGATCGGCGCGGCGGCGGCGGCGGTTCCGTTCATTCTGCGGTTCTTGGATCGGCCGATTTACCAGGCGCACGTTGGGGTCTTTTGGCTGATTCTCTCGGCCGTGGCCGTCTACGCCCTCGGCATGGTCCCGCACTTCGGACTGTACGCGATGGGTAGAGACCGGGCGATTCTGCTGAGCCAGGGAGGCGGGTTCTTCGTGTTCCTGGGCGTTGCGGTCGTGGGGTCGACGGCCGCGCCCCTGGAGGGGGTCGCCGCGGGACTGCTGGCGGGGGCGGCGGTCATCGGGATCGCGAAGACGTGGCGCTACCTTGCGTTACAACCCCTGGCGGCGCGCCGGGCATGAGGGTGAAGATTTTCGTCAACTCTCCGTTCCAGGTCATCGGCGCCTGGGAGTTCATGGAAGCGCTGCCCGGGTTCGTGCGTGGCTCGACGCCGGTCTTCGATCTCGCCTTGCTCGACGCCGGCACCGATACGAGCGTGCGCCAGACCCGTGACACGGCGGCGCGCCTCGGCATCCCATGCCGCGCCATCGGCTCTGGCGCCCGCGGGGTCGCCGGCGCCCGCGAATTGTTCCGGCTCATGAGGGCCGAACTCGGCGAGCTCGCCTCCGACGATCTCGTGGCCGTGGGTGATCCCTGTTTCGACCTGTACCAGGATCTGCTTGCCCGCACGCCGACCGAGATCGCGTGGGTGCTCGACGACGGGGTCGGAAACTGGCGCTCGCTACGCGCCGTCGTCGAGGGCGATCCGCTCCCCGGACCGCTGCGTCCAGGGTTCGCCCGCGGCGTCGCCAAGCGCCTGGTGCTCGGGGAGCTCCGAGTCCCTCCCCGCGACAGGCTCCGCTGGTTCACGCTGTTCGCTCGCTACCTCGGTGAGCACGAACATGTAGTTCAGAATCGCTTCACTCGCCTGAAGGCGAAGTCGCGGCTGACGGCCCCGTCCGAGCGGGTCCTGTTTCTGGGCTCTCCGCTTGTCGCTGCCGGAATTCAATCCACCAGCGACTACACGGCGTTCTGCCGCCAGGCCGCCGGGACGCTCGCCGGGCGTTACCCGGGCGCGGCTCTCACGTATCTGCGTCATCGGCGGGAAGGGCCCGGAGAGGCCGCCGGCGCGGCCCACTTCCCGGCCGTCGAGGACTCGATGGGGCCGGTCGAGCTTCGATGGCTCGGAGGGTCTTCACCGCCCCGCGCCGTTGCCGGTGCGTTCTCTACGGCGCTGTTCACGCTGGCCGAACTGTTGCGAGGGACGAGCGACATCATTTGCCTGTGGCCCGGCGGCGGTTTCGAGTTCATGGCGCGGCGAGCGCAGTTGAACCAACTTCTCCCCCTGTTCGAGATCGGTCACTCCGAGGGGTCGATAGAGTTGGTGATGATTGGCAGGTCGTGCATATGACCATGGGGATGGCTGCATCGTTCCCGTCTGTTTCGCGCGGGACGATGGCCGGCCTCCGGCCGGCCGGCCGTCGCGAGGCGGTTCTCGTAGTGATCCTGCTTGGCGCTTTCGGCCCCTATCTGTACAAGACCGCGGGACTCCGCACCGACCATCTGATCATCTATGGCGTCGGTCTGTGGACGATGGCCCGGTTCGGCATCGAGCCTCGCCTCGCGCGGCTTCCCGCCACGCTCTGGGTCGTCGTCGGCTGCCTCGTGGCCGCGACCGCCTGGACACTCCTCGTCAGCGTGCTGGTCGACAGTGCGTCGACCATGGAGATCGTAGCTTCGGCCGAGAGCTACTTTCAGCCGGTCGCACTCATCGCAGGGCTCGCGGTTCTCGTGGCGGTCGGGCCGTGGGCAGATCGACGACGCCGGATGTTTACGGCTATCGCGGTCATCTGCCTGCTCCTGACCGTCAATACCGCGATCGCGATCGCGTCGGTATTCTTCGACACGTGGCCGCTCGTTCGGATCTTCGTACGCGAGACGGCCGCGACGGGTACGTCCGTGTGGGAGAACGCCGCCTTGAACGGTCGCTTCTCCGGTGTATTCGACCAGCCCATGGAGGCGGGTGTCGCCTACTCGGCCGGCCTCGCGGCCTGGGTGTACTGGGTGGCGCGGCTGGGTCGGCCGACCGTCCGACACCTCGTGCTCCTCGGAGCCCTCGTCATCGGGGGATTCCTGAGCGTCTCGAAGGTGTTCATCCTGGGCGGGTTGCCGCTCTGCCTGGTGTACCTGGCGTGGACCTTCCGAATGAAGCCCAGCAGGATCGCGCGCTATTTTCTCGCCGGGCTCGTATTCGTCGCCCTGTTCGTTCCCGCCGCCGTCTGGCTGATGAACCGCTGGAGCGGACAGATATTCTTCCTGCGCTTGTTCGATTCGGATCTGATTTCCAGCCAGGGCCTCATCGCGCTCTACTCGGCGGGCCGGTTCGGCGCTGGACCGACGACCGTGTCGTCGCTGTTCTCCACCACCTGGGCGGAGGCGCCGCTCCAGGGCTTCGGCTTCGCCGCGTTCTCGCCCCTCGACAGCGCGTACATCCAGTTCTTCTACCAGGGCGGCATGGTTGCCCTGGCTCTCTACGCCCTGATGCTTGGAGCGCTGGCGGTACACGCCTTCCGGCATCGTCGTGTCGCGCCGGAGGAGAGCCGTCTGCTCGTCGTGCTCCTGATCCTCGTGCTCGGTGCCGGGATCGGCGCCCCGGCGCTCACGCTGAACCGCGCCTCCACGATTCTCTGGACGCTGATCGTACTCGCGGTCTGCACGTCTTCGGCCGGCCGCACCGCGGCCCGTCGCCGCTTGCAGCCCGCGGTGGGGCGGGGCGGCACCGTCACGGAAACGGACGGCTGAAAGTGGACTACAGCAGCCAGCGCCTGGGATGGAAACTACAAAAAGTCCGGCGGTACGTCGGGCTGTACGGGTTGAGCCGGACGCTGACCAAGGTCCGGGCGCAACGGCACATGCACCGCCGCTATGCCGCGCTGCCGGAGAATCCCGGTCCGGCGCGTCCCGGCGGGCACGTGGGAATCATCGGATGCGGCCAGTTCGGCTACAGCACGATCGCCTATTACCTCCGACGGAACTACGGCCGAATCATTCGCGCGTGCATGGACAAAGACGTCCACCGCGCCGCGTCCCTGTTCGAGAGGTACGGTCTCCGCTACTACACGGATGATGCGGAGCAAATCATCGCAGACCCGGCCATCGACATCATATACGTCGCATCGAACCATGCCTCGCATGCCGAGTACGCGATTGCGGCGCTTCGGGGGGGCAAAGCGGTGCACATCGAGAAACCGCACGCCGTCACCGAGGACCAGTTGCGCCGTCTCTGCGAAGCTATGGAGCAGACCGGCGGGAAAGTGGCGCTGGGATTCAATCGGCCGGACAGCGCGTTCGGCGAGTTGATCCGCGAACACCTCTACGCGGAGGAGGGGGCAGCGATGTTCAACTGGTTCATCGCCGGCCACCG
>JBPCJZ010000083.1:0-11213 GCA_051004775.1 Gemmatimonadota bacterium
CTCGGAAGAACCTCGCCCCCTGGACGCCCGCGCTCGAGTGCGCGCCCTCCGATCGCGGAGGATACGCCCTCGCCGAATTCGCTGAGTTCGCCGGCCGCGGGCTCGCTCGGCGCGAAACTGGGCGAGAGCGCCCCGCGGCGCGCATACGATTCTTCGCCCGCGTCGGCGAGCATCGTGACACCGGCGGGTTCATCATCGAGAGCGACGCGGATCAGACGTGGATCGCTTCGGATTTGTCGGGCGAGCCTCTCGTCAAATGCGTTTTGCACGAAACGCTCCACCACCACCAAGTTGCGCCCGCCCTCTTCCGCGGCCCCGCGGAGACAGAGGCCACCGCGTTCGCGGCACGCTGGGCACCCGCAGTCTTTGCGGCCTTTCGCAGCACCCGCGGTGCGGCTCACCGGTTGAGTTTCGACGATCGACGTGAGCCGCCCTTCCACAAATTCAGATCGGAAAGATGGAGTTCGGGCGACGTCGTGCTCGCGGGCGGTCGCGCGTGGATCCACAACAACTGGAGCGGCAACGTATGGAGTCCCCTTTGAATGAGACGGCCGCCGAAGTCCGGCGTGCGATCGAGATTTTGGACCTCGGCATAGTCACCCCCGCGGAGGGGGCGTTCCTGCGCCGGCTCAACTCGCGCTTGAACGGCGACGCCGATCCGAGAATCCGCAAATTCGCGCGGACGTCCGACCCCTTCCCCCACCCGCAGCAGCGCGATGGGTCGCCGTTTGACGAACGGGACCTCGAGCTGACGGCGGCGGAAGTGACGAAGCGAGAAGCCCATCGCGAACTCCAGGGGACGATCTGGACCCGAGAAAAAGAGTACGCACGCGAGCGGCGGCGGCGTCTCGCGGTTGCCGAGGAAGACCCCGCGAAGTTACACGCGATCGACCAGTGGTTCAAATCAAAATCGAACGAATTGACGGCCCTTCGCGAACGGCTCGACCGCGCGGATGGCGACTGGCGGACGGCGAACGCGCAGCTCCTCGCGCTTCGAAAGCGCCGCGACCAGTGGTTCGCCGATCGTGAGGCGCGGTTCCTCGTCGAAGGCCGCGTCGTCGACCTGGCGGGCTTGCACGAATGGCTCGCGTCGTCGCGGGACGCAAAGTCGAAAGGATGAGTGGGCGTGTCCGGGTCCGGGTCGCCGAAAGGCCCCGGCGGCTCTTGCTAGGCAGCCGACCTCGCCCGGCGCGACCATTCATATTATGACAATTTTTACCTGCGGGTGCGGCGGCACCCCGTGGTGCCGACCTCGCCCGGCGCGACCATTCATATTATGACGGCGGCTGACTGATGGCTGGACGCAAAATTGACGAACTCTACTACGACATCACGGCCCGAACGGGCGGGTTCACGAAGGGGCTCGGCGCCGCGCAGACTGCGATGGGCAAGTTCCGCAAGCTGCTCGGCGGCGCTGGCCTTACGTCGGGCCTTGTAGCGTTCGGGGCGGCTGCGGTCGCTGCCGGGATCAAGGCGACGAAGATGGCCGCCTCGCTTGACTCCGCACTCCGCGAAGTCTCGACGCTCCTGCCGGGCACCGTCGACAATATCTCCGACCTCCGCAAAGAGATCATCGCGCTCTCGGAACAGGTGCCCGAGACGCCGGAGCTTCTGACGAAGGGGCTCTACCAGGTCATCTCCGCAGGAATCACGGACACCGCGGAAGCGATGGGCGTCCTCGCCGTGGCGGCGAAGGCGGCGACAGCGGGCGTAACGGACACGTTCACGTCGGTCGATGCGATCACGACGGTGCTCAATGCCTACGGCCTCGCGGCGTCCGAGGCATCGAACGTGTCGGACGTGCTGTTCCAGACGGTGAAGGCCGGTAAGACGACGTTCGGCGAACTCTCCGCGAACATCGGGACCGTGGCGACCTCCGCGGCGCTTGCGGGCGTGTCGATCGAGGAAGTCGGCGCGGCACTCGCGACCATGACGAAGTTCGGCATCGACACGGCCCGTTCCGCGACGGCCCTCGACGCCCTGTTCCGCTCCGTGACGAGCGCGACCGACGAGCAGCGTGCCGCCGCGAAGGCGCTCGGCGTCGAATACACGGTCGCAGGGCTCCGGGCGAAGGGGCTCGCCGGCTTCCTGCGCGAACTCGAAGCAGCGACCGGGGGCAGTGTCGAGGGCCTCGCCGCAATCACGACGCAGGCGGAGGCGCAGCGGGCGGCGTTCGTGCTCGCCGGCCAGGGCGCGGAGGAGTTCGGGAAGATCCTCGCCGAGACGAACGAGGCCGCGGGGGCGACGGGCGACGCCTTCGGAAAAGTGAACGGCTCGCTCGAAAACCAGTCGGCACTGCTGAAAAACAAGATCAACGCCGCGTGGCTGAACCTCGGAAACGACATTCTCCCGCTGGTGCTGGCTGCGCTCGAACAGGTGAACCGCCTGCTCGAGTCTGACGCGGAGACGATCGCCCGACTGTACGAGCGCGTCGGCCTCGCTCAGGAGGCGCTCGAAATCCGGCTCGCCGAATCGCAGGGCCGAATCGCGGAAGGGCTCGGGAAGTCGCAGGAGGCGCTTGAACGCGCGTTTCAGCGGTTCGCCCTCCTCCGTAACGAGTTCGAGCGGGGCGGTGGTGGCCCGCAGTCGGGTCGCGGCACGGCCGGCCTGTTCGCGGCGCTCGACGAACTCGTATCGCAGGCGGGACGGGAGACGCTGATCCCCGACCTCGTGTCCACCACGTCGCTCGAGCAGGCCCGCCAGCTTGTCGACGCGGGCCTCGCCTATGGGAAGGGCCTCGAGCAGTCGCTGGAGCTCACAGCCGGGCAGCGGAAGGCGCTCGCGGAGGTACTCGACCGGCAGACCCGCATCCGCGGCGAAATCGAGGCGCAGCTGGCCGGCGAAGTCGCGCTCGCGAAGGCGGCCCAGAACCTCGGACGGGCGCGCGGGGAGCTCACGCGGCCCGAGTCCCCCGCGTCCGATGAGCCGGCCGGCGGGATCGCTCGCGCCCGCGACGAAGCCGAGAAGCTCGTCGACGGACTGCGAGACGTGCAGCGCGTGCTCGAAGAAGCCGGCGCGAGTGGCGCGGACCTGTTCTCGGCAGTCCCGTCCGTCATCGCGGAGGTACAGGAGCGCATCGACGAACTCGGTCGGTCGCTCGACACAGACCTCGAACAGTTCGACCTCGACACGCGGCTCCTGCAAGCGCAGAGGGCGATCGAGGGGGTTACGCGCTCAGGTGCGTCATTCGGCGACCAGGCGCTCGCGGTGCAAGGCATCCTCCAGGCGTGGAAGGTGACGGTCGATCAGCTTCCGGCCGGCTTCCGGGGCGTCGCTCAGGCGATCGTCGACGTGGGCGACGAGGCGACCGACGTAGACGACTCGCTTCGCGACGTGATTCAGCAGATCTCCTTCGCAGCCCGCTCGGCCGTAGAACTCGCCGGCGCCTTCGGGTTCGTAGGCGACGAAGCCGCGGCCGTTGTCAATCAGGTCGCGCTGATCGGCGAAGGGATCGGCCGGATCGCGTCGGGTGACATACTCGGGGGCCTGACGGGCGCCGTGTCCGGTATCGCGGGGATCGTCTCGGCGGTCGGCGGCCCGAGCCAGTCGGAACTCGAACGCATCGAGTCCGAGAGGGAGATCGCCCGCCGGCTCCGCGCCCTGACGAACAGCGTCGACCTGCTCATCTCGGTCATGTCGCAGCTGCCCGGCCAGCTTACGACCGACCTCAAGGAAGCACTCGGCACGGCGCTCGCGGGCATTACGATCCAGAAGGACGACGACCTGCCGTCCCTCATCGAAAACGCGAAGGCGACGGACCGCATCAAGGCCGCGCTGGCGGCTGCGAAGGTCGACATAGAGGACATCCAGCGGCTGAATGCGGACCTCGGGCTGCCGATCGACCAACTGATCCGGCTCCTGGAAGGCGAGACGCTGAACGCCGAGCAATTGATTGAGGCGCTCCAGCAGGCGCAGGGGCTGTTCGACGGGATCACGCTCGAAGTGCAGGACATGTCGAAGTCGGTCGCCGACGCGCTCGGGTTCCTACAAGCCGGGTTCGATCGCTTCGACGTGGACGAGCCGCTCAAGCAACTCGACGCGATCTCGAAGAAGCTCGGCGAGCTCGGGGTCAACCTGACGGGCGAGGAGCTCAAGCGGCTCGCGGCGGGCGACGAGGGCCTCATCGAAGAACTGCTGCGGCAGGCGATCGAGGGCTCGGGTCGGTTCACGACGCTCGACGACTTCGGGAAGCTCAACCAGGAAGAACTCATCCGGTTCCTCGACGAACTGGAACGGATCGGCGACCGGCTGGAGTCCGAACAGGCGGACGGGGGCCGCGAAGGCGACTTCCAGCAAGTCTCCGCGCAGAACCGATTCACGGTGGAGCAGGCCGACCGCGGGCTCGCTCAGGACGCCACCCGGAACGCCTTGCTTGAGCGCATCCTCGAGGAAATCCGCGGCGGGGTCGGGCTCGGGGCGCTACCCGTCATCACGGACAGAACGCTCGCGGCGGCCGCAACCATTCGGGTAGAGCACTCAGGGGGTTTTGTTGTGGACGTCCGAGGGGACGCGGTAGACGTTCAGTCGGCCGCCGTAATCCGAGACGGACTCGTCGAACACCTTTCGGTCGATCGCTACCTCGGCGAGCAGGCCCGCAACATCAGGGCGGGATACGGCCTGCCGTCCCGGAGCGTGCAATGACGGAGAACTTTGATCGGCTCGGATGGAGCAAGGCCGTGATGGACGCCTCGCTTATCGACGCGATGGTGGCGCTCGGCGTGGCACATAGCGTCGTGCGCTCCCGGCTCACCTTGTTCCGCGATCGACCGGAGCGGGCACGGCAGGAGGCGCACGAGATGAGCGATTCCGAACTCAAAGACCTCGCCGGCGCGTTCGGGGACCCCTCGTGGCGCGGCGTCGCGGGGGGCGAGGAGTTCTTCTCGGCGATGAGCGTGGAGATCGTGACGCGGGGGCTCTGACCACATCCCGAGCCGGGTCGCCGCGTGTGCGGTATTCCGTACACGGTGTCGTGTAAAACCAACAACTACAGTGACTTAACAGGGTTATCGTGTCTTGCGCGAGTGGAGCCCCCTCCCCAAAGTGTATGGAGGAAACCTCAAACCAGGGGGCGATATGCTGGCCGAGCGGACGCAACTCGACGCGAGCGCGATCTACGAAATGAACCGGGGCGCGGAGTCCTCGCCGCCCGTCACGCCGGTGGGGCGTGGAGTCGCGGAGTGCCCGTGGACCGACATGCCCGGTTGGCGGATGTTCGTCGCACTGAACGAGGCCTCCGTGTGTGTCTCGAAGGGATACCTCCAGGAAGGTGGAGACGAGGTCGTTCTTCGGAGCAGATTGACGATGGGGCTCCTCGAGTGGGAGTCCGGGACCGGCTTCCTCGCGATATTGCCATGATGAACGGGTGGCGACACCTTCTCTTCGGGCGTGTCCCCAAGTGGATCGGACCGATTCGTGCCCTATGGGTGCCCTAAGGGACATGATCGGCTCCCCGGAACAATGCGGGGCAGGACAACGTAAACGATTGCACGGCAGCGAATTAGCAGCACCATCGGGGCGTGGCGCAGTCCGGTAGCGCACCTGCTTTGGGAGCAGGGGGTCGCCGGTTCGAATCCGGCCGCCCCGATTGGCCTTAGGAGACATCGAGGTGGTACGAACGAAGACAGCGGCGACCTGCTAGAGCTCTCCGGCCGCTCGCTCGCTTCGGAGCCAGGACAATACCTTTGTCGACATGAGCGCCAGCCAGCCGGTCACGGAATGTCTGCAAGGGTACTTCGCGCGTCAGTCCGAGGGACTCGTTGCTGTGTATTTGTACGGCAGCATCGCGCGCGGGACGGCGCACCCCGACAGCGACATCGACCTCGCGCTGCTCTGCGCCGAGTCGCCCGAGCCCGGTGTCTCCGGAATCCACTCCAGAGTGGAGGACGATCTCGAGCGTGCACTCGGCCGCTCCGTGCAGGCGATCGTCCTGAATGCGGCAGCGCCGGATCTCGTGCATCGCGTCCTCCGCGACGGCATCCTCATTCACGAAGCGGATGCCTCGGGCCGCATCGCCTTCGAGGTGTCGCTTCGGCGCGAATATCTCGATCTCCTTCCCGTACTCCACGAGTACCGTCGGGTGCGTTTCGTGACCGACGCCGAGCTAGTCGAGAAGAAGCTTGCCGCGATCGAGACCTACGTCCGTGAGTTGGAAACGCTCGCCGAGCCGGCCATTCTACGCAGCGATACGAAGGAGGAGCGGTTCATCGCGCACAACTTTACAGCTCATGATACAGGAAGCCCTCGACACCGCTTCCCACATCGTCTCGGATGATCGGCTGGGAGAACCGCGAACGAACCGGGAGCTCTTCACGCTCCTGGAGAAGGCCGGGTGGATCGACAACGGATTGGCCGTCCGCCTCAGGGAAATGGCAGGTTTCCGCAATCTGCTCGTCCACGGCTACGCAGCCGTCGATCTGACGATCCTCGAAAAGGCTGTGGAGGAGCGGCTCGGAGATCTGATGTCCTTCGTTGCGGCGATCCGCCAACGACTTCCCGCAGACTAGGAGCCCATCAGCAGCGCGATCTGGCGAGCGGCGACGGGCCTGAGTTGCAGGAGAGCTCGAAAGGCAGCGCGGTGCTGAGCCGGCGCCGCGTCTTCGTCCACGTAAAGGGCAGCGACGAGATCACGCCACCGAACGAGCTCTCGGAGCAGCCCGGTTCGCGGTCGAGTCGCGAGCGTGAGATCCGTCAGCCGCAAGATGCGTTCGTAGCCACGTCTCCGCGGAGACGCATCGTCGCGGGTGAGCAGGCGCCGCGTACGGTTCATCTCGTTGGCGATCATCAGGATCTGCTGGTCCGTATCGAAGTCGGCCCAGCGTTCAGGAGTGAGCGAAGTGTGCTGGCTCACGGCAGGTCTTCTCCTCGTCCAATGAGATCGAAGGTCACTTCGCGAACCCTTGTCCTCGCGCCCACGTCCTCCAGGAGAAGGGCTTCGGCGTCGGCATGGAGTTCGCCTCCGACCGCCGCGATCCCTCGCTCTACATCCACGACGTACTTCACCATGTCCTCGAAAAAACGGTCCACCAGGATACGAAGGTCGGAGGCGGCGATCCGTTCGGTGAGGAGGATGATGTCGGGAGTGGGGTCGCTCACATGCGCATCCGAACTATGGGTTCGTCGCGAAGGACGCAGACTGTATCAATGGCCGCGGCCTCGAGCAAGCCGTCGCGCAACGTCCACATCACCCCGCCCCCTCGATCTCCCGCGCGAGCCGTTCCATCGCGTCGCGCGCCGTCACGAGCTCGCCTCGCGCCTCCTCCAGCCGTTCCTGCTGGCTGAGCACGAAGCGCCGATAGGGTGCGATTGCCTCCTGGATCCGCTCGCGTGAGCCGTCCACTTCGTCGTGCACGTGCCGCGTCAGCGAGCGGTCGAGGTTGGCGCGCAGCTCCGCGATCCGCGCGGCAAAGTCCTCCTTCGCCTTCTTCCGCTTCCGCGGGATCAGGTAGAAGCCGCCGACCGCAAGGGTCGTCGCGAGGAGGATGCCGGTGATGTCCGCGGCCGCGCTCGTGAGCACGGTGGCGACGAGGGCGCCGAGCCCGACCGCGCCCGCCTCGGCCAGCGCCGTCGTCGCGAACGTGCCCTGCACGTCGTTGGCGATCTGGCGCGACTCGACGTCGGTGTCGTAGGTGGCGAGGATCTGCGTCGAGGCCTTGCCGATCGAGTTGAGCAGGGCCTGGCGGTTGTAGCTGAAGGAATCCTGCACTTCGCCGAGCATCTGGTCCTCGTACTGCGCGAGGCGCCGGCGTTCGATGAATCCCTGGATGTCGGCCCACACGCGGTGGCTGCGCTCGAGGATCCAGTCGATGATCTTTCCGACCTCGTCGTCGATCTTCTTCGGAGTGTCGGCGATCACCCGCGCCTCGAATTCGCGGCGGACGGAATCGCTGTCGAGCAGCGTGCGGATGCGGCCGATCCGGAGCGTGTCCTCGAAGAAGGCGTCGCCCCGCCGCTCCATGTCGCTCAGCATCGTGTGAAGCACCCCGAGCCGGCCCTCGAACTCCGACAGCATCTCGCCGTGGAACGTGGCGAGCTGGTCGTCGATCTTGCGGATCGCTTCGATGTCCTCGGCCAGCAGCTTGAGGCGCTCGAACGCCAGGTCTGAGTACTTCGCCGACAGACGCAGCGCGACGCGCAGGGGATTGAGGAGCTTGAGCCGGATCCTCTCCTCCTGGTCGAGCGTCTCGAGCAGGTAGTGCTCCATCGCTTCGAAGCCGCTCGCCTCCCACAGGCGCTCCCGCTCCGCGTCGGTTCTTTCTTCGGAGCCGCCGGCCGCACCTTCCCGCGAACGTAGCGCCTGGCGGGCCGCCACCAGGAACAGCTCGGGTTCGACACCCAGCAGCTTCGTACCGTTCTCGCGCACGAACCGGCGGACCTCCTCGCGGTCGGCGGCCGACTCCAGCACGTCGACCTTGTTCACCACGAGCACGATCTTCTTGCCCCACTCGCGGATCTTCTCGAGGAATTCGCGCTCGCTTTCGGTGAACGGCCGATCCGCCGAGGTGACGAACAGCACGAGGTCGGAACGGGGAACGAACTCGTCGGTCAGCTCCTCGTGCCGGCGGATCACCGCGTTCGTCCCGGGGGTGTCGACGATGCGGATGTCGCGCAGGACCTCGGCGGGGAGCGAGCGCTCGACGATGAACTCTTCGACCTCGCGCTCGGCCGGCTCGCCGTAGGTCAACACGTGGATGCGGTCGGTGGTCGGCGTCACCCCCTCGGGCAGAAGCCGCTCGCCGAGGAGCGCGTTGATGAACGTCGACTTCCCGGAGTTGAACTCCCCGGCGATCACGAGGAGGAAGAGCTGCTCGAGTTGGGCGCGCGCTTCCCGGAAGCGGGCGAGGTCATCCGGCGCCACGTCGGAGCCGAATGCGTCAAGCGCGACGCGGGTGCGCTCGAGAAGCTCGCGCTCGCGCGCCCGAAGCTCTTCCTCGCGCTTCGACAGCACACCCTCGCGGCCCAGCCAGCGTTTCAACATGGCCGCAACCTACCGTCCCGGGCAGTACCGCGCAGGCGGCGTTTTCTGCCACGGACCCTAACGGCTGCCCCGCCGGACGCCAGCCCAAACCGGCACCTCCGGGGCTGACTGAGCCTCACTCCATATCCAGCGCCACGACCGTCCCGAGCCAGGCGATCCCGAAGAAGATCACGTGGTTCCACAGCGGCTGGCCGACTTCCATGTTGAGCGCGGGCAGACTCGAGGGAAACCCGTTTCCTGCGAGCAGGCTGACGACCGTGCGGCTCGCCAGCGGCGCCACGAGCGTCGCCGCCACGGCGAGTAACCCCGCGAGCAATCCCGACGCGAGCCAGCGCACACGCCGTCCGACCGCGCCGAACATCGTCCACGCCGCGATCGCGAAAACGGCCGTGTAGGCGAACGCGACGCTCAGGTGGACACAGGCTCCCACGAGCGGGGCCAGGTCCACGGGATAGCCTCCCTGTCGAACGACGGCTCGCCCAAGTTGCTCCAGGGAAGACGTCCCGGTGCCGAGGGTGCGCTGCAGAACGTAGAACACGGCGCCGCCCACCACGCTGGTGAACACGACGGGTACGAACAGCACCCGGAACGGGCGCGCGGTGTGAACAGGCCGTGGAGGTGGCTTGTGCATGTGTCCCTCGCCGCGTGGTTCCTCGCTCGTCTCTCTCTCTGGTCTCTCGCTGTCCGCGCCCTGTCTGGTCCTAATCCTCGTCGTAATAGTCGAGCTTGTGCAGCGGCTGGACGACGCCCGTCAGCAGGTTGATGACGTGGCCGACGATCCGCTTGTAGAAACGGATGCCAAGCACGAGCACCGCCGCCGTCCGGCCCGGATAGTCCCGGTCGGCCGTCTCGACGATCATCGCATCGAGCCGGCGGGAAATCTTCCGCCCCTCGACGATCAGCGCGTCGGCCCGGTCGCGATCCGTGTTCTCGATGACTTCCGAGAGGATCTTGTAGTCCTCGGCGATCCAGTTTCGCACTGCCGCCAGCTCGCGCACGATGTCGTCGTCCGGCAGCGGCTGCGGATGGATTGAGCGGATGCCGGCCAGGTTCTTCGCGTAGTCACCGAGGCGCTCGACGTCTTTGACCAGGCTCATGAGAAGCAGGCAGTAGGGCACGTCGGTGCGCGACATGTCGAGGCTGAGATGCGCCACGGCCTGGCGGCGGATCTTTCGCTGGAGCTTGTTCACCTCCACGTCTCGCTGCCGGATGCGCGACTCCGACTCGATGTCGAGCGGATCGGGCCCGAAGAACAGTTCACCGGCCTCGTCGACCGATTCGCTGGTCAGGTCGAGCATCTTGACGAAGTTCTCGCCCATCTCTGCGAGGGGCTGGCGGGGGCTGAACAGAGCCATCAGTTCGCGTAGCATGGGGCGTCTCTCTAGAGAATCTGGTTGAGGACGGCGAACAGCGCTGGGACGCCGTAGAACAGAATGATCACGTACAGTAGCGCCCATTTCCGCGAGCCGACGGCGATATCCGCCAGCTTCTCGGCCGCTATGAGGGGGATCCGCCGAATCCGAGGTATGGGGAAGATCAGCAGCGTAGCCGACAGGTTGAACAGCAGGTGGACGAGGGCAATGGTGAGGCCGAGGTGGGCATTGACGCCGGTCGTCGCGAGCGCGGCCAGCATGGCCGTGACCGTGGTGCCGATGTTCGCGCCCACGGTGACGGGGAACGCCTGCGGCAGGGTGAGGAGTCCGGCGCCGGCGAGCGGCACGAGCAGGGACGTCGTGATCGAACTCGACTGCACCATGATCGTCACGACGATGCCGACGGCGATCCCTATCAGGGGCGTCTTCTCGAGCCCTCGGGTGACGATCGACTCCACCTGGTTCTGCATCGCGCTCCGCATGACCTTCACCAGCAGCATGAGCGCCACGTAGATCAGGATGCCCGACACCAGGATCAACAGGATGCCGGCGACCTTCTCCGAGGCGATCGCCTCCAGGCCCGATTTCACGGGCGCGATGGTCGCCTTGAGCGCGCTCTTCAGCGGACTGTCGAGTTCGACGCCCCCGATCCCCGTCAGCCGCTCGGTCAGCATCGTCGCGGTCTTGCGGAGCATGCCCGTCGCCATCTCGAGCGGCAGCAGCACCGCGACGGCCATGAAGTTGAAGAAGTCGTGACAGGTGGCGACCGCGAAGGCGCGCTTGAACTCGTCGCGCCGCCGCATGTGCCCGAGCGACACGATGGTGTTGGTGACGGTGGTGCCGATGTTGGCGCCCATGATCATCGG
>JBPCJZ010000084.1:0-84168 GCA_051004775.1 Gemmatimonadota bacterium
CTCCAGGACGCGGGCGACCTCTTCGGGCCGCGGCAGCCGAAACACGGCGACCCGTTCAACGGACGCCGGAAGGTCGGCCGCGATGCGGAACGCTTCCGCCGGCGAGACCCGGCGCGGGGACTCGGCGAATACGAAGCCGACGGAGTCGGCGCCGGACCTCGCGGCGGCCTCGGCGGCTTCGCGGCTCGTGACGCCGCAGATCTTGATCCTCACGGCGCCGGCCTCACGCGGCCCGCCGCGCCGCGCGACCGGCGGCGATCATCAGCGCGAGGGAACGCCCGGGCTCCGGAGAGGCGACGAGGGCGCTGCCGACGAGAGCGAGCCGATAGCCGAGACGCGCCGTGCGGGCCGCGTCTTCCGCCGAGGCTACGCCGCTCTCGGCGACCCCCGGAATGTCGGACGGCAGCGAGTGGGCAACCCGGGCGTGGCGGAAAGTGTCGACCTGCAGGCTCCTCAGGTCGCGCGCGTTGACGCCGACCAACCCTTCGAGACCGGCCGCGCGGGCCGCGCGGGCGAGCTTCCCCGCCCGCTCGATCTGTTCGGTGCGGAACGCCTCCACCAGCACCCACACACCCGCTTCGGCCGCCGCGTCGATGAGCGCGGTCGCCGCCGCATCGTCGATCATGTCGGCGATCAGCAGGACGCCACCCGCGCCGGCGGCGCGTGCTTCGAACACCTGGTAGGGGGCGACGATGAAGTCTTTCCGCATCGCGGGGACGGGTCGCTCGGCCACTGCGAGCGCGCGCGCGGCCGCGGCGAGGTCTTCGAGATCCCCGTCGAACGCCAGCGGTTCGGTGAGGACGGAGACGGCGACGGCCCCCGCCCTCGCGTAGTCGGAAGCGAGCCGGGCCGGAAGATCAGCCTCGCGCGACCCACCCGCGCGCGCTCCCGCGGCCGAAGGCGCGTGCCGCTTCACTTCGGCAATGATGTCGAAGCCGTCCGTGTCGCGCACGAGGGGCGGGGCCGGCGGCGTCTCGAGGGCACGCATGCGCACCTCGGCCTCGGGGCGGCCGCGTCGCGCGTGGAGTACCCGGCGCTCGGAGGCGATCGTCATCGCGCGGAGGAAGTCAGCCATTGGCTGTCCACCGCGACAATCGGTCGCCGACCGGCGTCGTTCCCAGGCCCGCGCCGAAACTCCCGATCCGCGCGAGCATCGCGCGCGCCCGACCGTCGTCGATTGCCGCGCGTGCCGTCGCGAGCGCTCCCGCCGCGTCGGCGCTCGTCCCCGTCACTTCGAGGGCCAGCGCCGCCCCCAGCGTGAGCGCGTCGCGGTGCGGACTCTCCTCCCCGTCGAACACCCGGCGGATCGCGCGGGCGTTGTCATCCGCCGTGCCGCCCAGCAGGGAGCCCGGAGTGCAGCGTGCGAGCCCCAGGTCCGCCGGATCGCGTCGCTCCCGCCGTACCGACCCCGGCCGGACGTCGAACAGGGTGAAGGGTCCGCAGGGTGTGGCCTCGTCCCACCCCGGCTCACCATGGACGACGAAGGATCGGGTCGCTCCCAGCCCGCTGAGGCACTCGGCCATCCGCTCGGCGACATCTTCGGACCACGCGCCGATCACGTGGTAGGGTGGCCCGGCCGGATTGGTCAGCGGGCCGAGGAGGTTGAAGATCGTCCGGACGCCCAGCGCGCGTCGCACGGCGGCCACCTCTTTCATGGCCGGATGATATCGCGGAGCGAACAGGAAGGTGAAGCCGCACTCGTCGAGGCAACGGGCCGCGATGCGCGGCTCCAGCGGCGTCGGGAGTCCGAGGCGGTCGAGAACGTCGGCGCTCCCCGAACGACTGGTAATCGAACCGTTGCCGTGCTTGACCACCGGGAGCCCCGCGGCGGCGGCCAGCAGGGCCGAGCCCGTGGACAGGTTCAGGCTGCCGGATCCATCGCCACCGGTCCCGACCACGTCGACGGCGCGTGGGAAGCGCGCCAGGTCGATCGGCGGTCGCACGGCGAGCGCCCGCATCCCGCGGGCAAATCCGCGAATCTCGTCCACGGTCTCGCCGCGTCGCGCGACCGCGAGGAGAAACTCGCCGGCGTCGGTCGGGTCGGCCCGGCCGGAAGCGAGATGACGAAGTACGTCTTCGGCATGCTGCTCCGCGAGCGTCTCACCGCGGAGTACCCGCGCCATGTGCTCGATCACGCGGCGACCCTCGCGCGGCCTTCGAGGTCGAGGAAATTCCGCAAGAGCCGGTCTCCCGCCGGGGTCAGGATGCTCTCGGGGTGGAACTGGACACCTTCGAGCGGAAGGTCGCGGTGGCGCAGGCCCATGATCTCTCCGTCGGACGTGTATGCGCTGATCGTCAGTTCCGGCGGAAGGTCTTCCTCCGCCACGGAGAGCGAGTGGTAGCGGCCCGCCGGGAAGGGGTTGGGCAACCCCTCGAACAGGGTACGCCCGTCGTGGTAGACGGCGGAGGCTTTCCCATGCATGAGCTGGATGGCCTGGCCCACGTGAGCCCCGAACGCGGTCGCGAGCGCCTGGTGTCCTAGACACACGCCGAGCATCGGGACGCCCGCCCGCGCCGCGGTCTTGAACAGCTCGACCGAGATCCCGGCCCGTTCCGGCCGCCCGGGGCCGGGCGACACGAGCACGTGGGTGTAGCCGCGCAGTGCGGACTCGACCGAGGTCTCGTCGTTTCTCAGGACCGTCACTTCGGCGCCGAGGCAGGCCATCGCCTGCACGAGGTTGTAGGTGAAAGAATCGTAGTTGTCGAGGACGAGTACCTTGCTCACAGCCCCTCCGATGCCAGCCGGAGCGCGGAGGACAGCACCGCGCTCTTGGCGTGAATCTCCTCGAACTCGCGCTCGGGCGAGCTGTCGGCAACGATGCCTGCCCCCGCCTGGTACGCGACGCGTCCGTTCCGGAACACGAGCGTCCGGATTGTGATGGCCTGGTCGACGTTGCCGCCTCCGCCGAAATAGCCGACGGTTCCCGCGTACAATCCGCGGGAAACCGGCTCCAGTTGATCGATGATCTCGATTGCGCGGATCTTCGGAGCGCCGACGACCGTACCCGCGGGGAACGCCGCGGCGAACAGGTCAAAGCCGTCCTTGCCCGGCGCGAGCACGCCCTCGGTGCCGCTGACCATGTGCATGACGTGGCTGTAGCGTTCGACCGCGCGGAACGGGGCGACTTCGATCGACCCTGGAACGGCGACCCGGCCGAGATCGTTCCGCGCCAGGTCGACGAGCATCACGTGCTCGGCGTTCTCCTTGGGGTCGGCGAGGAGCTCGCGCTCCAGGCGGAGGTCGTCCTCCGCCGACGCGCCGCGCGGCCGGGTGCCCGCGATCGGGCGAAGCGACGCGCGTCGACCCTGGAGGCGGACGAGCGCCTCCGGTGACGACCCCACGACCGCCGTGTCGTCGAACTCGAAGAAGTACATGTACGGCGACGGATTCAGCAGGCGGAGCGCCCGATAGACTTCGAACGGGGCGAGATCGGTCTCCGCCTCGAACCGGATGGAGAGGACGAGCTGGAAGACGTCGCCCGCCGAGATGTGCTCCTGCACCCGGCGGATGGCGGCCTCGAACTCCGACTGGCTGAAGCTGGCGACCGGTCCTCCGGACGCGCCGGCCGCCGCGCGGTCGGGCAGGGGGCCGCGCAGCGCTCGCGCGACTTGATCTCGCAGCTCCGTTCTGTCGGACTCCGGACCGTCGTGCAGCAGGGCGGCCCGGCGCGACAGGTGGTCGAACACCAGGACGGATCCCGGCGCGAACCATGCGCCGTCGGGTTCGGAGGACGAGCGATTCGCCGGGGCGGGAAGCCGCTCGAACCGCCGGACGGCTTCGAAACCGGTTACGCCGACGAGCCCGCCGGCCAGCGGAACTTCAACGCCGGGTGCTTCGGGTGCGGGCGCCCGTTTCAAAGCGACCCGGAGCGCGTCGAGCAACTCGGTGGGGCCGCCTCCGTTCAGCCGGACGTCCTCGGTGCCCACCCGAAGCAAGGCGCCGTGCAGGCGGATGTCGAGGCCGCGACCGAAGCCGATGAACGAGTAGCGCGCCAGCCGCTCTCCCCCCTCGACGCTCTCGAGGAGGAAGCGAGGGCCAAACGGGGCCAGCTTCAGGTAGGCGGACACCGGCGTGTCGAGGTCCGCTGCGATGTCGAATCCGGTTTGCACCGCTTGCGTCCTGTCGAGAATTGCGTCCGGACGCGGGAGGGGGAACGCAAAAAACCCCGCCTCCGGCATCCGGAAGCGGGGTTTCAGTTGCTGATTCAGGCCAGAATCAGATGGACTCCACTTCCGTACGCACGCAGGGCCACCACCACCAGGCGGAGGCGGAGCGGGTCGCGGCACGGAAGGTCGTCCGATTGTCCATGGCCCCAGAGATATCGGCGCGTCGTCGTCGGGTCAACCCCGGGTCGTGCACGCGGCGCGTCCTGCCGGTAGGTTTCGACCTTGATCGCGTGCGGTATCGCCAGGCGCTCCGGCGCTCGGCGGCCCCACATCCCGGTGGGCTGGCGCCGCCTCCTGCGCGGCCGCCATCTGAGAGGAGTAGCAACACGATGGGCATCTTCGATTTCATCAAGGATATCGGCCGCAAGCTCGACTTTGACCGCGACAAGGACGACAAGAAGGACGGGGCGGACGAAGCCCTCAAGGAGCGCATGAAGGGGAATGCCCTGATGCGGCTCGTCATGGGGCTCGATCTCGAGGTCGAGGGCCTCCGTGTGGACTACGACGACGGGGTTGCGACCGTTCACGGAGCGGCCGCCAGCCAGGCCGTCCGCGAGAAGGTCGTCCTGGCGATGGGCAACACGGAGGGCGTCGCGCAGGTGGACGATCGCATGACGGTCGAGACACCGGAACCGGAAGCGTCGTTCTACACGGTGCAGAAGGGCGACTCGCTCTCCAAGATCGCCAAGGAGCACTACGGCGACGCGATGAAGTACCCGACGATCTTCGAAGCGAATCAGCCGATGCTCACAGACCCGGACAAGATCTATCCGGGTCAGGTCTTGCGCATCCCGGCCGTCGAGGGTTGATCCCACCGCGCCGTCTCAGCGGCCCGACGGAAGGGCCGCGCGTGTGACAGGTCGGTGGCCGGTCCGGTCGGGCGGAGCTTGCCCGGACCGGCGATCGACACGATATTTCCGGGGTTGTGCTCGTGCTGGGGACGTGGGGCCACGGGGTGTGACGTCGAGTGCGAAGAGTCCTTCCACGCAACGGTAGATCGGACCCGTGTGTTCTTCCGCGGGTACCCATTTGCCTGTCCGCGAACCAGCAAATGTCCTGTGGTAACGTCTTTTCTTGCAGGAGGTCATCAGTGAAGCAGAATCTCGTATCCGCTTTCGTCGGCGCCCTCGCCGTTCTGGCCGTGGCGGGATCCGCCGCCGCCCAGAGCATGCCGGGCGCCGAGCGGCAGTCGAGCGCCCGCGAAGGTTTCGGCGTCACGGTTGCCGTGAACGGGGACCAGATCATCATCGGAGAGGCCGCGAACCAGGCGTCCCCCGGATATGTCTACGCCTATGAACGTGACGCCTCTGGGTCCTGGACCCAGGCGGCCCGCCTGAGCGCTCCCGACGCGACCGACGGCGACGGCTTCGGCGGCGCGCTGGCGGTCGACGGCGACCTGATGGCCACCTCCGGCACCCTGGAGGATGGCGGCACGGCCGTGTACGTCTTCCGGAGAGAAGGCGGGGCGTGGAGCATGGCGCAGCGCATTCCCATGCCGGACTCCACGGCCAGTGGTTTCGGGACGGCGATGGCGCTCTCCGGCGATCGCCTCCTCGTGGGCGCCTTCGCAAGCAGCGACACGACGGGGACGGTCTTCTCGTATCGTCGCGACGGATCGGGAAAGTGGACCCAGACGGGCACGCTCGAGGCGTCCGACGGCGCGGCGAAGGACCGTTTCGGTGTCGTGCTCGCGCTCGAGGGTGACCTCGCTCTCGTCAGCGCGACGCGGTCGGCCGACCAGATCGGCGCCACGTACGTCTTCCGCGCGACGGATGCCGGGTGGACCGAAGAGGGCAAACTCGCGCCTCGCGGCGTCACCAAGGGAGACCGGTTCGGGAGCAGCCTGCTGATCAAGGACGACATCGTCCTGGTGGGCACGGAGCGCGTGAACCGATTCGTCGGTTCGGTCTACGCCTTCCAGCGCGACGAGGAGTCCGGCGAATGGGCCGAGGCGTACGCGCTGCAGCCCTTCGACGCGATTCAGCAGACCCGGTTCGGCGTGTCGATGCGTGACGCCGGCGACGAGCTGTGGATCGGGGCGATGGGCGTCAACGACTTCGCCGGGTCCATCTACCGCTTCACGCGGAACGCGAACGGCGGCTGGGCCTCCGCGAGCAAGCTGGCGGCGGACGATCTCGACGCGCGTGATCTGTTCGGCAGCACGTTCGACGTGGACGGCGATCTCGCCGCGGTCTCCGCGCTGAACTCCGACTTCGGCCTGGGCTCGGTCTACGTGTTCACGCGCAACGCAGCGGGCGACTGGACTACCGACACGGAACTTTACACCGCATCCTCGTCGAAGGACGCGGTGGTCGGGGGCCAGGTGGATTGCGCCGAGGGCGTAGCGGACGAGTTCCCGTGCAGTGACATTGACCTGGTCGCCTTCGTGCCGGTCAGCGACCTGGGCGGCACGCGCGGCGTCAACGTCAACGACATCTGGGGCTGGACCGATCCGGAGACGGGGCACGAATGGGCGCTGGTCGGTCGGATGGACGGCACGGCGTTTGTCGACGTGACCGACGCCGAGAATCCGATCGTAGTCGCGAACCTTCCCAAGACGCCGGGATCCATCTCGGCCGCGTGGCGTGACGTGAAGGTCTACGACGATCACGCGTACATCGTGGCTGATGGCGCCGGACAGCATGGCATGCAGGTCTACGATCTGCGCCAGCTCCGCGACCTGGAGCCCGGCCCGCGGGGCCCGGTCGAGGTCGAGCCGACGACGCTGTACACCAACGTGGCCAGCGTTCACAACATCGTGATCAACACCGAAACCGGGTTCGCCTACGCGGTGGGCAGCGGCCAGGGTGGCGAGACGTGCGGCGGCGGCCTTCACATGATCGACATCACGACACCCGATGAGCCGACGTTCGCGGGTTGCTTCGCGGATGCGTCGACCGGACGGCAGAAGACCGGCTACTCGCACGACGCGCAGTGCGTCGTGTACCACGGCCCGGATGCGGACTACGAGGGACGCGAAATCTGCCTGGGTTCGAACGAGACGGCGCTGTCGATCGCCGATGTGACGGACAAGAAGGCGCCGGTTGCGGTCGCGATGGCGACGTATCCCAACGTGGGCTACACCCACCAGGGCTGGTTCGACGAGGAGCAGCGCTTCTTCTACATGGACGATGAGCTCGACGAGATGCAGGGTCTCGTCGATCGTACCCGCACGCTGATCTGGGACCTGTCGGACCTCGACGATCCGATCCTCGTGAAAGAGCACATGGGCACCCAGCCCTCGATCGACCACAACCTGTACATCAAGGGCAACCTGATGTACCAGTCCAATTACACCTCCGGCCTTCGCATCCTCGATATCAGCGATCGAACGAACCCGGTCGAGGTCGCGTTCTTCGACACGGTCGCGGAAGGCGACAACGATCCGGTGTTCAACGGCTCGTGGAGCAACTATCCGTACTTCAAGAGCGGTACGATCGTCGTGACGAGCGGGAGCGAAGGGTTGTTCGTGCTCAAGAAGAGGGAAGGACGACCCGTTTCATGAAGAACCGCGTATTTCGTAACGTCGCTTGCCTCGTCGCCGGGATCATCCCGGCGGCGGGGTGTGCCTCCTCGGGGGGGCCGGCGGCGGGCACGATGCCCGCCGCGGCCTCCGGCACCTCGGCGACCGACCATCCCTACGTGTACGTCGCCAACCAGAGCTCCGCGTCGGTGTCGGTGATCGACATGGTCACCGACGAGGTCGTCGAGACTGTCGATCTCCAGGCGCTGGGCTTTTCGGCCAACGCCAAGCCACACCATATCGTGGTCGAGCCCGACGGCTCCTTCTGGTACGTGTCGCTGATCGCCGACGGCTTCGTGCTCAAGTTCGATCGCGACAACGAGCTGGTCGGCAGGGCGGCGTTCGAGACGCCGGGGCTCCTCGCGCTGGACCCGAGTGACGATCGCCTGTACGTGGGCCGGTCGATGGCGGCGGTGAACCCACCGCAGCGGATCGGAGAGATCGAACGATCGAGCATGGATCTCGAGGAAATCGACGTGTTCATCGCGCGACCGCACGCGATCCTCGTGCTGCCCGACGGAAGCCACGTTTACACGGCGAGCCTGGCCAGCAACGACATGGTCTCGTACATGCCGTCGAGCGGCGATACTGAGCTCATCAAGGTTCCGGGTCCCGCGGGGCACCCCCACACGTTCGTGCAGTTCGCGTTGTCGCCGGACGGGCGGCGCATGGTGGTGGGGGGCGAGATGACCAACGAAGTGCTGGTGCTCGATGCCACGCAGGAGACGGATCCTCCCGTCATCGCGACGATCGACGTGCCGGCTGGCCCGTGGCACCCGGCCTTCTCGCCCGACGGTTCACGCGTCTATTTCCCGAATCAGCGGGCGAACACGGTGACCGAGATCGACACGTCCGACTGGTCGATCGTTCGGGAGATCGAAGATTCCCGGTTTGCCGGTCCGCACGGCATCGCGATGTCGCCGGACGGTCGCAAGCTCTACGTCGGCAATCGGAACGAGAAGCCGGCCGCGGACGGCGGCGCGGCGGGCAATGGTTTCGTAGCCGTCATCGACACGGCCAGCGGCCGGGTGACGAAGCTCATCGAGGTCGGCGCCTACGCGTCCGGCATGGGCGCGGCTTCCTCACGGTGAGGGCAACCAGGCGGCGTCCGGCGCGGGTCGGGCGCCCCGTCGGGGTGTTCGCGGTCGGCCTCGCCGGCCTCGGCCTCGGGGCCTGTGCCGCCGGATCGACGACCGGAGGTCCCGGATCGGGGTCGTCTGGTCGACCTTCGGCGGCCGTCTCCGGCAGTGAGTTCTTCCCGGCCTATCGCATGCGCGTCAGCGGGATTCCCGTCACCGACAGCGCGGGCGAGGCGTACACCTTCCCGTGGCTCGGCGGATTCAACCAGCCGCGTCCCCAGCTGGAGGACATCGACGGAGACGGGGACCTCGACCTGTTCGTGCAGGAGTCGTCGGGCCGGATCACCTTCCTCGAGAACGTGGGCGACGCGAGCGCCCCGGCGTTCGAGTGGCGCACGGACGCGTACCAGGACATCGAAGCGGGCGAGTGGTATCGATTCGCGCGCCTGGACGAGGACGACGACGTCGACCTCCTGACCGAGAAGGTGTTCAGCTACATCCGCTACTGGCGCAACACGGGGACCCGAACGGAAGCGAGGTTCGAACCGGCGGCCGACTCGCTGCGCGACGTGACGGGAGAGCCGATTTTCTCCGACCGTCAGAACATCCCGAACGTGACCGACATCGATTGCGACGGTCGGCTCGATCTGTTGATCGGCCGCCTGACCGGCACGATCACGCAGTACGCGGAGGTCGAGCGAGACGAGAGCGGCGTGCCGCGCTTCCGCCACGTCACGGACCGTTTTCAGAACATAGAGATCGTGGCGAACTTCGGCCCGGGCGCGAATCCCAATGCGAGCCCGGGCGGCGGCGTGTCGGGCGGCATGAATCCGATCGGGAGCCTGCACGGCGCCAATACGCTGGCGCTCGCCGATATCGACGGGGACGGCGCCACCGACCTGTTCTGGGGCGACTTCTTCGAACCGGGCGTTCTCTACATCCCGAACGAAGGCACCTGCGCCCGGCCGGACCTGGACGCCGAGCCGATTCCGTTTCCGCCCAACGATCCCCTGAAGACCTCGGGCTACAACGCGCCGGCGCTCGGCGATATGGACGCCGACGGAGACCTGGACATGTTCGTCGGGGTTCTCGGAGGCGCGTTCAATCCGAATCGGACGATCATCGACAACTTCTACTACCTGGAGCAGACCGGGCGGAACCAGTTCGAGACGCGGAGCAGCCGGTTCCTTCCGAACCTCGACGTCGGCGCCGAGAGTGTGCCGACCTTCGTGGACTGGGACGGTGACGGCGACGACGACCTGCTGGTGGCGAACAAGCTCGAGCAGGACGGCACGCCGACCTCCCGGATCTACCGCTTCGAGAATACCGGCGATGCGACCCATCCCGCGTTCGTGCTGCGGGGCCGACTGCCGATCGAGGGAGACTACCACTACGCGCCGGCTCTCGGCGACCTGAACGGCGACGGAGAGCTCGACATGGTGCTGGGTACGTGGACGTCGAAACTCCAGCTCCACTGGCGCCGGGCGGGCGAGCTCGTGCGCGACTCGACGTTCGATCTCCAGCTGACGAGGGGCACGAACGCGGCGCCCGCCCTCGTGGACATCGACGCCGACGGCGACCTCGACCTGTTCGTGGGGGAGGCCTCGGGGGAGCTCAACTTCTACCGCAACACCGGCTCGCGCACGTCGCCGGAGTTCACGCTCGTGTCCGACACCTACGGGGACATCGATCCGGGTCGCCGCAGTTTCCCCGCCTTCGCCGACATGGATGGAGACGGCGACTACGACCTCCTGGTAGGCACGGAGGTCGACGGAATCGTTGCTTTCCGCAACGAAGGATCCGTCGAGGAGCCGCGGTTCGTGGAGATCGGCGAGTTGCCGGTCCGTGCTCCGCCCTTCGCAGTTCCCGCTCTCAGCGACATCGACGGAGACGGAGACCTTGACCTGTTCATCGGCGGCAACGCCGGCGGGGTCCTGTTCTACGAGACGATAGCCGAATAGCCCTGCCGTCCGGCCTGTCAGCTACAGTGTGACGACCAGGGCGACGGTGAACTGACTGTCGAGTCCGTCGAGTTCCGCCGGGACCGTGCCGATCACCGGTCCGCCCGGCGCGGCGAACAGGTCCACCTGCTCGAACGCGGGCTGATTGTCGAACAGGAGCTTTAGCGCGGTCTTCAGGGCGAGCGTCTCGCTGATGTTCACGCCAAGCGCGTTGTCGAATTCCCCTCGCAAGTCCTCCGTGTCCGACAGGTTCTCGTCCACGATCAGCAGGCTCGTGAGTTTCGTCGATTCGGTGAGCCGGTGATCGAAGTCCCAACTGAACCGGGCGCCGCCGAAGGTTTCGGTCCCGCCAATCAGACGATCCTCGCTCGTCACCGTGGCGCCGATGTCGACCTGGAAATTGGTGCGTTCCGAGACGATTAACTTTCGACCGAGCCCGACGGCGCCGGTGAACCGATTGTCGACGCCGGCCGGCCGATTGCGCACCCATCCACCGGACGTGTAGGCGAAGGAATGCTCCGATAACTCGCGATCCAGCCGCAGGGTCGCGAAGTAGTTCTCCGCCGTCGTCTCACGATTCGTCTCTTCCTGGATCTCGAAGTCGTCGGGTCCGGCGCCGACGGCCCGCCGCACCACTTGGCCGGATTCGATCCGGATGCCGCCCAGGTCGAAGGAAAGTGTCGAACTGGGCCACAGCCGCTCCAGTCGGTTCGTCAGGCCGAGGGCGTTCGACTCCGAGTTGCCCGCCGTGGCGACGAGCGAGAGTTCGGCCTGATCGTACAGACCGGGTTCCCGCTCATCCTGCGCCAGGGCGGCCGAGGTAGACGTGAACGCCAGCAACAGACAAACAGCCAGGGGTCGCGAAATCGAAGCCCGCCGAACGAGAGGCCGGTGTCCGGTGAAAAGCATCGGGAAGCCTCCACGAAACTGGAAGCGGCTCCCTCCCTGGAAGCCGCGGAACTCGATCCGGAGTCCGATCCGGATCTGCGTGGAGCGGAAGCGACGCGCGGCAGAGGGATAGCGCAAGCGGAGGCCACCGTGGGGCCTCCGCCCGAATGCTGCGGGTCGCGCGGTCGGACTCTACGGGGCGCCGACGTCCTCGATGGTCAGCGTGTCCGGAT
The DNA here is from genome assembly GCA_051004775.1 of Gemmatimonadota bacterium. Lineage (GTDB taxonomy): Bacteria > Gemmatimonadota > Gemmatimonadetes > Palauibacterales > Palauibacteraceae > JARFPW01. Next base: position 11,852 of record JBPCJZ010000084.1, read on the forward strand.
CGCCCGTGTAGTTGACCACGAAGCGCTGCCGCACGGTAGATTCGAGGCCCTCGGCCGCCCGGACCGACACCGTGATTCGGTACCGCCCGGGCGGATACTCGAGCATCATGCCCGAGCTGATCTGCAACGGAGTGACGAGCCGCATCTTTGCCTCGTCCAGGTACGTCAGGACCAGCGGAAGCTCACACGATGTCTCCCCCGCCGCGACGTTGAGGCGCGCGGTGGAGCCGATCCCGGACCACGGAAGCTGGAGCACGAAGGTGAAGCCGGGATGATTGTGCCACAACGCGCCGTCGAAGTGCTCCAGGCGCTCCACCATGGCTTCGCAACCGCGCGCGGCCTCGAGACCCGAGTTGATGAGTCTCAGCATGTAGACGAGGACCGGCACGTTGCCGAACCGCACCCGCTGCGGCGCGGCCCCCGGATCGACCCGCAACTGCAACCGGGGCATCCGGCGCATCTTCATCACCCGCCTGGCCTGCAGCCCGGCGGCGCCGGAAGCGGCCAGCACGACGGCGAGATCGGTCATCGTACAATCCCTTCGAACCAGGATCCAACGGCGCATCCCGGCCGTCGTCGGGGCCGCTCGAGCCGAAGCGGCGGCTAGCCAGATTTGCAAGAATCCTGCCGTTGCGCCGCTGCCACATGCCGGGAGTCGCCTTCGTCTCGCAAGTAAGTCGAGGTAAACCACCATATGTCTTGTAAAATAAGCAGTTGCATGCAGTGCTGTCCGCACGGAAACCGAAGCGGTACGGAGTGGCATCATACCTGGGGCAGCCGCCGCGGTGACCCAGGCCGGCGAGCTTTTGCGGGCTCAGCCGTCGCGATCCGCCGGTTCGCGAGGCTCCATCCCATGGTCCGCGGGCGACGGGGCGGGTTTGAAGCCCCGGCACCGCAGGACCGGAAGGGGAGGGTACTTCGGCAGCTCGGGATATCGGTCTGCCGCGCGGCACAGCAGAAACCGGGAGCCGCGGTCGTTGACGATGAGCCTGGCGTGCAGGCAACCGGCGCACAACCCCGGATGGACGTTCAATGCTTTGCACCTAGATCGGGCCGCATGATCCGATCAGACGGCGTGACGTGCCGTCCGTCAAGCAGACGGTCGCGCTGGATGGGGGTAGCCCCGCGGCCGGCCTGTCGGGCGGCGCCGACACGGCCGATGTTGCACCTATGAGTGAACGATCCTCCGGGAGTGGTCTCAGTCGGAAGCCGCCCTGGCTGACTCGCGGCCTGCTGCACGTGGCCGCCGCATACGGGTTCTCCGCCTTTCTCGTACTGCTCGGGCTCAGGGTGTCCGTCGGCGCCGGCCGCCCTCCGCCCGCCTGGCTGCCTGTCGCGGGATTCCTCGCCATCGCCGGCTTCCCGGTGGTGCTGGCCGTTTTCTGGCTGCGGCGTGGTTCCGGGCCGGCGGACGACGCGATCGACGTCCGCCCGGTCGACGGCGGCGGGCCGGGCGCCGGGGGTCCCGAAACCGCGCCGGATGGCAGGGACTTCCTCCTGGCCGCGGTCGGAATCGGAATGCTCCTGGTGGGGGTGGGCCTCATTCTCAGGGCGGGAACCATCGAGGTTGCCGCGCCTCCCGTCGAAACCGCGCTCGAGCCTGCGATGCTCGTGCTGCCGCTCATCGAGCTGGACGGGAGCGGCGATCGCTACTTTGCGGACGGGGTGACGGCCGAGCTGATCGCCGGCCTCGCGGCCGTCGACGGCCTCACTGTGGCCGCGCGTTCCTCGGCGACCGTGCACCGGGGCGTCAACCGGGACGCCGCGGAGGCTGCCCGGAACTTGCAGGTGCCGACGGTCCTGGATGGGACCATTCGACGGTCCGGAACCCGGGTACGGCTCACGGTCCGCCTGCTCGACGCCGCTTCGGGAGCCGTGGCCTGGTCCGCCACGCGCGATACGACCCTGGCGGGGCTGTTCGCCGTGCGGGACGAGGTGGTCGACTCCGTCGCGCGGCACGTCGGTCTCGAGATCGACGCCGCCGCCAGGCGACGATTGGAGCGCCGGACCACAACCGTGGCAGCCCACGACCTCTACATGCTCGGCCGATTCCGCTGGGCGGCGGGGGAACGGGGAGATCTCCTGGAGGCCGCTTCGTTCTTTCAGCTCGCGATCGAGGCGGACTCCGGATTCGCGCCGGCCTGGAGCGCGCTCGCCGACGCATACGTCACGCTGCCGCGGCTGAGCCGATTCCCGCCGGCACGGGCGCGGGAAGATGCGGCGGCGGCCGCCCGCACTGCCCTCCAGCTCGATCCGGACGACGTGGAAGGACACCTGGCGCTCGCGCAGGTGATGTACGTGTACGGGAGCGAGGTCGACGGCGCCCGTTCGCATCTCGCGCGAGCGGCCGCCCTGGACCCGGGAAACGCCGCGCCCGCGGAGCTGCATTGCGAGCTCGAGTTGTCCCGCGGGAACCTCGCCGCTGCCGCCGCGCTGTGCGAGACGGCGAGGCGACTTGATCCGCTCGCCTTCCGTGCCGCGTGGTTGGAGGCGGACCTTGCGCGGGCCGCGGGAGATCTCCGTGCCTCGACTCTGCGCCTGGACAGCCTGGCCCGGAGCTTCCCCGACTATGCGCCGCTGGCCGCCGACCTGGCGATCAGCCGGCTCGTCGCGAGGGACACGACCGAGGCGCTCTCAATCGATCTCGCGATCTGGCTGGAGATACTGGGCGCCTCCGATTCGACGGGAACGCGCCTCGCCGCCGGGCGGCCGCCGCCGGGCCAGGCGCCTTCGTCGGAGACGAGACGGGCGCTGACGCGACTCGAAGTGGACCTCGCACCGTCGGATGCGGAGCTCGCGGCTCTTCGCGGACTGTACGGGGACGAAGAAGGCGCGCTCGAGGCGGCGCGCCGGGCTCTGGCGGAGCGTTCGCCCGGAGCCCTCCGGTTCGGCGTGCAGCCGGAGTACGCGATCCTGCGCGAGAACGACGGTTTTCGGTTACTGCTGCGCCAGGCCGGGCTACTGCCTCAAGTCAGCGGCTGAGGCGTCACCGCTTCCCCGAAATGAGCGCCGAGGCCCCGAAGCATCGCCTCGATGGAAGCCGTTTTGCTCTGAAAGACTGTGAGGCCTCGAATCACGAGGTTATCGATGCGGGCCTCTTCGGTGACGGTGACGCGGCTGCCGCCGGATCGCGGTTCGACGGTCACGGTCCACCGGCCCACGAACATCCCGCCGTCGGCGCGCACCACGAAGCGCTCCGGCGGGCTGCTCGATAGCAGGACGAGGGTCGTCGAGCCGGCGCCTCCGCGCATCTGCCACACGGGCTGTCCATCGGCATCGTCCCGCCTCGACATCGCGGTGACGCCGGGGTGCCAGTCGGGCCAGTGCTCGAAGTCGCTCAGCGTCTCGAACACCTCTCGCGGCGGGGTGCTGTAGTCGGCCCGCGCCTGCGCGACGTGCGCGTTCTGGATGGAGTAGCCGATGCCGGCCAGCGTGAACACCGCCGCGGCTACGATACCGAGTCCCACATACAGCCAGCGCACCGGACCTCCTCGCGAATTGCGTCCACACGTTCCCGCCGACCCGGCGAGGACGTAGCCCATCATCGTCCGGTCGGCGCGATCGGGAAAGAACTCTCGTCCCATACACGGCGACCGAGTTGTCGTCCGTGCGCCACGGACGGGCTGCACGGTGTGCTATAAATGCCGAAATAACAACCTTCTATACCGTGGCACGGCAGGTGCATTCCGATTCGACATGTCCGACAGAGCTTTCTGGCACTCAGATCCCGAGGCATTCCTCGCGGACGCCGCACGGGCCCTCGAGGCGAAGCAGCACCTCGGTCGCCTCGTGGGGCGCGACTGGTCCTATGTGGACGCCCACCTCGGCGAGGTGCTCCTGGTCGCCGTCCGGCAGGTTCCCGATTCCCCCGTCCGCCGCCGCCGCGAGGATCGCCGCCTGGTCGAGTGGATCAGTCGCCTGGTGGCCGAGGTCGCCGATGACGATCCGTACCGGACGCAGGTGCTGCGGCGGCTCCGTCAGGTTCTCTAGCAGTTCGGGCAGTTCGCTGAGGACGCCGACCGCCCCTTGCCCCCGTTGCACCCGGGTTTCGGATCGTTTCGTTCGTCCGCTACCGGTCGTCGACGGGCGACAGCAGTGTGCCGTACACGAACCCGAGCGGCTTGGCCTTGAGTCGCGGAACCAGCGAAGCGTCGAAGACCCGGTACCATCCACCCGGGATCGGCTCTACCCGCACGGCGTCACCGACGGCCAGCTTTCCAACGGCCTTGCTCCCCGTGCTCGCGCCCACCCGGATCCGAGCCGTGACCCTGGCGGTACGAAGCTCGCCCCATTCAGGCGTGACGGACTGCGTCGCCGTGCCGGTAAGGAGCGGGATCGACAGCGCGCTGGGAGCGAAAACACCCGCCGTCACCGTCCCGAACGCGCTCACGACGAAGAACAGGAGCACGAGTGGCACGTTGCCTCCCCGGGGAGGAGCCTGGGCACGCCGCCGCTCCGTAGCCCTCGAGGCGGTATATTCGCCAGCGACATCGCATTCCCGGCAATACCGGTTTCCCGCCGCCGCTTCGTTCCCGCAGAGCGGGCAATTGTGTGTGGCCACGATCGTATCCTCCGAGGAGTCGCGCATCACGAGCGACCCACCATCGTGCGAGACGTGTGCCGCGGAGCGGAGAATTGGCGAGATGGCCAGCTAAGTGACCGTCACGCCGTACTATGCGCGATGTGCGGTGGGTAGTGGGGGGCGGGAGGCGTCCCCGCAGACCCGGGAACGGCAGTACATTTTGCACGCAGAAGGCCCGCGTTATGTTCGATCGTCCACAATATCCCTCCAGGAGAGCTGATGGCCGGAGTCAATCGGACCGGAGTAATGGCCGGCGGTCTGACCGCAGGCGTGATCCTCGTGGCCAGCGGGTTGGGACTCGGGCTCTTCGTCATCCTTCCGGAGGCACGACCTCTCATCGCCGAAGGTTACTCGCCCAGTCCGGCGATTCCACTGCTCTTCCGACTCGGCCTTGGATTCGTCCTCGTCTGGGCGTACGCCGGCCTGCGTCCCCGCTACGGCGTGGGAGCGCGGTCTGTCCTCGCGGCGGCGCTTACCGTATGGGCGGCAGCAACGGTCGGCGTCGTGTCGATCGCGTCGATGTTTCCCACCCTGTCTCCCCTGACGGCGGCGCTGGTCGTGGTCTGGGGTCTCATCGAGTGCGTCGGCGCCGGCCTGGCGGGGGCGGCCATCTACCGCCGCCTGGCCGCCGCGCGAGCTCGCAGGCGGGGGAAGAGCGTCGGCGAGCCCGTGGTGTGACCCGCCCGCTCGCCCGCGAACTGGCGAGCGGCGATGCGATGGACACAGCCTTGCTCAGCGGCCGATCGGCAGGCCCACTCCGAGGAAGAATTCCCACGCGCGGTTCTTGACGCTGCCGTCCGCGCCGCTGTCGTCGAGATTCGTGACTCCGAGATCGTAGCGAGCGTCTCCGGTGACCACGAACCGCCCGGCGGGCACGTCGACGCCGGCGCCGAACACGAGTCCGAAGTCGGCGCTCTTCGTGTCGACGTCCACCCGTTCACAATTGGCCTCGGCCTCGCCCCCCTCGATGTCGAATCCCGAGATCTCGCAGCCCGTCTCGAAGGCGATCGTCGGGCCGAGATACACGCGAGGGCTGAGGCCGGATGCCGTCGAGATGTGATACTGCACGAGGATGGGCACCTGGATGTAGCTCAACTCCAGTTCGCCGCTCCCGGTGTCACCCTTGACGCCCTTGTTCAGGTAGAGCGCCTCGGGCTGGACGGACAGGGCGCCGGCGATCTGAACCTGGAGAAACGCGCCGAAGCCGAAGCCCGTCTTGCTCTTCGTGCCTTCGAGTTCCTGCTCCTCGGTGGCGCTCAGGTCGGAGACGATGAGACCCCCCTTGATGCCCACCATGTTCTGCTGGGCCTGAGCGCTCGGGACGACAGCCAGGCCTGACAGGGCCAGGGTGGATAAAACGATCAGTTTTCGCATGGGGCGTCTCCTGACGCTGAAAGTCAGCACGGCTGAAGACGACGGGAGGCGGGGCGGGGCCTTCGAGTCGGCAACGCTGGGACGACTCGGTGTCGCCGCCGCCGCTCCCGGTCGGGAAGGAGCCGGTAGTTGAGCGATATTCTACGCGGTGTTTCGGGCAGAGTCCAGCAATTGGCTTGCCCCCCGACCGCACCTCGTCGACAATACCCCGATGGCACCCGTTTCAGCGCTCCGAGCACTCGTTCCAGTCGCCCTGGCCGCCACCGGTTTAGTCTCGATGGCCGGCGTCGCGTCGCGCGACTCCACGTCGTCGACGCCGGGAGGTTCGCCCGGTTGCGCCGCGGTCGACTCGAGTGGGCACGCACCGTCCCAGATGGATTCGGGTCGCGACTTGTTCTGTGTCCATCTCACCCCGGCGCCCGACTTTCGGGACGCGGTCGGAACGGTGGAGCTCCGCCGGATCCCCGGTCCGTTCACGGTGAGCCCGACGGTAGACGGACGAATGCGTTACGAGGGGATTGCGGACATCGGGGGCTTGCCGCCGGTGGACTCGCTCGGCGGGTTCGATGGATTCGCCGTGTGGATCGCCGGGCCGTCGATGACCCCGGCGCGTCGCATCGGACCGATACGGGAAGGCCGAACTTCGATCGGCCCGATCGACCTCAACCGATGGCTGATTCTCGTAGTGGCCGAGCGGGCGGGCGACGCCGAGGCCGTCGAACTGCCGCGAGGGCCGATCATCCTGCGCGGCCAGTCGCCCAGCCTGCGGAGACGCCCGGCCGATTTCCTCGAGTTCGCGCTCGGGGCGGCCCCGGTCGCGGAAGGAGTGACGGGCGCGGACGGAATGCCCCACGGGGCGATGCACGCCGGGGGCGGTGACGCGCCGGGGGACTCGGCCCGCTGGACCTCGGTACCCATGCCTGCGGGCGTCACCATGCTGGCGGCGATGATGCGGCTCCGTCCCGACGTGAAACCCTGGTTGCCGCGCCCTTCCGGCGCTCCGCCTCCCGCGGCCAGGCCGCGCGAGCGGCTGGAACTGAGCGATGGAGATACGCTGCGGCTCGAAGCGGCCCCGGTACTTCTCCGGATGCTGGGCCGCGACTTCGTCATGTATGGCTTCAACGGGCAGATACCCGGGCCTCTCCTCTCGGTGGCGCGGGAGGCCGAGATCACGGTTCAGTTCACGAACCACATCGACTGGCCGACGGCGATTCACTGGCACGGCATCCGTCTCGACAACGCGAGCGACGGCGTGCCCTTCGTCACGCAGGATCCGGTGCCCCCCGGCGGGAGCTTCACCTACACGGTGCGGTTTCCCGACGCCGGAATCTACTGGTACCATCCGCATCATCGTGAAGACGTCCTCCAGGACCTCGGCCTGTACGGCAATCTTCTCGTGGCGGACCCGCGGGCCGGGTACTTCGGACCGGCGCATCGCGAAGAAGTCCTCATGCTGGACGACCTGCTGGTGGGGGACGACGGACCGGTGCCGTACGGGGCGGAGGGCGCGACGCACCGGTTGAACGGTCGCTTCGGCAACGTGCTTCTGGTCAACGGACGGCCCGACTTCCGTCTGCGGGTCCAACCCGGCGAAGTCGTGCGTTTCTTCCTGACGAACGTGTCCAACACGCGCACGTACAATCTCTCGTTCGCCGGGGCGCGGATGAAGCTGGTGGGCTCCGACGTCGGAAATTTCGAGCGCGAGGAATGGATCGAGAGCCTCGTCCTGGCGCCGGCCGAGCGCTACGTGGTCCACGTCCGGTTCGATCGGTCAGGCGCCGCCGCGCTGCTCAACCGGGTGCAGGCGGTCGACCACATCAACGCGCGTTTCTTCGCGGAGGAAGACACCCTGGCGCATATCGACGTGTCGGGCGCCGGAGCGACCCCCGACCTCGATGCGGACTTCGCGGTACTCCGCGAGTCATCGGCCGCGGCGCGCTCCCTCGACCCGTACCGGGCGCTGATCGATCGTCCGGTGGACCATCGACTCGTTCTCGAGATGCGCCCACGCGAGCTCCCCCTCGTCGTGCGGCGGCTGATGCAGGTGGACTCGACGTGGTTCGCGCCGGTCGAATGGTCCGGGACGATGCCGATGATGAACTGGATGTCGACGGGGACCCACGTCGCGTGGGTGCTGCGCGACCCCGACAGCGGCCTCGAGGACATGGCCATCGACTGGCGATTCGACACGGGTGACGTCGTCAAGGTGCGGCTGCACAATCGGCGAGACGTGCTGCATGCGATGCACCATCCCATCCACCTGCACGGACAACGGTTCCTCGTCGTCGAGCAGGACGGTGTTCGCAACACCAACCTCGTGTGGAAGGACACGGTGCTCATTCCCGTCGGTTCCACCGTCGACATTCTCCTCGACGTTTCGAACCCCGGCGCCTGGATGCTCCATTGCCACATCGCGGAGCACCTCGAAGCCGGGATGAAGATGGTCTTTCACGTCGACGGCCCGGGCGGGGTGGAGTGACGGAGCCGGAAGCGTCGCCCTCGGTAGTGCGCCGGCACTTCGACAGCGTCGCGTTGGAGTACGAGACCAACCGTCTCGGCGGCTGGTACACGGCCCACGGCCGCTTCATCGCCGACGCGCTGGCGGGCCGACGGTTCCGCACCGTCGTCGACATCGGGTGCGGCACGGGGTGGCTGCTTCGCGAATTGCACCGTCGAGGCATGCTCGAACGCGGTATCGGTCTCGACCTGTCACCGAACATGGTCGACGAAGCTGTGCGCCTCGCCCGGCTCGAAGGGGTCGACGATCTCGAGTTCCACGTGTGCGAATGGCCCGATGACATTCCGGCCAGCCTGGCGGCGGACCTGTCGGACGCCGTCGACCTTGTCGTGTGCGCCAGCAGCCTGCACTACTTCGTCGATATCGAGCGAGCGCTGCTGCGCTGCCGCGACCTCCTCGCCGCCGGGGGAACGATCGCCATCCTGGAGCGTGCTCCGGAGCGTTCCTGGCCGACGCGGGCCTGGGGCCGCCTCCACGCACTAATCTTGCAGGATGGCGTCACGTTCATCGATACCGGGGACTTGCAGGAGGGCCTGCGGCGCGCCGGATTCCAGGATATCGCGGTCGCGGGGGTTCTGCGGCGATACTTCTGGAAGGGAAAGATCATCACGAGCATGGCGCTGTCCACGGCATGCGTCCCGTCTCCGAAGAGCGACCCGCGGGGACGAAGGAGTCCAGCTTGAATCCACTGGTAGACGCACCGGCCTCGCGCATTCCGCTGCCGCCGCAGTTCGCGGGGCTGCGCGATCGCCGCATCCTCGTCACGGGCGTCGGCGGGTTCATCGGCGGCGCCCTGTTCCAGCGGCTGGTGGCGTACGGCCTCGACGTACTGGGAACCGTGCAGTACGAGGAGGAAGCCGAGACTCTGCGCGCTCGCGGGTTCTCCGCCGACGTCCTGGACCTGGCGGATCTGGGGCCGTGGGATCCCCTCGTCGCCGGCCGCGACCTCGTGTTTCACGTCGCGGCGGCGTTCCAGGAGACGGAGCTGCCCGAGTCGGCCTACGACGTGGCCAATCACCAGGCGCCGCTCGAACTCGCCCGCGTGGCGGCCGCGGCCGGCGTGTCCCGCTTCGTTCATTGCAGCACCGTGGGCGTGCACGGCGACGTGCTCGAACTTCCCGCGACCGAACGTACGCCGTTTCATCCGATGGACGTGTACCATCGGACGAAGCTGGCCGGTGAACTAGCCGTCGTGGAGTTTGCTGTCCGGCAGCCCGAGGACGGGATGGTCGTGGTGGTCAATCGGCCCGCGATGGTGTATGGCCCCGGAGACACGCGGCTGCTGAAACTCTACCAGGCGATTCTGCGCCGACAGTTCGTGATGATCGGCTCGGGCGCTACGCTCGCCCACCTCGGCTACATCGACGACCAGGTGGATTCGTTCCTTCTGTGCGCCCTGCGGCCGCGGGCCGACGTCCACGGCGAGGCGTTCAACATCGCGTCGGGCACGCCGATCCCCCTGACGGAGCTCGCCAGCCTCATCGCGGCGTCCTGCGGCGTACGGCTGCGTCGCCTGAAGGTTCCGCTGGCGCCCGTGCTGCTGGCGGGCCGCGTCTGCGAGGCGCTTTGCGCGCCGTTCGGCCTCCGGCCGCCGCTGTCGCGCAGGCGCGTCGGTTTCTTCAGCCACAATCGCGCGTTCGACCTCACCAAGGCGCGAGAGCGCCTCGGCTACGAGTCGGCCTGGCTCCCGGACGAGGGAATCCCGGCGACGATCGCGTGGTATCGGGAGAACGACCTGCTCTGAAAGCGGTGACGGCCCACTGACGGCCCGCTGAATCTCCGCCGAAGGCCCGGAGTTTCTCGAGCCCTCTCGGTGTCAGAGCAGAATGAGCGCGGCAAGCAGGACCGATTGCAGACTGGCGTAGGCGTTCCGGAGAGAACAAACGTAGGCCTCCGCCGAGTAGCGTTCCTCGGCACGGGCGCGAGCGGCAGCCCCAAGCCGCTGACGCCCCACTTCGTCTCGGGCCAGGCCCTCGAGCGTGGTGGCCAGGGCCTCGCCGTCGGGTTCGAACAGAGCGGCCGTCGTGTCGTCCAGCACCTCGGTATGCGTGCTCAGGCGCGTGGCCGCGATCGCTCTCCCCGCCGCCATGTAGGAGTAGATCTTCAGAGGCGTATTGCCGCCGCGCGTGCGCGGGGAGACGAGGACGTCGGCCTGGGCGAGATAGAGAGCGAGGTCACCGAGCGGCCGCCGCCCGAAGAAGTGGATCCTGTCTGTCAGGCCTCGTTGCCGGACCTGATCCCGGAAGCTTGCTACGCGAACGTCCGTACCGCCGATCACCGCGATGCCGATCCCCGACCCGGCGGGCAGCCGCTCGGCCGCGTCGACGAGGAGATCGATTCCCTGGTAGCTGACGAGGTTGCCGACGTACAGCGCCAGGGTGTGCGCATGAGGGAATGCGCCGCGGATGTCGTCGGGCGTCTCGCCGGTGGGTTCCTCATCTACGGGTGTGTCACGCAGTACGTGGACTCGATCCGCCGAATGGGCGTGCGACCGGGCGAAGTCCACGAGGTCGTCGGATACCGCGAGCACCAGGTCCGACGCCCTCACGGCCCAGTTCTCGAGCCAGCGGATCGGGCTGGCGAACGCGCGAAACGCCCAATGGCCTTCGAGGATGGACGCGGACAGGCTCGAATCCATGTCGTAGACGACCTTCGCCCCGTGGCGCCGACGGAGGACCAGCGCGGGGAAGATCGCCTCCTCGACCGCGTGCACGACGTCGTAGGCCCCGGGCTTCGCGCGTCGGGCGATCGCCGTGACGAGGGGTACGTCGAGGGCGATCTTGCGCCACGACAGTCCGACGGGCACCTCGTTGATGCCCGGGAGTCCGGGCGACCGAAACGTCCGGGCGGGCGCCAGCGACATTTCCCGGCCGATCGGATACGTCAGGACATCCACCGCGTGGCCCTCCGACGTGAGGCAGCGGACGAGTCGCCGCGTCGCGATCGGCGTCCCGCGTTCCTCGTAGAACGGTTGCGGCGCTACGACCAGAATCTTCAGTCTCTGACTCCGAGGTCGGATCGTCGGTGTCGCACCGATGCTACGGGGCGGGGAGTTCATCCTGTACCATTAGTTGCGGAAAAGCAGTACTCGCCCCCACAGCGGCCCGGCTGGCGTTCGCTGACGGTGGCACTCGACCCCATGGTTAAGCAAGAGCGTTGCCAAGATGCGCGACCGCGCGGAACCCCCGCGCACGACACCGACGAAACCCGTAGATTCTCCGCGTCAGCCCCCCCCGTGAATTCCAGGAGAGGTGGAGCATGGTGAAACGGTCAGCGGTGGTCCCTTGCCTCGTCGCGCTGGTCGCGACGTTCGGTTGTCTGCTTCCCGAAGCCGCGGCGCAGTCCAGCGACCAACTATCGGAGAACGTGCGCAAGTATGTCGAGGTCGGCGAACCGGTCGTCGCCCTCGAGAACGTGACCTTGCTCGACGGGACCGGCTCCCCGGCGCGCCAGGGCCAGACGATCGTCATCTCGAACGGAAGAATCGCCGCCGTGGGCGCGGCGGGCGAGGTCGAGATCCCGCGAGACGCCCGGCGACTCGACCTGAGCGGCCGTACCGTGGTCCCCGGACTGGTCGGCCTGCACGACCACCTCTTCTACATGGCAGCAGGCGGACGGGCGTCGCAGGCCAACTTCACGGCGCCGCGGCTGTATCTGGGGGCGGGCGTGACGACGATCCGCACGACGGGGAGCCGCCGTCCCTACGACGACATCAACGTCCGGGCCGACATCGAGCGCGGCTTCACACCGGGGCCTCGTATCCACATCACCGCCCCGTACATCACCGGCGTCGACGGCGCGACGAGCATGGCCCAGATCGGATCGCCGGAGCAGGCCCGCCGGTTCGTCGCCTACTGGGCGGCCGAAGGAGCGGAGTGGATCAAGGCCTATACGGCGATCACTCGCGAGGACCTGGCCGCCGCCGTCGAGGAGGCCCATGAACAGGGGATCAAGGTCACCGGCCACATCTGCTCGGTCTCGTTCCGGGAAGCCGTCGCCCTCGGCATCGACAACATCGAGCATGGCTACGCGACGGCGTCCGATTTCATCGCATCCAAAGAGCCGGATCAGTGCCCGCCGAACCTGATGGTCCTGGTCGGCAGCGAGGACCCCGTCGGTGAGACGGCGGAGGACGTGATCCGGACGCTGGTCGACGCCGGGGTCGGGATGACCTCCACGCTCGCCGTGTACGAGCCGTTCATCCAGGGTCGCCCGACGAAGGACTCCCTTACGCTGGCAGTGATGGCGCCGGAAGTCAGAGAGGACTACCTGGCCGCGCGAGAGGAGATCGACGCGGATCCCGAGTATCCGCTGACCGACGTTCACTTCGAGAAGGCCATGGCGTTCGAGAAGGCGTTCGTGGAGGCCGGCGGGCTCCTGGCGGCGGGGGTGGATCCGACGGGGCTCGGCGGCGCGATCGCCGGGTTCGGCGACCAGCGCAATTACCAGTTGCTGCACGAGGCCGGTTTCACGCCGGAGCAGACGATCCAGATCATGAGCCTGAACGGCGCGCGAATCCTCGGCGTCGACGGCGACCTCGGTTCCGTCGAAGTCGGAAAGATCGCCGATCTCGCGGTGATGGACGGCGACCTCACGGTGGACCCGGGCGCCATCCGACGGGTGAACCTCGTGTTCAAGGACGGCGTCGGCTACGACTCGCAGCGCCTCATCGACGACGTGAAGGGAAGGGTGGGCATCAACTAGAAGGACTTCAGCGACCTGGCAGACCGGCTTCCAGCGAGAGCTCCGGCTATTCCCGGAGCGCCCTGCGTAGCTTCCGGGCGAGCTCCGACGGCTCGATACCTCCGCCGTCGGAGCTGCTCACCGCCATGCCGATCGCCCACATCGCCTGCTCCCGTACGTCCGCATCCGGGTCCTCCAGGGCATCCGACAGCGCGCCGGCGGCGCGCGGGTCCTCGATCATGCCGAGCGCCCACGCCGCTTGTTTCCGGACGTCCGCGTCGCTGTCCGAGGACAGTGCCGTCACCAGGGCGTCGACCCCCACCGGGGACTCCACCATGCCGAGGCCCCACGCCGCCTGCTCCCTGACTTTCGGGTCGGCGTCCCTCAGCAGTTCGACGAGCGGATCGACGCCCCGGGGACTCTCGATCATGCCGAGGGCCCACGCCGTCTGCTTGCGCACTTCGTGGTTCTCGTCGTCGGCGGCATCCTGCAGGGCCGGGACGCCGCGGGTGTCCTCGATCATGCCGAGCGCCCACGCCGACTGCTCGCGAACGCGCGCCTGGGTATCCGAACCGAGGGCCCGCGACAACGCGGCGATGGCCGTAGCGTCCTCGATCATCCCGAGTGCCCATGCCGCGCGTTCCCGTACGGCAGCGGTCGCATCCCCGGCCAGGCTGCTGGACAGCTCGGGGATGGCCCGAGAATCCTCGATCAGCCCCAGGGCCAGCGCAGCGTTTTCGCGGCCGATCGGATCCGCGTCTCGTAGCACTCCCAGCAGCGGGTCGAGCGCTTCGGAGCCGAGCTCCTCGAGGGCGCCGGCGGCCTCACGGCCGGGCGATGAGTCGTCGTGCCATCCGCGCCGCCAGCCATAGCCGTCGCGGCACAGCCTGCCTTCGACCGACTCGCCGTCGCTCAGCAGGCGGAGCAGCGCCGGCATGGCCGTGCGTACGGCGAGACTGCCTCTCTCTCCGAGTTCGCAGGCGGCCATCGCGCGTTCGTGGGCGTCCGCCGAATCGAGACGTTCGATGATCTCCGCGGCATCCTGGGCGAGGGCAGGTCCTGAGCACCCGAGCGCGGCGCCGGCCGCCAGCGCCAGGGCTAGAGTTCGCGGCAATCGGGCCGATATCGCAACAGACATGAGTCGTCTCCGGCAAGGGTAAAAAATTAGCATCACGGGTTCCAGAAAAGGCCCGCCGAAGCGGGCCTTCCGGGAAACGCGGGTTCAGTTCAGGATCATGCCGAGCGCCCACATTGCTTTGTCGCGCACCTCGGCGTCCGGATCTTCGACGGCGTCGACGACCGTATCGAGTCCCTCCCGATCCTCGATCATTCCGAGAGCCCAGACGATCTGCTTTCGGACGTCCGCCACGTTTTCCTGCGCGAAAGCGGCCGCGAGCCCACTGACAGCCGCGGAGGACTCGATCATGCCGAGCGCCCAGGCCGTCTGATCCCGCACCGCGGGAGATTCGTCCCGCAGCAGGGGCAGCAGCCCGTCGACCGCGGACGAGGACTCGATCATGCCGAGCGCCCACACCGCCTGCTTCCGCAGATCGGCATCCGAATCGCGTAGCAGGGGCGACAGGGCTTCGACCGCGTCGGGCGACTCGATCATGCCGAGCGCCCAGGCCGCCTGTCGACGCACGGCCACACTCTCATCCAGGACTGCTTCACCGAGGGCCGGAACCGCGGCCGGGTCTTCGATCATCCCGAGAGCCCAGGCCGCTTCCTTGCGCACGCCCGCGTCCGTGTCGGACCGGACGGCGCGAGAGAGCGCTTCGACCCCACGGGAATTCTCGATGCTCCCCAGCGTGTGCGCCGCCTTGCGGCGTAGTGACGCATCGTCGGACGACATGGCCTTCATCAGCGCCTCGAAGACCCGCGAATCGATCGTATCGGCGGCCAGCGCCGCGGCCGGATCATCGACGTCGGCGCCGCCCGACATCTCCAGCGATACGGTCCCCCCCGCTTCTCCCGCTTCGGAGTCGAGCTCGATGCCCTCGTTGGTCGACCGTTTCGTCGAAGTATTGGCGTCGCGATCGGTCGTTCGGCCTTCCACGAGGTCCAGCTGGCGCGGTTCGGCCTCGGCCAGCGGGGCCATCTCAGCTTCCGCCGTGTCGGCGTCGGGGGGGGGTGCAGGCTCGAGGGCCGCGAGCGGAACCACCATTGCCGCGAGCAGGGCCGTGCCGGCCAGCGCGGAACGTCGGCCCAGGCTGCGGCGGCTGCGTCGATGGTCGAGGATGGCGAGGACTCGTCCTTCGAGCTCCGATGAACGAGCCATGGCGACGGCGGCGCGCAGCGGCCGAGCCCCGCGGCTTAGCCCCCGGGCGACTTCGACGAGGTGATGCGCGTAGTCGGCGCCCTCCGTGCCGGCGGCGATCACCGCGTCGTCACAGGCCCGCTCGCGGTGCGACCGCATGCGCCGGGCCGCGATCCAGGCCAGCGGGTTCGGCCAGTGCACGGCGAGCGCCAGCTCCGACAGAGCCTGCGCGAGACAATCGTTCCGGCGGAGGTGGGCCAGCTCGTGCAGAACGACGACCCGGCGCCGATCCTCCGGCCAGTCCTCGATCCCACGCGGCAGAATCAGCCAGGACCCGAAGAGCCCCCACGCCATCGGCACACGGACCTCGTCGCTCACGACGACGCGCACGTCGCGCCGCAACCCGGCCTTCAGGGACAGGAGAGAGACGAGAATCGTCCACTGCCGATCGGTCACCGGGCGCCCGCGGCGCACCAGGCGCCGGGCCCGCCACAGGCCGAGTCCGAGGCGTCCCGCGAGAAGCGCCATCCCGATCAGCCACACGAACAGTACGATCGTCGGGATGGGCACCGACGACGCCCGTTCGATCTCGTGCGATGTCCCTGTTACCGTGGCGGGCACTGACATGGAAGCGGGGAGCCCGGTCCCCGCGTCGACGCCCGCCGCCGATACTCCACCCCTCGGCCACGGCACGCCGCCCTTCTCGATGGAACCCGCCTCCGCACCATTCGCCGCCTCGCGGCTGGAGGCGACGACCGCGGTAAGCGCCTCCGGAGCGGCTATCCGCCACTCGGGAAGGGCCGCGGTCAGGACCGGCAACGCGAGCAGGCCCGCCATCGCCAGCGCCCAGACGTGATAACGCACGGCCGCCGGTGCTCGCCTGGCCGCCAGCGCGACGGCGCCCGCCACCAGGAGCAGCGCCGCACCACGCAGGAGGATCGAAAGGGCGAGTGCTGCCGGCACCGCCGTCTGTCCGGATACTGCGTCCATGATCGTCTCCACCTCACCCCTCCTCGCGGCGTGCGCGCTCGATGAGAGCGGTAAGCCGGTTCAACTCGTCATCGGTCAGCTCGGCCGCTTCCTGGTCGAGCAGGGAAGCCATCATCTGTACCGCCGACCCCCCGAAGAATGTGTCTGCGACGTGCGCGAGGGCCGACTGGCGGGCCCGCTTGTGCGCCATCTTCGGACGATAGACGTACCGGGGCCCCTCCTGGACGTGGGTCACGTGACCCTTGTCCTCCAGGATGCGGAGCTGGGCCCGAACCGCCGAGTAGCTCGGCGCGTTGGGGAGATTCTTCCGCACGTCCGCGACGCTTGCCTCTCCGAGCCGGAAGAGGGCATCCATGATCTGCCGCTCCCTGCGGCTCAGCCGATGCTGCAACTGCTCGATCATTCGTCCTCCGCTGCTAAGTAACTAGCACTTGATGCTAAGCATTTAACATGGGCGTCGCGGGGTGTCAAGCGACGGCTAGCGTCCCCCGCGGGATATGAGCCGGATGACGGCAACGAACAGGGCCGCACCGATGATCGACCACACGACGGGGAAGCTCGTGCCCGCGACCTCGAGCACGAAGAGATCGCCGACCCCGAGGGCGCGACCGAGCCACGCGCCGAGCAGGGCGCCGATGAAGCCGATGGCAATCGACACGAGACAGCCCCCGGTATCGAAGCCGACGATCGCCTGGCCGAGGGAGCCGATCACACCGGCGACGAGAAGGAACAGCAGCAGATCGATGAGCGTCATTGCATTACGTCCTGTTCATTGTTCGAAGACTGCTCGAATGCGTCCGTGGCCCATTCGGCCGCGAGCGCGACCCCGTGGATGAGCTGATCGCCCATCCAGGTCAGCCCCGACCCGATCACGGTCTGGTCGAGCAGGCCCGCCCACACCGCCCCGAGCGCCAGGACGGCGACGACGAGGGCCGGCTTGAGGATGATGCGAAGGGTCTCCCTGATGACGAGCCACATGACCATGACCAGCAGGCCGAAGAACACCAGGGCGCCAACGAGCGAAGAGGGGATGGGGATGGATTCCATGGCCGGCTGCATCTCCCTGCGGCAGTGGGTTCGGTGGCCGCCGGGGCCGCCGGGGGGGGAAGATGGGGGAGGCCGCGGACGCCGCACAAGAGAAGCGATCCGGACGGGACTGTCGGTGGGGTAGGCTAAGGTATCTAGTGTGAATCAACGAACACGGAGAGGACAATGAACCTGCTGGCATTCGACATCGAAGCGACGGGGCTCGACCCGTACGAGGACCGTATCCTGGAGCTCGCGGTGATCCGAGTCGAGGACGACGCTCTCGTCTTCCACGCGTTCTTCGACCCTGAGGGTCCGATCCCCGCCGATTCTACCGAGGTGCACGGCATTACGTCCGAGACCGTTCGCGGCTGCGCGACGTTCGCGTCCTGCGCCGCGGCGATCCAGCGCCTGGTCGACGGGGCGGTACTCGTCGGGTTCGTCTCCCGCCGCTACGACACCCTGCTGCTCGACGCAGAACTTCGCCGGGCAGAGCAGGCGGGCCTGGACCTGGACACCGTCGCGGAGATCGACCTGTACCGCGTGTGGCGCGAGGCGGAGCCGCGTAATCTCGGGTCCGCGGTGAAGCGATTTCTCGGCCGGAAGCACGACATGGCGCACAAAGCCGTTCCCGACACCGCCGTGCTGCCTCCCCTGCTGCGCGAAATGGGCCGACTATTCGGCTACTCGATCGACGACATGGTTCGGATGAGCCGGCCGGTGGGCGAGGTCGACAGGTCCGGCCGTTTCTGCGTGGACGAGGAGACCGGGGAAGTGGTGTTCAACTTCGGCAGGCACCGGGAACAGCCGGTCCGCCTTCACGACGAGTATCTCGAGTGGATGCTCGGCGAACGTTTCCCGCCCGACACGAAAGCCGCGATCCGCGTGCTCCGGCGCAACGGCTTCTCGTGGGGGTCGGAGCGTTCGGCCGCCTGACCCGGCCGGCCGGCCAGACCATGCCGGCCTGCACGGGCTGCGAGGGATGACCGCCGGGTGTGTCAGCGCGAGGCGATCGCGTCGATTCGCTCGCCCCGGAGCCACGCCAACGTCCCCCCGTCCAACGACGCGCGCTGAATGAACGTGTAGCGTCCGTCCTCCTCGTGGCGAAACTCGCCCGCGAAGGCGGCGCTGGCGTCGCCGATTGCCGGACCGCCCGGAGGTCCGCGAAGCTGCTCGAGAATTTCGTCCTCGCCGAGGCACATAGCGATCAGCATCACCGGGACCTCCGCCGACCAGATGCGGCGGGCTCCCTCCACGTCGATACGCTCCTGGGTGCGGACATGGAGTCCGCCGCTTCGGTGGCAGCTCCGGTCTCGGTAGGGATCCGTTCCAGTACCCGTGCCCGGGTCGGGGCTCGCCAACGCCTTCAGCGACGACGCCAGGTAGACGGGGGCCGCGAAAGACTCGGCGGGCATCGGCGCCGAGGGCGCATGGTCTGTAGAGGTCGCCGGCATCTCCCAGGGCGAGTCTCCGGTCGCGCCGGTTCGCAGGAAGAAGGTGGCCACGGTCTGTCCCTCCCGGATGACCCGCATCCGGTAGGTCCCGGCATAGGGCAGCTCCGCCGTACGTATCCGCTCGTTCTCGGCCCGCTCGAAGGCCGCCGCCAGGATCCCCCACGCCGGATAGTCGTCCGCGGCGTCACCCGATTCGCGCCGCCAGGTGACAAGGTCGCTCACCGAGCCGTAGGGCCGCTGGGCCACCTCGTCGGGCGTCGGGAGCCGCTGGTAGAGGTCGAAGAGGTCCTCCGCGTCGAGCCGTCGCTGGCCCGAGCCGAGCGGATGCTCCCAGGGGCTGTTGGGGAATCCCTCCCACACGGCGAAGTATACGTCGAAGGTGGGGAATCCCCCCAGCCAGTCCTCCGACCGCCTCAACTCTCCGCGATAGAATCCTTCCGAGCCCGGCGGCGACCAGGACCAGCTTCCGGTCCAGCGCATCGGTCGACAGTCATCGTCGAAACCCCACGGGACGAGTACGACGTGGCGATCGTCGCGGAGCGCGGCTTCGACACGGTCTCCCGAAGCGCCTCCGACTCGGCGGACGTCGGCTACCTGTCCGAACGCCGGCTGTCCCGCGTCCGACAGGCCCGCGGGGATCGTATCCGGCAGCGGCGCGGCGACCAGCAGAGTCATCCCCGGTTGGCGCGCGCCCTCGCTGAACGGCGCCCCGCAGTCGGTCCCGGCTGGCCGGCCGGCCGGACTGGCGACGCCCGATGCGACCAGCGCCGCCGTGGCCGCGACGCCGATGGTGGCGAGGACGGGCGACGTTCGTGCCCCGGTCACGTGCCCCCCGACGCCATCGCTTCCGCCGGCGCTTCGCGGCGGCCTGCGGTATGCAGGTGTACATCGCGCTGCGGGAAGGGAATGGTCACACCCTCCTGGTCGAACGTCAGCTTCACCTGCCGCAGGATATCCCAGCGGACCTCCCAGTAGTCGGCCGTGGCGCACCACGGGCGAACGATGAAGTCGACGGAGGAGTCGCCGAGATTCGACAGCTTGATGACGGGAGCCGGCTCGTCCAGCACCCCGGGGTGCTGTTCCACGATCCGGTGCAGGATGGCTTCCGCTTGCGGTATGTCGTCTCCGTAGCCGATCCCGAAGACCAGGTCGATGCGGCGGATGCTCTCCGCGGTGATGTTCTTGATCACGTCACCCCAGATCTTGCCGTTCGGGATGATCATGCGCTGGTTGTCGAACGTGAGGAGCGTCGTCGTCACCAGGCTCATCCCGGCCACCTTCCCTGTCACGCCCGCGACCTCCACGGCATCGCCCACGTCGAACGGCGCGTAGGCGAGGATCATCGCGCCGGCTGCGAAGTTGGACAGGCTATCCTGCAGGGCGAAGCCCAGTACGAAGCCGGCGATGCCCAGGCCGGCGAGGACCGGGCCCAGGTGCACGCCGACGAGCGACAGCGCCACGACGAGGCCGAGGACCATGATGCCCTTGCCCGTCATGGAGACGAGCGTGTCCTCGAGTAATTGCGAGCTCCGTACGCTCCCATGCTCGGCCGCGCGGCGGACGACCCGCTTGGCCAGGCGGCCAAGTATCCAGAAGGCGAAGAGAGTTACAAGGACGATGGCCGCGCGCGAAACGAGCCACGGCCAGTGCTCGGAAATGAAACCCGGGAAGTCCCGGAGGAGTTGAGCCACGTCGGGCGTCGTCGCCGACGATCCCGCGGACGCCTCTTCCTGGGTCGCCACGAGTTGCAGCAGCGCCGACTGTAGCGCTGGTAGCGCCATCCAGACCTCCGGGTTCGGTTCACTCACGAGCGGCCCCATGGCCGACCGACCCGAACTTACGAGCGCCGCGTATCCGATCAAAGGCGGGGCTCGGGTGGTCGTCGGTTCAGATCGCGCCGCGTTCAGCGCCCCGCAGCAACTCCGGCACATCGAAGTCATACGCGTCGGCCCGGACAGATTCTGCTACGTCCCGCACGAACTCTCCCCGGTCATTGCGCTCCCGAAGATCGACGACGGGACCGGTCGGCGCGTCCGGTCGATCGGCGTTCAGCAGCACGACATCGGGGTGCAGCGCGTCGTCGGCATGCGTCGCGGTCACGAGGCCGAGTTCATCGTGCGTCGTACGGATCAGCGTGCCGATCGGAAAGAACGTAACGACGCTGACGAAGGCCTTGACGATGGCGGGGTTCAATTTTTCTCCTGCCATGCGAGCAAGAATGAGGCACGCCTGTTCTGGTGTTGCGGGATCCCGATAGGAGCGCGCTCCCGTTACCGACTCATACACATCGGCGACGGCGACGACCTGGCTCATCGCATGCGGTCGCCGATCCGGACCCAGGTCGGGATATCCCCCGCCCCCATAGTCTAGATGATGTTCGAGCGCCACGACCGGTGTAAGCGGATTCAGGCCGTCGAGGGTGGCGAGGATTTCCGATCCGATGAGGGGATGCCGCCGGATTGTCCGCCATTCCCGGTCCGTGGGACGCCCCGCCTTCGTCAGTATCTCGACGGGAACACGTGTCTTCCCGACATCGTGGAGGAGAGCCGCTTCCGCAAGGATGTTCGTCTCCCGCTCGGCCAGTCCCAGTCGTTCGGCCAGGCGAACGCTGAGCAACGCGACATTCACGGAGTGCAGGTAGGAGAGATTCTCATACTGCTTCAGGGCCATCACCTGGCTGAGGGCGACTCCGCTGCGCGCCACCCGACCGACAAGCACCTCGAGCAGGTCGTGAATCTCTCGTACGTCAGGGGAAAAACCGCTCTCGAAGCCCTCGAAGGCTTTTCGTGCCTGGTCCGCCGCGTGCCGGTAATCCGGATCCTCCAACCTGGCTGGAGCGTCGGGCCACATGCGGCCTGGCCGTCGATGGTGCACGGGCAGTATTCGCGCCAGGCTGACGTGCCGGACGCCCCGCGCCTGCAGCAATTCACCGACGGGCTCGCCGATACCTGGTCCCCGGTGCTCGCGCGCGATGAAGCTGCCGATGACGCGAATTTCCTCGCGCGTGATTCCCCGGTAGATGTGAAGGCTGTCGAGGCCGAGCGCGCTGAACTCCTCCAGCACGCGCTGGTGAACCCGACTTTCTCTCGGCAGCGGTTCCCCATCGTAGTTGAGGATCCCGCGAATCACATCCAGCTGCGCGACATCTCGATCTCCCACGAGCTGCGTCGCGTGGCGCAGCACGTCGTCGATCTGGGCTTCGATCCCCGGGTGGCCGTCGGGATACAACAGGCAGGCCCTTCGCAGGGCTGCGAGGGCGCGGAAGACCTGGCCGGGATCTAGACCCGGTTCGCGCCCTGTTCCAACAGGCGCGGCGACGGGAGAATTCAACTTGCCCGCCGGAGATACTGGAGCGAGCACCAACCAAGCGCCCGCCGGTCCGGATTCCAGATCATCAGAAGATTCCATCGTAGCCGTCGAAAGATCGGATCGAGGCCAGCAAGTCCCCGTCGGGTGGCGCCGTCTGCGAGCTGTCGCGCCAGATCAGGGCTCTGTCTCACCAACCCGGGGTCTTCCAGGGCCGAAAGGATGAGCAGATTCGATACCTCGGGCGGATAGCACCAGAGAGCTTCGGCGGCCTGTCGCCTGACCTCGGCGACGCTGTGCCTCAGAGCTGCCGCCGTGCGTTCGGCGCCTTCACGGGATCCGATCCGGGCAAGAGCCAGGAACGCCTCGCGAACCACGCGCAGGTCATCATGGTCCAGACACTCCGCGATGTCCTTTTCGTATCCCCGACCGCCATGTCCCATGAGCGTCAGGACATTCCGTACGACGTACCACTCCGAATTCGACAGATGGGGGGCGAGGTCCTTCACCAGCTCGCCCGCCCGCGGAGCGAGCGACGTGAGCAGCCGATTGCGGGCGCTGCGGTCCGATTCCACGAGAAGACTCTTGATGAGGGCTGTCACACCCGTCGCCTTCAATCCGCAGATGATCGTCACCAGCGGAAGTTCGCCCGAGGGCGCCGGTGCAAGCGCCGATACGCGGTGAATGAATTCAGGGGTCAGGTAGTCAGCCAGAGCCTCACGAATCAGAGCCGCAATCTCCGGGTCGGTCGTCTCCCGATGTCTCCCGATGTCCGCGTACCGCGCCATCCCCGCGGCTAAGCGCACGACGTCACCGCGATGTTCGAGGCTCTGGAAGAGCCCGCGGCTCTTCCTCAAGACGGAACCGGCGACCTGAGTGTCGGCGCTGAGCGCGAGGATGTCGGCAAAGCACTGCACCTGCGCAGCGACCCCGTCGGTCTCCTCGATCGCGCGCACTGACTCGGCGAGTGAAAGGCTCGCCTCCTCGTCGATGGACAGGTCGAATGACCGAAGAGCGAGAAACTCTCGGCCAGATTCATTCGCGGCTCGCAGCAAATGCGCCGCCCTGTCGGTGCGCGGCAGCGAACGACCCATGGCCGCGGCGGATGCGGAGCCCTCGTCTTCGAGCCGATCGCTCACGCGTTCGATGATCGTCGAGAGCCGGGACTCGGGAAGATCCAGCTTCGCGATGCCGGCCGATAGCATTTCCACCCCTCCGACCCCGAGGTCGAGCAGGAGCCAGAGAGCGCTGCTGACCTCCTCGTCCGCGAAATGGCGCAGGATCCGTCCGCTGCGGGTGCCGTCGATCAGGCCGGGAAGCACCTGTTCTCGCAGGAGCCTATGCTTCGTGTCGGCGGGAAGCCCCTGGACGAATCCAGCGAGCTTCTCGAACAGCGCCTCACCGACTTCCGGAGCGGCGGCCGCGTACAATTCGGTGATCTCGGAATAGTGCGTGACGAGAGCGTCGGAGCTCGACACCGTCTCTCGCCGCCGCCCGCCGATCTGCTGCAGAGCTACGGCGAGGGAGGGGGCGTCCCGAAGCAGAAGGGGCAGATCTTCGATTGCCACACGATCGAGGGCGACCGACGAGTCGATTCGGATCCATCCCCGCTCGGCCTGTTCTCTCGACGGATTTACCCCGGCCTGACCTTCCTGCACGAGCGTCAACAGGGCCGGAGGGACCGAACCGCCTTCGATCGTCTGGTGCATGGCGATCACCTGCGTTCGAATCCCTGAGACACCGCGTTCGTCCAGAATCTCGGGCAAGTCCTCCGTGCGATCGAGCAGTTTTTCCGGGAATGCCAGAACAGCGCAGAACTGCTGTATATCGCGCGTTGACGCGGCCGCGTCCACCTCGAGGACGGAGACGTAGTTTCTGCGGAGCGCGAGAACGAGGGCCCGCTCGGCTCCGGTATCTCCCGCCAGGAACTCGCCTTCTACCTTGAGGCCCTCGTTCGTGACGTTGAGCGCCAGACCCACACGACCCCGAAGGGCCGACCGCAAGGCTTCTCTGACAACCTCGACGATGTCCCGACGTATGGGGCTCTCCGGAGGATACGTGTGGAAGGCCTGCACCGCCCGGGAGAGAGCCGTCACGAATTCGCTGATGCTTCGCAATCGTGCCTGGGGGGCGATGTCTATGGCGTCAGCGGGTTCCGGGTCCACATACTGGGACAGGAACGTCGCGTGCCCCGTCTCGTCAGGCACGTCGCTTACGAAGTCCTCACTTTGCAATTTGCATACTCCCGTGACGGAATACGACCTATCCGGGGTCCTCCGGCGCCGGTGGCCGCCCCGAAGCGAGGATCCCGGGTCGAGGAGAGCAGGTTGCATGCCCGCCAGAACCATGTGACTGTTACCCGCGCAGGAGGGCCGCTGGGTGCTGAAGGAGTTCAAGGAATTCGCCGCCAGGGGCAACATGCTCGACATGGCCGTCGGCATCGTGATCGGCGCGGCCTTTGCCACGATCGTGAAGACTTTCGTCGACCACATCCTGATGCCGCCCATCGGCCTGCTGGCCGGCGGCGTGGACTTCGCTGACCTCTACGTGCTGCTCGAGCCGGGCGATCCCGCCGGGCCGTACGCCTCCTTCGCCGCGGCCCAGGAAGCGGGCGCCGTGACGATCGGGTACGGACAGTTCATCAACGACGTGATCGCCTTCTTCATCGTCGCCTTCTGCGTGTTCCTCGTCGTCAGGGGATACAACGCGATGATGCGCAAGGAAGAGCCGGCCCCGGCGGCCCCGCCGGAGCCCTCGGCGGAAGAGAAGCTGCTCGGCGAGATCCGCGACCTGCTGGCGGCGAAAGCGTAGCGGCCTCCGCCGGATCAGCCGACGACGACCGTCGCGTCCAGCGTGCGGTCGACGCGGGCCCGCGTTTCCTCGAAGTGTGCCCGCGTGACGCGGTCCACTCCGGATCCTGCGAGGGCGCGACCGAGCCGGCGCGACAGCTCCGACAACTCGAGCCGGGCGAGGGCCGAAGCGTCACCCGGAGCGCTCTCAGACAACGTCAGGTCAGTGAGCCTGTCCGTATACAGACGCTGCAGGTTACGACGTACGGGGCTGGCGCTGCGTGCGTTCCCGCCGGACCCGAGTTCCGTCCACACCGCGCCGGTCAGGCTGCGGAACATCTCGGTAACCGTGTAAGCTTCCTCACCACCTCGGGACAGCGCCTCCTGGTCGAGCATGCGTGCGAGCCGCGGGGGCGTCATCAGGTTCGACAGCAGGGCGCCGTGGATCGCCTGCATGTTGGCGAGGACCGGGAAGCGCAGGATCGTCGACGGGGACTGGCCCCAGTGATTCCACCGGTTGGGCAGCAGCCGGTTGAGCAGTTCTTCGTCGAACTCGAAGGCGTCCTCGGCCAGCATCGACTCGATGATCAACTCGACGGCCGCGCGCTGCTGCTCCGGCGAGACGGGCGTGAACGCCGGTCGCTGGTCCGGATCGCCACGATGATCGCGTACGACGTAGGCGCCCCCGACGTACTTCACGACGGGAATCGTCGCGTTCAGCCGTTCGAACATCAGGCTATTGACGGCGTTGCGCAGTCGCTGGTAGCCCTCGCCCTCCCGCAGGATTCGTGTCTCGACCGTCGGCATGATCTTCTCGACGACCTCCGCCCGGCTCCGCGCGTAGGCGATATGGTCGGAGCCCAGCTCCCAGGCGCTGCTCAGCGGGTCGACCGCGAACGCGCCGAGCCAGTTGTCCTCGTCGGTGCCGTAGGGGTGCATCGGATCGGCGGACTGCGACGCGATCTTCTGGAGGCCGTTCATCTCGGCCGCGGAGTTCTTCGCCGGCGTGCCGCTCTCGACGAGCGGTCCGTCTGCCGACTGCTCGTAGATCGTCGCGTAGGCATACTGGATCGCCCACCGGTCGTAGGACCCGGCGACGACGTTCCAGTAGTGCCCCTGCTGCTCGGGGTCGGGCGAGATGTTGACCGGCGTATAGTCCATGACGGACAGGCTCACCCCGTTGCGGCCGGTGAACGACTTGTCGTGCAGCTTCTCGACCGGGACGCCGGCCGAGCTCTTGAAGTTGTGCCGCAGCCCGAGCACGTGCCCGACCTCGTGGAGCGTCAGGTCGACGATCGCGTCGCCGATGTACTCCTCCGGCACGTCGTGATCCGGGTCGAGCGTCCCGAGTCCGAGCATGGCGGCGTGCTGGAAGCCGAGTTGATGCGCCATGCCCACCTCGGCGAAGCACATCTGCGCCACCTGCCACGGATCCAGCGCGAGCGCCTGGCTGTCGAGCTGGCCGCGCATCGCGATCATCGCCTCGAGATCGCTCTGCGGCTCGGCGGCCGCACCCGGGTTGGCGAGTCGCTGGTAGTTCCAGATCCATCCCTGCATGAACCCGGAAGAAATCAGCACGTCGCCGTTGAGCTGCTCGCCGGTGCGCGGGTCCGACTGCGAGGGTCCGATGGCGTAGCCCATCTGGTGCGCGGCCGTCCAGCGGACGGCGGAGTAGCGGATGTCCTCGGCGTCCCAGGTCGAGTCTTCGGCGGCCGTCGGGGCGTCCTTCGCGACGATGCCGTTGATGAAGCCCGCCTGCTCGAACGCGCCGTTCCACGCCTCGATGCCGGCGCGCACGTATGGCCGGTACGCTTCGGGCACGCTCCGGTCGATGTAGAACACGATCGGTTTGACCGGCTCGGACATCGCGGCGGTCGGATCCTTCTTCTCGAGGCGCCAGCGTCGCACGATCTGCACGTAGAGGTCGGGTTCCTGGTCGCGGGAGAAGTCCTTCATGGCGTCGAGGAAATGTCCCACCCGGTCGTCGGCGAGCCGGATGCGCATGGGTTCGTCCGGCAGGGCGTAAATCGAGTAGCGCACACCGATCGGAACCGAGCGGTCGTCGGGGATCCCTTCGCCGCCGAACGTGGCGTTCTCGCTCTGAGTGTACGTGAGGAGCGCGTCGATTTCGACGTTCTCCGGGAATCCCTTGATTCCGTCAACGTAGCTGCGGTCGGCGTCGAGGCTCGCCGGTTTGTCGTCGTAGTATGGCCTCAGATTCTGGCTGAATCCGGAGTAGTCGGACACCAGGAATTTCGTGATGTCCACGACCACGTGCTTCGTCGAGTCGTGCTGGCTCTTCACGTCCCACGCGGCGACGACGGAGTGGGCCACGTTGCCGTCGACCGACACCCGCATCGGGCTGCCTTCGTTGGCCGTGAACCTCGTATTGCGATGCTCGAGCACGATCTTGTCGCCGACACGCCGCAGCCGCATGAGCTGCGCGCCGGAGAGCGGCAACCCCTGGTGGATGTTGAACACGCCGGTGCCGCGGCTGATGTGCATCGTCATCCCGAAGTCGGTGTCGAGCATCGACTCGGGCACCTCGAGGAAGATCGTGTTGTCGCGCTTACGATGGAGGGTCAGGAAGCCCTCGATCGCTTCGGTGTCCTTCAGCAGCTCGTCCCACGGCTCGAACGGGCTTTCTTCGTCGTCACCGGCCCCGGGATTCGTCTCCGGTCCCTGCTTTCCGCAGGCGGCCACAGCCAGCAGGCCGACCATCAGGGCCGTGAGTCCCGACCGCTGAATTCGCATCGTTCTCCCCGCGTGAGCTGGATGAAGGTCCCTGGCGCCGGAATGGTAGACGCGGCGCAGGACGCGAGCAACTTCCCCGGGGTAGTTGTCGGGGCGGCGTTCCACAACGCGGAGAGCCGGCTCCGGACTTGCCTCGGCGCGGTCCCGGCGGCCACTTTCGGGCTCTGCGAAGGATCGGCCGGCGTGTCTCGGAGGGGTGCATGAAGAAGATCGTCCACGAGCTGCACCGCCGCACGCTCGAATCGAGGGCCCCGCAATGAACGTCTGTCTCCTGGCCTTTGCCGCGATCGCCGCGGCGCCCCTTTTTCCCGGACATGCGCCGGGCCAGACCGCGGCGCTCGCGGTGCCCGTCGACACCGCCGGGCTGGCGAGCGGGCCGTACGCCGAGGCGTCCATGCTTCTCGAGAAGACGCTGTTCAAGGTTGACGTGCTGGGGCTCGAACTCCACTTCGATCCCGATTCACGCGACCGGATCCGTTCGGCGGCGGGAGATCCTCGGGAGAAGGGAAGCGACGAGCGGGATCAGGCCCTGGCGGACGCCGCCGCGCACGCGTCCGGCGCCTGGGCGCGCATCCGCTTTCACCGCGACATCAAGCTCGGGCAGTTCGTCGACGCCGCGCGGGAGAGCCTCGCCGAGGCGCGGAAGGCGGGCTACATCGACGCGGCCGCAGAGAACGAGATCGGCGGGAACCTGCCCCGGTGGTACGCCTTTCTCGCCGTGCGGAAGATCCGCAAGGGCGACGAGATGCACTACCGGATCCGGGGCGACACGCTCCGCACCGTGTACGTCGGCCGTGACGGCGACGTGCTGCTGGACCAGGTCGACGTGGGACCCGAGCGCGTCGCTTCGGTCCTCGGCGGCTACTTCGCGCGCGGCTCCGACTTTCGAAAGCCGCTCCTCCGATCGCTCGCGGCGAACGGAGGCACCGGCAACTAGAGCACGGCGGGCGCGGCGATCACGCGCCGGGCGAGGCGATCACGCGCCCGTCTACCAACGCGACCCGTACAGCGACGGAATCCGGAACGCCCGGAAGATGTAGGTCCCCTCGAGGCCGGTGAGTTCGAGGGTCGCCACGCCATTCGCATCGACTTCGTCTACCCGGCCCGCCGTACCGAACGACACGAGGCCACCGCCACCGGGCAGCACTTCTGTGCTCCCCCCGATCGGCGAAAAGGCGTTCATCGCGTCGGCGAAGTCCCACACCAGGTCGGCGGTCATCGCGGTCTCGTCGATCTCGTAGCGGACGAGACGGCTCGGCGACATGGTCCCGTTGTCGAGGAACTGGATCAGCCCGGGCTCCACTACGCGCAGTCCATGCTGGCGTTCGAACGCCCGTACCGGGTCGGTGATCGTGAACTGGTTGGCCAGGCCGCCGAGCCGCCAGGTCACCGATCCGTCCTGCCCGTCGATCTTCGTGATCTCGTTCAGTGACCGCCACGAAAGAATCAGGTCGCCGTCCGCTTCGATCGCGATCCCGTTGCCGTGAACGATGTTGACGCTCTCCGCCCCGGTGAACACATCCGGGTCGATGTCGTCGAGGCTGAAGTGCTCGCGCGTGTTGAACTGGAAGGCCACCTGGCCGGCCGGCGTCACCCGCTGGAGCGAGTTCCACTCGACGACGCCGGTGGCCGAGCCGCCGCGCGCCGACAGGTCGGTCGGCTGAGGATCGTTGCACAGCACGAACGCGTCGCCGTCCGCGAGGATCCGCACGTCGTGGAACCGCGTCTCGAGCCCGACGCAACCCACCGTCCGCACCTCTTCGCCACGTTCGTTGAATACCCGATAAAATCGATCGGCGTCGTTGCGCCCGAACACCGTATACTCGCCCGACGGATGGGCCTGAAAGTTGACCAGGTTGGAGTCTGGGCGCGCCAGGTACCAGCGAATCCGGCCCGCGTTGTCGATGATAACTGGCCCTTCGGGGTGGGCGAGCCCGATGAAACCGTCCTCGGCGCCGGTCCCGACCGGGACGACCTCGGGAAGCCAGGCGGGAAGGGAATCGGTTACGAGCGTGATCGTCTCGACCGTGTCGGCGTCCGCGCCGGCAAACAGGATGACGTCGATTTCATAGCTGCGCCCCGCGAGCATCCCGAGCGCGGAACCGACGGCTGTCCCCCCGGCGAACGGATAGGCGGCCGAGCGCTCGGGCGCCTCCCCCGCGGTGCGGAGCGCGAAAGCGACCGAATCGTAACCCGTGGCATCCACGTCGATCCGTGCGCTGTTGACGTTCGCCGCGGCCGGCGTCACAATCGCCGACTCGAAGATGGGATCCAGCGGGGGATCGACGGTGGAGTCCGAACAGGCGATGAGGAAAGCGGCTCCGGCGAGGGCGATCCAGCCCCCACGATCGTTCGTCAGTTGCAGCTTCCGCATACGCTCCTGTCCGGTACCGGTGACTCTGCTCTCTTCCCGCTGCGAAACTATGCGATCGGGTTGCGTCGCGCCCGCTTCGAATTGCCGTTCCGCACACCCGGGCGGTCGCGGTTATATTGCGTCCGATCGTCGCAGGCCTTCAAGCCGCTCAACGGAGAACGAGAATGCGCTGGAGACAGGGACGCAAGAGCACGAACGTCGAGGACCGCAGGGGCCAGCGCCTGACCGGAAGCGGATTGAAGATCGGCGGCGGCATGGGTCTCCTGGTCCTCGTGGTCGTCGTGCTCATGGGCGGTGATCCGATGCAGCTTCTGTCGGCGATCCTCGGCGGGGGCGGCGCGGGTCAGGCTCCGGCGCCCGCGCCAGCTCCCTCGGCAGCGCCTTCCGGACGCCCGGGCGCCGACGACGAGCTCGGTGAGTTCACGACCCGCGTGCTCGGCATGACCGAAGACGCCTGGACGGAGATCTTCGCGGCCTCGGGCCAGCGGTATCGGCCGCCCGTCCTCGTGATGTTCACCGACGCGACGCAGTCGGCCTGCGGCTACGGCTCATCGGCGACCGGACCGTTCTACTGCCCCTCTGACCAGAAGGTCTACATCGACCTCGGGTTCTTCGGCGACCTCGCCCGGATGGCCGGGGTCGGCTCGGAGGACTTCGATTTCGCCGGCGCGTACGTGATCGCCCACGAAGTCGGGCACCACGTGCAGAACCTTCTCGGCACCTCTGACGCCGTGCGCCAGGCGCAGACACGCTCGCCCGGCGACGCGAACCGGCTCTCCGTCCTGCTCGAACTGCAGGCGGACTGCTTCGCGGGCGTGTGGGCGAACCGCACGAACGCCCGTGGCGGCGGCCAGGTGCTCGAGCCGGGCGACGTAGAGGAAGGCCTCCGCACCGCCGCCGCGATCGGCGACGATCGAATGCTGAAGAACGCGGGGCGGTCCGCGTCGCCCGAATCCTTCACCCACGGCTCATCGGAGCAGAGGCAGCAGTGGCTGCGGCGCGGGCTCGACAGCGGCGATCCCGACACGTGCGACACGTTCGCCCAGGCCGGCTATTAGCGGCCGGTGACCTGCTACTAGCCGCCTCGAACCCCGTGCCGACCGACCGCATCAGCAAGGCGCAGCGTTGGCTCGACCTGATCGCCTACCTGCTCGGGCGGCGGCGTCCGGTTACCGTCGAGCAGATCTTCTCGGCTGTTCCCGCCTATCGCGAGGCCGCGGGTCCGGAAGGCGATCCGCTCCCCGCGTCGGTGCGCCGGATGTTCGAGCGTGACAAGGACGAGCTGCGGACCCTCGGCGTTCCGATCGAGACCGAACGCTTCACGATCAACTACGGCACGGAGTTCGTCGACGGCTACGTGCTGCGTCCCGACGCGTTTTATCTGCCGTATCTGAAGCTGGTCGACGAAGCCGTCGTACCCGCCTCCCCGGAGACGTACGCCCGCGCGGCCGCCGCCGGGCATGCGGCGGGCCGCGACGCGTCCGGCGCGCCGAGCGCTCAGGAGTTCACTGCGGGGGAAGTCCAGCTTCTGCTCGGCGCCCTCCAGGAAGCCGCCGGCCTGCCGGATTCCCCGTTCACGGACGCGTCGAGTTCCGCCGCCCGCAAGCTGTCCTTCGACCTCGGCCCGGCCGATCGAACGGGCCCCGTTCGCGCGGAGGAGCCGGGCGGGTCGGAGCAGGCGGCGATGATCCGGCAGTTGAGCGAGGCCCTGCTCCGCCGCAAGCGAGTCGACTTCCGGTACCACGGCATCCGCCGGGGCGAACCGACGGACCGGTCCGTGGCCCCGTACGGGCTCTTCATGGAACGGGGAGCCTGGTATCTCGTCGGGTTCGATGAACTGCGCGATGGGATTCGCGTGTTCCATGCGGGCCGGATGGAGGCGCCGCGCACAAACAGCCGCGCGCCCGCGACCGCCGACTACGCAATCCCCGACGACTTCGACCTCAGTTCCCATCGCGACCGGGAGGCGTGGCAGTTCGGCGAGGAAGACGAACCGGTGACGGCACGAGTGCGCTTCCAGGCTCCCCATGACCGGTGGGCCGCGCGGAACGGCTACGGTGAGCCCGAAGAGACGGCCGGCCCCGCCGCGGGCCAGGCGGGCGGACACGCCTCGATTCGCCGCTTCACGGTGCGCGATCCGGGGCCCTTCTGCGATTGGATCCTTGGATTGCGGGGGGCGGCGGATATTCTCGAACCGCCCGAGCTGCGCGCGGAAGTCGGACGCCGCGCGCGGGCGATCGCGGAAGGTCATCGCTGATGGCCGGCTCCGCCGCGGACCAGCTCGCGCGCCTGCTCTACCTGCTTCCGGCGGCAGCCCGGGGCGGCCTCTCCACCCGCGAGGCGGCCGCGCGGCTGGAGGTCGACGAGGAGACCGTCCTGGCCGACCTCGCCGACGTCACGGCGCGGGAGTTCTACCATCCGGCGGGGGGCGCCGACGACGTCCGGGTCGAGATCGAAGCCGAACGCATCCACATCCGAGGAGAGAAGTTCATGCGACCCCCGCGCCTCAATGCGCGCGAGGCGCTGGCTGTGCACCTCGCCCTGCGTCGCCACGCGGCGGGGCTCGGCGGGGAGGCGCGCGCGGCCGTGCTCGAACTTGCGGAGCGCGTCGGCCGGATCCTCGCCTCGGAGAATACGGAGGAGGACGCTCGGCGCATCGCGCTCGAGGAGGAGGCCGTGGGGCTCCGGCTCGAGCTCCAGGCCGCCGCCAGCGAAGGCATCCGCTGCCGAATGGTCTATCTGCGGCCAGGCGCGGAGGCGGAGACCGAGCGCACGCTCGATCCGTACGCGGTCGTCGGATCGCACGGCTCCTGGTTCGTGATCGGATTCAGCGACCCGCGCGGCGACGTGCAGGTGTTTCGTCTCGATCGCATCCTCGAACTGGAGGACACGGGCGAGCGTTTCGAACCGCCGTCCGACTTCGATACGGCGCCGTACGTGGAAGGCGGGCGGGTGTTCCGCGCGGAGACGACCCGCGAGGTCCGGGTGCGCTATCGCGGAACGGCGGCGGCGCGCATGCGGGAGTGGTATCCGGCGGCGGAGAGCGTCGGCGAGGAGACGCTAGTGGTTTACGCAGTCGCCGACCCCGAGTGGATCGTCCGGCACGTCCTCGAGCACGGGGGAACGGCGGAGGTCGAGTCGCCGCCGGACGTGCGCGGACTCGTCGCGGAGGCCGCGGCGACTCTCGGTGGAGCGTATCCGTGAAGCGGGGCTGACGGCGCCGAAACCAGCCACGGCGAGGTAGAAGTCCGGCGCGGCCGGACAGGGCCCACGCGGCGGGCCGAGCGGGGCTGTCGGCTCCACGCCCGCGGACCGTACTGTGCCCCATGCCGCTCCGAATCGTACGAGCTCCGACGAGTGCCGGGTTGTGGTCGGCCTGCATGGAAGGCTGGCTCGACGACCTGGGCCCGGCCACCGGACCGGGTCCGCACGCCTCCCGCCTCTGGCTCGTCCACCGAACCCAGCGCGATGCCGCACTCTCCGCGTCGGTCGCTCGCGGCGTGCCCGGTTGGTTCGATCCACCCCTTCACTTCCTCTCGGAGCTCGGCGAGTTGTTCGGCATTCAGCGTCGCCCGATCGGCATCCTCACCGGCCGCCTCCTGGTCGCCAGGCTCGCCCGCGACCACGGAAGACGCATCGGGCTGCGCGCGTCCTTCGGCGAAGAGGGTCCCGCCCGCTCTCACATGCTCGACGGACTGATCGGCGAGCTGCTGGCGGAGGGCGTCGCGCCCGCGGCGCTGCGCGAGAGCCTCGGGGGCCGTCCGAGCGACGAGTTCGGCCGCCTGCGCAACGCCTGGGTCTGTGACACGTACGCGGCCCTGCTGGACGCGCTCGCGCATCAGGGGCTGTACGACGCACGGCAGATCCACGCACTGGCCGCCGAGCGCATCGAGACGGGCGGGCTGAGCGTCGCTGTGCGGGGCGCACGCACGCTCCACGTGTACGGCCTGAGTTCGCTCAGCCGCCGCGAACGCTTGTTTCGGGCGCTGGCCGCTCAGGCGTCGGTGGATGTCCGGGTATATCAGCTCGACGAAGGCGAACCCTCGGAGTGGGACGATCTCCCCGGCGTGGCCGACTCGCCGGCCACTGTTGCGGACGCCGCGCCTCGCGCCGCCGCTGTGCCCGACGTCGCGCCCGTCGCGCCCGACACTGCCGAAAGCGAAGATCGCGCGGCGGGCGTCACGATCCGGCCCGCTCCCGACGCGGTACGCGAAGCCGCCTACGTGGCGCGCCGTGTGAAGCAGTTGCTCGCCGCGGGGGAGTGCCGCCCATCGGAAGTGGCGGTCGTCGCGCGTTCGGGCCGGGAGGATACGCGCAGGATCCATCGGGCCCTGGAAGACGCGGGCGTCCCCTCCTCCGCCCGGCTCCGTACGGTTCTGGCCCAGATTCCCGCACTGCGAGCGCTCCTCGACCTGTTCGGGGCGGAGGCCTCGGGTTGGGACTACGGCAGTCTGCGCACCGTGGGCACGAGTCCGTACTTCGCGATCGGCCTCGACGCGCGGCCGCTCGACTACCTCGCTTCCAAGCGACGCATCGCCGGGCTCGCGAACTGGGAGGGGGCGCTGGCCGAGCTGGCCGAGGCCCTGGCTCACGATCGGGACCATCCGGAAGCGCGCCGCCTCCGCGGCCGCGGTATCGGTTCGGACCGCGTGGCGGCCGCCGCGCGTGGCGTAGCCAGGCTGCGGGAGCACGTCGCGGGTCTGGCCGGCCAGCGTGGGGAGTCGGACTGGATCGATCTCACCCGGTCCTTCACCGCCGGCGGGGGCCTCGAATACCTGCGGCGAATTTGCCGGGTGGTCGGAGGACGCTACGATCTCGTCCGCCTGGATCAGCGTGGCGTGCGCGTGCTCGACTCCCTCCTTGCGGAATGGCGGGGTCTGCTCTCGACGTCCACGGGTCTGACGGCGGCCGACTGGCACGGCCGGCTTCGCCGGCTGCTCGAGGCGAACGAACTCGCGCTCTCGACGCCTTCGTACCATGGAGTCAAGATTCTCGAGGCGCACGAAGCCGCCCTGACACCGTTTCGCCATGTCTTCGTCGTGCACGCCAACGACGGCGAGTTTCCGCGGACGCCGCGCGCGGCGGGCATCTTCACCGACGGAGAACGGGCCGCGCTGCGAGCCGCGGGTCTTCCTCTCGAGGACCGCACGACCGCACTGCGCCGCGAACGCTCCCTGTGGCGCGCCGTTACCGCGGGGGAGTCGGTGACGCTCACGTACCGGACGTCGACCTCCGCCGGGGTGCCGCTGCTTCCGTCGCTCATGGTGCCCGACCACGAGGCGGAGAGCGCGCTGCCCCGCACGATCGTGCACGCCGATGATGATCTCGAGGCCGTCAGCCGGGCCGAGCAACTGCGCCTCGAGGTACTGCGTCTCGCCAGGAAGCGTCGCGGCGGCGAAGAGGGCAAGCTCGAAGTCGCCGACGTTCCCGCCGTCCGCCATGCCGTCCTCGGCGCCTTCGCCGAGGAGCTGCGCGCCGGCCGCCTGGACGACGTGGAATCGATCGAGCCCGGGCTAGGACTCGAACCGTCTCCCTTGCTCGGACGGGATCGTCCGCTGTCCCAGCGGTCCCATGCGTGGAACGGCCGCCTTCGGGACCCCGCACTGCTCCAAGTGATCGGGGAGCGATTCGGGCCGGAACACGTCTGGTCGGCGAGCCAGTTGCAGCAGTATGCGGTCCGCCCGTTCGATTTTCTGCTGGCCCGCGTGCTGCGCATCGAACTCCGCGAGGAGGCGGGGGAGGAGACGTCCCCGATGGCCTCGGGCAGCGTGGTTCACGCGGTGCTCGAGGCGCTCCACGGTCGCCTGCTGGGCGCGGACGAGGCCGGCTTCGCCGCGGGTCCTGCCCTGCTGGAGGAGGTGTCCCGCGACGTGTTCAAAAGGCTCGAGCGCGAGGCCGGACTCTGGCTCGGCCTGCCCGCCCTCTGGAACCTGAAGCGTGCGCATCTGCGCGAGACCGTCCGCGGCTTCGTGACCTGGGACTTCGCCTGGCTAGCGAAGCGCTCGGCCCGGCCCGAGGCGGTGGAAGCGCGGTTCGGATCCGACGGCGCGGAGCCGGTGGAGATCACGGGCACCGACCTCGCCGGGCGAGCCGCCGCCCTGCGGCTTGCCGGCCGGATCGATCGCGTCGATCGGGTCGGGCGTGCGGGCGATCGGCTGCGGATCGTGGACTACAAGCTCGGTGATCCCCCCGCGAGGAAGCGCTACGATGACGGAGCGCTGCTCCAGTCCGCCCTCTACTCGGCGGCGTGGGAGCGGCTGGGGAGCCGGCGACCGAGCGAGGCGCTGTTCCTCTCGATCCGCAGCCCCGGCAAGGGCTCGATGTCGGGTCTCAAAGACAGTGGCGTCGAGGACGTACTTCGATTTGCGTTGTCCATCCCGGCACGTGTGCGCGCCGGGCTGTTCGAACCGGTGCAGGCGGCCACCGCGCACCCTGCCTCCGACTGGCAGCCCGGCCCCGAGATCACCCGCACGCAGTCCTGGATCACCGCCGGGCACCGCTTCGACAACCCGGCGGAGGGCGCCGCCCCGGGGAGCCCCGGCGATGAGTGAGTTCCGGTGGACCCCCGAGCAGGTCCGCGTCCTGCTCGATCGGGAGAATGGCCTGCTCGCGGCGAGCGCCGGAACGGGGAAGACCCGGACGATCGTCGGGAAGATCGGCTGGCTGCTTGGAATCGACGTCGGGCCGGGCCCCGACGGACTGCCGATTCCCCCGCCCCCGGCTCCGTGTTCGCTCGATCAGATTGCCGCGATCACCTTCACCGAGAAGGCCGCCTCGGAACTGAAAGACCGCCTGCGGGACATCGTGGAGGGCTCCGACCGAGCAGCCGAACTCCGCTGGGAACTCGACCGCGCGTCCGTGGGCACCATTCATGGTTTCTGCGCCGGACTGCTGCGCGAGCACGCACTGCGGCTCGACATCGATCCGACCTTCCGGGTGCTCGATGATCGCGAAGCGACGCTCCGTCTGCACGAGATCATTCGAGCCGTCGTCCTGCGGGCCGTCGAGGAGGGTGGGGACGCGATCGGGAACCTGCTCGACCGCTTCCAGCTCTACGACGGCAACTACCGCACGGGCCTCGTCGGGGTCGTGGATTCCGCCGTCCGGGACCTTCGCTGGCACGCGCACGCGTACGACGACTGGGTGATCGATCGATCGAGTGCTGCCGAGCCCGCGGCGCTCGATCTCGATCGGCTCCGGGCGATCGCCGCCGAGCGACTTTCCGGCGCCGTCATGGACGCCGGAGACGAGGCGGCGCTCGAACTCGCCGACGCCCTGTACGGCCTCGCGCATCGGGCGGTGGCCGACTGGCTGCGGTGGATGGAGGAGGAGAACGTCCGGGACTTCGACAGCCTCATCCTCGACGCACGCCGCCTCCTGACGCGCCCCGAACACCGGTCGGCCCTGGAGTCTATCCGTGCGGGGCTTCGCATCCTGATCATCGACGAGTTCCAGGACACGGACGCCGCGCAGCGCGACATCGCGTTCGCGCTCGCGGGGATCGGAGATCCGGATCCCGGTCCCGTACCCCAGCTGCTGGTCGTCGGCGATCCGAAGCAGAGCATCTACGGATTCCGGGGTGCGGACGTGCGCGTGTGGAA
The DNA here is from genome assembly GCA_051004775.1 of Gemmatimonadota bacterium. GTDB lineage: Bacteria > Gemmatimonadota > Gemmatimonadetes > Palauibacterales > Palauibacteraceae > JARFPW01. The sequence continues at coordinate 49,560 of JBPCJZ010000084.1, forward strand.
CGACGTGCGCCGACGGTTGTGCGGGGACCGGCCGCCCATGCGGCTGACCGAGAACTTCCGCAGTCAGCCCGGCCTGGTCGAGTTCATCAACGAGGTGGCAGAGGCCGCGATCGAGAACGCGGGCGACGCGTCGAAGGAGCACGATCGGGATCTGTACATTCCCTACACGCCGCTCCAGGCGTACCGGTCCGAAGCGCCCGGCCAGGGTGTCGACTGGCTCGACTGCACGGTCGAAGGCGGCACCCGTTCGGATCGGGCCGCGCTGGAGGCCCGACTCGTCGCGTCCAGGGTCCGTTCGCTCCTCGACGGGGAGAAACTGAGGGATCCCCGCACCCTCGAGCTCCGTGGCGTCGAAGCGCGGGATATCGCGATCCTGGCCCGGACGCGTCGCGCGCTCGACGAAGTGGACGAGGCCCTGCGCGAAGCCGGGATCCGGGTATACAACGCCGCCCGCCTCGGCCTGTCGAACCGGGCGGAAGTGCTCGACCTCGTCACCACGCTCCGGCTGCTCGCGGACCCCGAGGACGACTACCACGCCTGCGCCTGGCTGAGATCTCCGCTCGTGGGCCTGCGCGACGAGGTAGTGGTGCGCTTTCGCCTGGATCGCGGGGCGCGGCCGGGTGCCCTGCTGCGACAGGCGCGCCGCCACATCGAACGCTGCGAGAGCGGAGACGCTTCGTGGTTCGAGGCGCCCGAGCATCCGGAGGTAGCCGGCATCGAGCGCGAGGCTCTCAGTCGCGGCCTCGACGCGCTGGCGGAAGCCCAGGCCCTCGTCGATCGCGCCCCCGCATCGGAACTGCTCGAAGACATCGTGCGCCGGACCGGATACCGCCTCCATCTGCTCCTGCGTCCCGGTGCCGAGGAGTCCCTCGCGGCAATGGAGCGATTCTCCGCCTTACTCGACGAGTATCGGCACCTTCCAGTCGGGACGTTCCTCGCGCTGTGGGACCGCTGGGGCGATCAGGATCTCGGGATTCCGCAGGCGCCGTTGTTCAGCGCCGCTGACGACGTCGTGACGCTCCAGACGATCCACACGGCGAAGGGCCTGGAATGGCCGATCGTGTTTCTCCTGCGCGCGGGCGACGGGAGTACCGACCGCTTGAAGGATTCCTACGTGTCGGACCCTCGACTCGGCCCTGCGCTGCTGCCGAAGGCCTCCGAGCGAGGGGCACGGGCGGGCGCCATCGCCGAGCGCGTCCTGGCCGCGGAACGGGCGGAAGAATCCAGGCTTCTCTACGTCGCGCTCACTCGCGCGGCCGACCGGATCGTCGTCTCCGCCCACGATGTCGACGCGGGGTACATGGAGTTTCTGCGGCCGGCCCTGCGCGACGCTGTGCCGCCCCACCTCGTCGCCGCCGACGGAGGTCCTCGGCCAGGCCGGAAGGCCGCACGCGCGGCGCGCGTCGACGATCCAGCCAGCCGGACGGGAAGCCAGATCGAAGTGTTCGATCCGGACGGGACGGGACAGATGGACCTGTTCCTCAATCGTCGGCCGGGCGGCGAGCCCCCGGAGGCGGCCGAAGGCCTTCGGCGCGTCGTCTACCGGACGCCCGATCCGGGGCAGGGTTCACTCACGCCGCTCCCGGTCACCCTGGACTGGCTCGACGCGCTCGTGCCGGGCCCGGTGGACGGCCTCGCGCGGCCGATCGAGGTTCCCACCGAGAGGCCCGTCACCTCGGCGACGGAACTGCAGCTCCGCGCGGCCGATCCCGCTGCCTGGCGCCTCCGCTACGTACACGCCGTCGAAGAAGCATGGCGGTTCGCTCCGACAGGCGCGGCGACCGGGATTCCCGCGACGCTTCGCGGCACCTTGATCCACGGGGTGCTGGAGCGGATTCGAGCGATCGACGACCTCGCCGACGTCCTGGACGAGACGATCGCGGGGCTGGATGCACCCCCCGGCGTGGAGGAACAGCTCCGGCCCGGCGCCGAGTATCGATTGGCACTCGAGACGGAAATCGCCCGCGTCGTGAAGGGCGAGGAGTGGCAATGGTACGTCGAGGGCGAGCACTCCCGTGAACTTCGCTTCCTGGTCCTCGACACGCCCGGACCCTGGATCACAGGGGCCCTCGACCTGTACCGCGCCACGCCCGAGCCGTGGGTCATCGACTTCAAGACGCATCGGATCGGCGCGGCGGAGATTCCGGCGGTAGCGGAGGAGTATCGCATCCAGGCCGACGTGTATCGGGGGGCCGTGGCGGCCCTGAGCGGTCGCGCGCCGGGCGTCCGCTTGCACTTCACGCACCCCAACGTCGCCACCGACCTGTCCCGGCCCCGCGACTGATGCCGGGCCAGTACTGCGCGTGGGCGCGGCCACCGGACCGCGGTGACGACTAGAGCAGGGGAATGCCGATCCCGGCCGTGAACTCCCACGACCGATTCTTGAAGTTGACCGTCACGTCCTCGATCTCTCCGACATCCGACAGCCCGAGATAGTAGCGACCGTCGCCCCAAAGGCTCAGCCCGCCGAGGCCGAGTTGCAGGTCGGCGCCGAAGACGGCGTTGAGGTCGGTACGGTTCACGCTGAACTCGGCGATGTCGTCGCACGAGGTCTTTCCTCCCTCGTCCTCGAGGTCGCACGCCACGTTGAAGCCCAGTGCGACGCCGCCGAACACGCCGGGACGCAGGAGACCCACCGGCACGCCGATCTTCAGCAGGGCGGGGACCTCGATGTACGCGAGGTCGATGGAACCGCCGCCCTGGAAAGCGGTGCCGCGGTTCGCGTACAGGACCTCCACCTGGTACCCGAGCAGGCCGAAGCTCTGATTGTAGAACGCGCCCGCCACCAGCCCCGTGCGGTTCTCTTCGTCGAAGACGTCGTCGACGCTCACATCCAGCGTCGAAATGCTGGTTCCCGCCCGCACGCCGAATGTCCGCCCCTGCGCGAGAGCCGAGGAGGCCGTCGTGACGACCATCAACGCGACGAGCGCGGCCAGCCGTGGATTCCGCATGGTTCACTCCTGCTATGGTGGAGGCAGGCCCCGAACGCGGACGCTGCCGAACATTCTCGTGTCCCTGGACTCCAACAGGCCTCACTAGTGAACTCCGGATTCGAATGCGTGTTCCGGCGCGCCGGGCGCGGCCAGCTCGTCGCCCACGTTTGCCCGGCGGCTACCGTGGATGCGAAGTTGGCCGTACGGAAGTCGCTCAGTATCCGCAGAGAATGATGGGGGAACGCCGAATGCATTACCGAATCACGCGCGCGGCGACGCGCTGCGCGGCCGCCGGGCTGGTCGTCACCTTCGCCGCGTGTGCGGGCGCCGCGCCCGCACCGGCCGGTATCCAGGCCCAGCAGGCTGTCGCGGTCGACAGCAGCCGGCTCGCCGAGGCCCGCGCGGTGCTCGAACGCCACCCGATCTTCGATGGCCACAACGACCTCCCGTGGGCGATACGCACGGCGGAGCGCCCGCTCGACGTCGAAGCCTACGATCTTCGGGTACGCACCACCGGACACACGGACCTGGCGCGCCTCCGCGAGGGCGGCGTGGGAGCGCAGTTCTGGTCGGTCTACGTCCCCGGCGAGATCGCCGACTCCGGATTCGCGCGGGTGCAGCTCGAACAGATCGACGTCGTGCGGCGGATGATCGCCCGGTATCCCGAGCTCGAGTTCGTGGGCACCGCCGACGAAGTCGAGCGGGCGATGGCCGCGGGCCGGATCGCCTCGATGATCGGCATGGAGGGTGGCCACGTCATCGAAAACTCGCTCGGCGCGCTCCGGGCGTACTACGACCTCGGCGCCCGCTACATGACGCTGACCCACAACGTCACGCTCGACTGGGCCGACGCCGCCTCCGACAGCGCGCGGCACGGCGGCCTGACGGAGTTCGGCGTCGCCGTGGTCCACGAGATGAATCGACTGGGCATGCTGGTCGACCTGTCGCACGTCTCTCCCGCGACGATGAACGACGCGCTCGACGCTACGAAGGCGCCGGTGATCTTCTCTCACTCGTCGGCCCGCGCCCTGACCGACCACGTGCGCAACGTGCCCGATGACGTGCTCCGGCGGCTGACGTCGAACGGCGGGGTAGTGATGGTCACGCACGTACCGGTGTTCGTGTCCGAATCGTTGCGGCAGTGGGGCGTCCGCCGCGAAGACCTGCGGGACTCCCTGGCCGCGCAGCAGGCAGACGAGGACGAAGCGGAGGAGGCCGACGAAGCTTTCCTGCGCGACAATCCTCCCCCCGTCGCCACCATCGCCGACGTGGCCGACCACATCGAGCACGTCCGGGACGTCGCCGGGATCGATCACGTCGGCATCGGGGGTGACTACGACGGGATCAGCTCCACTCCGGTAGGGCTCGACGACGTCTCGACGTACCCCCTGCTCATCGCCGAGCTCCTGCGACGCGGCTGGAGCGAGGTCGAGGTGGGCAAACTGACGAGCGGCAACATCCTGCGGGTCCTGCGCCAGGCGGAGGAAGTGTCCCGGACGCTACGGGCGGAAGGTCCGCCGGGCACGGACCGACTCCCCTGAGGGAATGAAAGCGGGCCGCGCGGCGTCCAACGGGATGAGAGCGGCGGACCGCGTATCGATCGGCCGGTGCCCGACCCGGCAACGCGCCGGAAGGGCCGGCCGGGAGTGTGCAGGAAAGTACGTGACACTCCGCAAAGCGCCGCCCAACTGTAGCGTTTCCAACACCGTCGCCGCGGGAAATCACTTTATATGAGATTGAATATCTGCATATCAAATAACGATATAGATGTTTGTGCGCAGATCTGGCACGCACTTCGCACGGGTAGGGATGAAATCGGACGACATCGTGTCCCGGACCGCCCCCGAGCGTGGATATTCCGGCGGGCGGGTTCCGGCGGGTTCCGAAAGAGTTGATCGCGCGGCCGCGGAAGTTACATTAGCTGCGATGCGCCCCGCCCCGAGGGGGTCAGGGTCACGTGGCAGACGGAGGCTATGCAGAGTGAACGGAATCAGACTTTGGACGCGCGACGGGGCTCGACGGGGCCTTCGTGGTGATCGTAGAGACAGTGGCCAGGCGCTGGCGGAGATCGCGATCGCGCTTCCGATCCTGCTCCTGATGATGGTCGGCATCTTCGAGTTCGCCCGAGCCTACCAGATCCAGCAGGTGGTGGTGAACGCGGCGCGCGAGGGAGCCCGAACGGTCGTGCTGCCCGGAGTAGACTCCGACTCGGCGAAGAAAATCGTCAACAACTATCTCGCGAGCGGCAACGTTACGCCGGCGTCGGTAACCGTTAACAACATCGATAGCCCGGGAACGGATCCGGGTCAAACCGGCAACGCCATGAGCGTGCAAATTACTGTGGACTATTCGTTCACCCTGGTCGGACCCATGGTCCGCCTCGCGACAGGCAAAGACGGCGGGCCCGGCGACATCACGCTGTCTTCCCAGGCTACGATGCGGCACGAGTAGGCCCTCACGAAGCGAGCGGCGCCCAACGAAGACAGCGGCGCCCAACCGTTGCCACGGGTCGCGAACGAAACAAGCCCGGACCCCCGACGAGGAGTCCGGGCTTTCTCTCGTCCGGTCGGCAAGCTCGCGCCCGCGACGCCCGCCGGAGGCGGCAGGCCGCGCGACGACTACTTGTCGCGGTACCGCTTGGTCATGCCGCCGCGCTCTTCCTCGCCCACAGGTTCGTCGCCGGTATTGATGAAACTGCTGCCGGGCTCGTCCGTGTCGATGTTCGCGGTGATCGGCTTCTCGTACCGCAGCATGTCCACGAAGGAACCGAGGCAACTGAACGGGAGAAAGCAGCACGCGAGGCGCCCGTCCTGGTTCCACACGGGGGTCGGAAAGTCCTCGCCGTCGGGCAGAAAATAGAAGATGAGCCGCAGGTGGTCACCGAAGCACGCCACGACGCCGCGCGCCCGCGTGTCGCAGCCGGCCCACTGCGTGACGTGATCTCCGAGCGTCACGCGATACTTCTTCACCTCGAATACGTGCTTGGCCATCGCTGGAATTCCCCGTTGCGCATTGAAGTCACCGATGAACGGACAGGGCGGAAGATTACACGTCCGCGGCTTGAAAGCGAGACGAGAGCTGAGCGCTCGAGCGCGGTAAGCGGTCGATCAGCCCAGCTTCCGCAGGAACGACTCCGCCATCCTCGGCCCGCCGGCTTCGTCCTCGTGCTTGAAGAAAACGTAGGCTTCGTCCCAATCGGCCGCCTCTACGCGCTCGATCCATCGCCCGAGTTCCTCGTCGGAATAGTCGGCGCGGCGCAGCCTGAGATAGCCCATCGGCCCGGTGCGGACGATCTTGCCCGCCTCTTCCTCAGTGTCGGCGGTACAGAGAGCGGCGCCCCGGTCACGAAGCAGTTCCACGACGTCGTCTTCGAACCACGAGGCGTGGCGGAATTCGAAGGCAGCCCGGGTCGGAGCGGCGAGGAGATCGAGAAAGCCGCGCAGGCGTTCGACGTCCTTCTTCATGTTCGGCGGCAGCTGAAACAGCACGGCCCCGAGGCGCGAGCCGAGCGTGGCGGCGGTTCGGAGGAAGTATTCGAGTTCTTCCTCGACGCCACCAAGCCGTTTGAAGTGGGTGATCCGCCGCGAGGCCTTCAGCACGAAGCGGAAATCGGAACCGGTTTTGTCCGCCCAGCCGTCGAGCACCTCCGACTTCGGCATCCGGTAGAACGTGTTGTTGATCTCGACGGCCGGGAGGCGCGACGCGTAGTACTCCAGCATCTTCGCGGCGGAGAGATCCTCCGGGTAGAAGGCCCCCTTCCACTCCTTGTAGCTGAAGCCGCTCGTGCCCGCGCGTATCATGCCCTACGCTACTCGCCCGAGACCCGACCGGCGAGGCGACCGAGCGCGCCAATCAGGTCCGGCTCTGTCTCGAGCACGTCGAGCAGCGGATCCTCGGACATGCGGGCGAGACGGCGGGGCATGCTCCGAATCGTGAACTTGTCGAGCCGCAGCCGGCCGTTCACCTCGCGCCAGCGCAGCGGCGCGGAGACCCAGGCGCCGGCGACCGGACGCACGCTGTAGGGCGCCACAAGCAGCTGGCCGCGCCGATTCTGCAGGAAGTCGACGTACACTTTGCCCTCCCGTTCGTCGAGGGCTCGTGCGATGGTCGCGACGCCCGGCATCTCTTCGACGACGACCCTCGCGAGCAACTCACCGAGCGTACGGGACTGCTCGTAGGTGAACACGCGGCCGAGCGGGATCAGCACGTGGAGCCCGCTCGACCCGCTCGTCTTCACGTAGTTGGGGAGCTCGATCTCGTCGCACAGCCGGTGAAGGAACTTCGCGATCTCCACCACCTCCGAGAACGGCGCCCCCTTCGGGTCGAGGTCGAGGATGCACCAGTCGGGCCGGTCGAGGCTGTCGACGCGGCTGGCCCAGACGTGGAGCGGGATCGACCCCAGGTTCGCCAGGTAGAGCAGGGAAGCCTCGTCGTCGCAGACGAAGTAGTCGATCTTCTTGTCGGAGCTCTCGCTCGCGACGTTCACCGTGCGAATCCACTCCGGAGTGGAGACCGGCGCGTTCTTCTGGTAGAATGACTTGCCGTCGATTCCGTCGGGATAGCGCGTGAGGACGAGAGGGCGGTCGGCCAGGTACGGGAGCAGCCACGGCGCGACGGCCCGGTAGTATTCATACAGGTCGCGCTTCGTATAGCCTTCATCGGGCCAGAAGATCTTCTCCGGGTTCGACAGCGCGGGGAGTTGCAGGGCCGGCTCCTCCGAGTCGGCAGCCGCGTCGGCCTCGAAGTCGTGGCCGTCTTCGTCCTCCCCGCGCGCCGCGGACGGAACCCCGCTCGCGTCCTCCGGGAACGCGCATTGCCCGGGCTCCTTGTCGTCGCGCAGCCTCACGAACACGGGGTGGCGCAGGAGCCCATCGTTCGTCCACTCCAGGTAGCGCACCTCCGCGACGCACACGGGCTCGACCCACGTCGAGTCGGCGTCCTTCGGGCTGCCTACGGCCGGGGAAGCCCCGGTCGCAAGCGGAGCCAGCGCGTCGCGGAGCGCGGCGAGTTCCGCATCCGTGAAGCCCGTCCCGACGCGTCCGGCGTAGCGCAACTCTCCGTCGTCCAGCCCCGCCAGGTGCAGCGCCCCGAAGCCTGAGCGCGACCCCTTCGGCGCGGTGAAGCCGACGATCACCAGGTCCGCCGTCCGTTCGGCGCGCACCTTCCGCCAGGCATCCGAACGACCCTTCCGGTAGGGGCTCCCGAGCCGCTTTCCCACGATGCCTTCGAGCCCCAGGCCGACGACCTGTTCGTACAACGCCTCTCCCTGTTCCCGGAAGTCGTCGACATAGCGCAGCGGACCGGCCGGGGGCAGGAGGTCGCGGAGCAGCGCCTTCCTGCGTTCCACGGGGAGGCCGCGCAGGTCGTGGCCGCACAGGCCGGGTAGATCGAAAGCGTAGAACGTGGCGGGTCGTCGCAGCGACGCGCCCTTCACGTCGACGGCCCGCCGCAGCCGCGCCCGGTTCTGCAGGCGCTGGAAGTCCGGCCGGCCGGCCGGATCGTGCATCACGACTTCGCCGTCGATCACCGCATCCGTGATCGGCAGGGCCTTGATGGCTCGCGCCAGCTCCGGAAACGAGCGCGTCGCGTCGTTCCCGTTGCGGGTGAGGAGCCGCACCCCGGGTCCCGTCTTGGCCGCGAGCATCCGGTATCCGTCGAGCTTGAGCTCGAACATCCAGTCCGGGTCGCTGAACGGCTCATCGACGGCTCGCGCCAGCATGATCCCCAGGCGCTCGGCACGGACGGGGCGGGCCGGCGCCTCCAGTTTCTCGAGGCGCCGGGCGAACTCGGCGGAGCGTTCGACCCCCTCGCCGAGTTCCGTCACCGTGAGGCCGCTGAGCACGGATGCCTGCGAAATCGTGGCGTCCGCCTCGGGCGCCGCCTCGCGCTCGGCCGCGCTCATGTGCCGCGTCTCGCGGATCATGAGCCACTCGTTCTCCGCGCGCTTGATCTTCACGAGCGTCCAGACGCCGCGGAGCTTGTATCCCCGCAGCTCGAACAGGAGCTTGCCGGACTCGAGGCCGGCCACCGGATCCTCGAGGGCGCTCCAGGTTCCCCGATCCCAGATGATCATGGCGCCGGCGCCGTAGTTGCCCTCCGGGATCACGTCCTCGAAGTCGACGTACTCGAGCGGGTGGTCCTCGACGTGCACGGCGAGGCGCTTCTCGGCGGGGTCTAGCGACGGCCCCTTCGGCACGGCCCACGAGGCGAGGGAACCGCCCAGCTCGAGTCGGAGGTCCCAGTGCAGCCGGGACGCGTCGTGCTGATGAATAACAAACAGGCCGCCGCCCGCAGCGTCCGCGTCCACGTCCGGCGCGCCGACCGGGCCCACCCCTGGCTCCGGCGTCGCGCCGGGCACGCGTTTGCCGCGATACCGCTCCAGCCGGTCCGCGGGACTCACCAGGAAACCTTCACGGAGAAGCGAAGAGCACCGGCGCGGCCGCTACGATCCAAGGGAATCTCATGGTCGACATCCTCGCTGAGAAGGCTGCGGATCGAGGCGCAGGGATTCTATCGGGCGGAGATTCTCCCCGCGAACAACCTGCCATACGTCAGGGTGCCGGGCCGGCAGCCGCCGGTCATACCGGTGCGCCCGATATTTTCCCCGATCCCGCCGCAACAGTAGTTTCCATCAGGCCCGCGACGCCCCCGGCGGACGCGGCGAGAGGGGACCGCCAGACCACGAGCGCAGGAGTAGAGACGACATGAGCGCCCGACCGATGGGATCGGCCACTGTATCGTTCGGACTCGTATCCGTTCCCGTGAAGCTATTTTCTACCGCGGACAACACGAGCAAGATTTCCTTCAACTGGATCTCGCCCTCCTCCGGCGCGCGAGTCAAGCAGAAGTACTGGGATCCGAAGGAAGAGCGCCTGGTGGAGCGCGACGAACTGGTGAAGGGATACGAGTTCGCGCGCGACCAGTATGTGCTGTTCGAGCCCGACGAACTGAAGGTGCTCGACGCGCAGGCGACCAACACGATCGACATCGAGGAGTTCATCCCGTTCGAGGCCGTGGAGCGGCTGTGGCTGAACAAGGCCTACTTCCTCGGCCCGGACCGCGGTGGGGAGCGGGCGTACCGCCTGCTCAGTGCGGCGCTCCAGAAGACGGGCCGCGCGGCCCTCGGACGCTATGCGGCCCGCGGCAAGGAATACATCGTCCTCGTGCGGCCGATCGGCGACGGTCTGATGCTCGAACAGCTCTACTACCCGGAGGAACTGCGCTCTTTCGAGGAAGTTCCGACCGGAGACGCCGAAGTGAAGAAGGCCGAACTGGACCTGGCGGTGCAGCTCATCGAGCAGGCGTCCGCCGACGAGTTCAAGCCGGAGCAGTTCGAGGACTCGGTCCACAAGCGCGTCCTCGCGCTCATCGAGAAGAAGATCGAGGGCGAAGAGATCACCGCCGCACCGGAAGTGGAGCCCGAAGGCAAGATCATCGATCTCATGGAGGCGCTGAAGGCGAGCCTCGGAGACGCCGACTCGGGGGCGGCGGGAAAGAAACGGAAACCCGCGAAGCCGGCTGCCGCCAGGAAGACGCAGCGCAAGGCAGCCTCCAAGTAGGGCGTGACTACTTACAGGACCACGGACGTTGCCGACCTGCTCGGCATGTCCGCCGCGCGCGTGCGCCGGCTCGCGCGAACGGCCGGGCTGGATCCGGACCGGGAGGCGGGCGGGCGCTACGGTTTCGGGTTCCGCGACCTGGTTCTGCTCAAGACCGCGGTCGCTCTCGAGGAGAGCGGAATCACGCCCCGGCGGCTCCTGCGCTCCATTCGTGCCCTCGGCGAGCAACTTCCGGCCGATCGTCCGCTCACTGCCGTTCGGATCACGTCGGAGACCGGCGCGGTCGTCGCTGTCGATCGGGATACGGCCTGGGACGTCGAGAGCGGCCAGACCCGCCTGCCGCTCGATCGCGCGGAGGACACCGAGGAGCGGGCTGTGTCGGCCATCTCCGCGCGTCGGCCGCGACGTCAGCGTCCGGATCGCAAGCCGAGCCCGGAGGAGTGGTTCGATCTAGGGTGCGCCCTCCAGGCGGAGCAATCCGCGCAGGCCGAGCAGGCCTTCCGCAACGCGCTCGCCGGCGACCCCTCCCATGCCGACGCCGCGGTGAACCTCGGCTACCTCCTCCATGAGCGGGAAGACGCCGCTCGCGCGGAGGCGGCGTACCGGCAGGCTCTGGCGGCGGCGCCCGGGCACCCTACGGCCGCGTTCAATCTCGCCGTGGCGCTGGAGGACCAGGACCAGGCCGATGAAGCGCTACAGTGGTATCTCGTTGCCATCGAGGCAGACCCTCTGATGGCCGACGCGTACTACAACCTGTCGCGGCTCTGCGAGGAACGGGGCGACCGCGCGGCGGCGCTCCGTTACCTCCGGAGCTACAGTGAACTCGTGCGCATCGGCTGACGCGGCGGGCCGCGCGAGCCCATGATGCGTGGGGTCGCGCGAGCCATCAGTGCCCGGAAGTGTCCGGCGACGGGACGCGGTGTCGCGAAAGCGCACGTTCAGGGACGGGCGACCGGCCGGGCGCTGGTGGAACTCTTGCTATGACAGGCACATGGATTTGAACGAAGCTGGCATGTCATCTGCAATTGTCGAAGTAATGTCCATCCGAGGAGGTGAGGGGTTTGGGACGACTGCTGCGTGACATCAGGTTCGGTTCGCGCTTTCTGGCGAAGCATCCGGCGTTCACGGCGCTCGTCGTCGTGACGCTCGGGCTCGGGATCGGGGCGAGCACCGCAATCTTCAGCGTCGTCAATCGCGTGCTGCTCGAGCCGCTTCCATACGCGGAGCCCGAGCGGCTCGTCCTGATCCGTCACGACATCCGCAACACGGATTTTTCCGGCGCGCCGGTTCCACCTGCCGACGTGATGGACTTCCGCGAGCAGGTGAACGTGTTCGAGGCCATCGCCGCGACAGATCGCACGTTCGACCGCAATCTTACCGGCGACGGGCCGGCCGAGGTCGTCCGCGTCGCCGGTGTCACCGCGAACTTCTTCGACGTGCTCGGAGTCCGGGCCGAGCGAGGCCGGACCTTCGTCGAATCGGACGGGCAGCGCGGCGCCTCCGGCCTCTCGGCGGACGGCTCGCCGATCGGCGGGAACGTGGTGATCAGCCACGGCCTGTGGAAACGGCGCTTCGCCGAGGACGAAGGGGTCATCGGTCGCATTTTGATGCTGAACGACGTTCCGCTGCAGATCGTCGGTGTCATGCCGGCCGACTTTCGCCTGCACATGCCTGTGAACGCCGGTATGCCCACCGACATCGACGTGTGGAATCCCACTCGGTTCGACTACCGGCTGGTCCCGCGCAACAGCCAGAATGCGAACCGCCGGATCATCGCCCGCCTGGCCCCCGGCGTCACATTGCCGGAAGCCCAGCGTCAGGCCGATGCCGTGGCCGCGTGGCAGCGAGAGACCTACGACTATCACCGCAATGCGGACATCCATATTTCGGTCGCGCCGATGCACGCCGCGATCGTCCGCCACGTCCGTCCGATCCTTATCGGCCTGTTCGCGGCGGTCGGGATCGTGCTGATCATCGCCTGCGCCAACGTCGCCAACCTTCTCCTCGTACAGGCGACCTCGCGGGAGCGGGAGATCGCGATTCGGGCGGCGGTTGGCGGCGGGCGTCGTCGCATCCTTGCCCAGTTGATGACCGAGAGCCTCCTGCTGGCGACGGTGGGCGGGCTGATGGGGCTGCTGATCGCCCGCTGGGGCATCGACCTGTTGCTCGCGGCCCGACCGGCGAACCTGCCGCGGCTCGAGTCGGTGCCGATCGATGGCCGGGTCCTCGCCTTCACGCTCGGGATCACCGTGGGCTCCGCGATGCTGTTCGGAACGTTTCCCGCGCTGCAGGCGTCGCGCCCCGACCTGCATCGGAATCTGAACGACCGCGGCGTGCGTACGGGCGACCGGAACAAGCGGAGCCTCCGGGGAGCGCTCGTGGTATCGGAGGTAGCGCTCGCGATGGTGCTGCTGATCGGGGCGGGCCTGATGGTCCGAAGCCTGCGGGCCGTGGAGCGCATCGACCTGGGCTTCTCTCCGGAAGAGGCGCTCTCCTTCAACCTCACGCTTCCATTCGCGCGCTACGGCACGATCGAAGAGCGCGGAAAGTTCATCCGGCGCCTCGAGCTGGCGGCGGGGAAGCATCCGGGCATCCTTGCAGCAGGCGTGACCTCGGTTCTCCCGCTCGGCGGCCAGTTCTGGACGTCTCCGTACAGGGTCGAGCGCCACGAGGATGGGTCGCAGTTCGGGGGCGAGGCGAACTATCAGATGGTCACTCCCGGAATGTTCGGGGCGCTCGAGATGCGGCTCGTCGCGGGTCGATGGCTGACCGACGATGACAACGATTCGGAGGCGAGCGTCGTCGTAGTCGACCGTTCTCTCGCCGCACGGGCCTGGCCGGGCCGGTCCCCGGTGGGAAGGAAGCTGTACGCCGAGGGCTTCGGCACGCCCTCCCGCTGGTTCAAGGTGGTCGGCGTCGTCGAATCACTGCACCTGGACGATCCGATCGAGCCGTCGCGGGAGACGATCTTCTTCCCCTACGAGTCGCAGGGCGCGGTGCCCTCGGTCTCATTCGTCGCGCGGAGCGCCGCCGGTGACCCGAAGGAACTGGCCGGGCCGTTGCACGAGATGGTGAAGGACCTCGATCCCGAAATTCCGCTCGGCGCCGTTCGACCGCTGGAGGCGTACGTGTCGGACGCTACCGCGCCCGTTCGGTTCGCTACGATGCTGATCGGCATCTTCGCCCTGGTGGCGCTCGCGCTTGCCGCGGTCGGCGTGTACGGGGTCGTATCGTCGCTCGTGCGTCAGCGAACCCGCGAGATTGGCCTTCGCCTCGCCCTCGGCGCTCCGCAGCCCCGGATCGTTCGCGCGGTGATGGCTCGTGGCCTGCGGCTCGGCGTAGCTGGTCTCGTGACCGGCGCTCTCGCGTCCCTCGCGCTCACGCGCATGACCGCCAGCGTCGTTACGGGGGTGAGCCCCACGGACCCACTGACGTACGCTGTCGTCGGGGGTATCCTGCTCGCGGTCACGGGCATCGCCAGCGCGGTACCTGCGCGGCGCGCCGTGCGCGTGGACCCGATGGAAGCCCTTCGGTATGAATGACGCCGGCCTGACCAGCATTGCCAGAAGACTCAACCAGTCCGGGAGGACTCGTGACACACTGCCCCTCGCTCCATCTTCACCGGGTCGCCGCGGCGACGATCGCCGCCGTGCTGGCCGTGGCGGTGCATCCCTCGTCGGCGGACGCCCAGGAGTTCACGACGGAGGTCGAGGAATGGACCGTCCCATGGGCCGGAAGTCGCCCCCGGGATCCCTACGTCGCGCCCGATGGCCGCGTGTGGTTCGTCGGGCAGACGGCGGACTACGCGGCGGTCTTCGATCCCGAGACGGAAGAGTTCGAGAAGTTCGACCTCGGTCCGGGCGTCGGGCCGCACAACCTGATCGTCGACGAGGAAGGACTGGTCTGGTTCGCGGGCAACCGCCAATCGCACATCGGCATTCTCGACCCCGAGACGGGGCGGATCGAGCGCATTCAGATGCCAGACCCGGCGGCGCGGGATCCTCACACCCTGATCTTCGGCGACCGTGGCGAGATCTGGTTCACGGTGCAGGGCGGCAACTTCGTCGGCCGCGTCGATCGAGCCACGCGCAAGGTCGACCTCGTGCCCGTGCCGACTCCCGACTCGCGGCCGTATGGGATCCACCTCGATTCCAGCGGGCACCCGTGGTTCGTCGAGTTCGCCGGAGGAAAAGTGGGGACGATCGACCCGGAGACGCTCGAGCTGACCGAGTATCCGCTTCCCGCCACGGACGGACGGCCCCGGCGGATCGCGGTCGACTCGCGCGACCACATCTGGTACGTGGACTACGCCAGGGGCGAGCTCGGCCGGATGACGCCCGAGGGGGAATTCTCGGCCTGGAGCGCGCCCTCCGAAGGGGGAAGCCGGCCGTACGCGCTGGGCGTCGACGACGTTGATCGTCTGTGGTACGTCGAGACGGGACCTTCGCCCAATCGACTGGTGGCCGTCGACTCGCAGACCGGACGGACGCTGTCGGTCACGCCGATACCGAGCGGCGGCGGCGCGGTGCGCCACATGATGTTCGATGCTGAACGAGGTGCGTTCTGGTTCGGGACCGACGCGAATACGCTGGCGCGCGTGCGCGTGCCGCCGGCCTCACCCGCGTCGTGAGGACCCCGGATGGCCCGGATGGAGTCCACCCGACGCGTCGGTAGGGGGTGGGCTCAGGGCGTCGGGTCGGGGTAGTCGAACCGGATCGTACCGATGCCGAGCGTCGAATCGCTGACTGCCGCGGCGATGTCGGCATCGTACTGCTCGAATGGGCAGGACGACTCCGTCGTACCGCTGAGGTCGAGCGAGACCGCAACGGTCGTCGAGTCCCCCGCGACGAGCGCCGTAACGGTCGACGGCGTGATGACCGCCTGCGCTCCGGTGCACAGTGAATCCGCATCGCTCGTCCGCCGGACCATGTCCAGCGCCAGCGCGATCGGGCCCAGGTCGATGTCGCTGACGTTGCGCAGCGTGAAGGCGGTATCCCGGCCTGCCCCTACATCGACGAGAGACGGGGCGAACACGAGGTCTCCGAACATCGGTTCAGGCTCTTCGTGATCGAAGCGGATCGTACCGACGCCGAGGATCTGGTTGTTGACCGCCGCCGCGATGTCCGCGTCGTACTGCGCAAACCGACAGAACTCCACGGTCGTGTTCGACAGGTCGAGCGTGACGTCGACGGTGGTCGACGCCCCGACCGCGAGGGACGAAATAGACGAAGGCACGACATCGGCCTCGACGCCGGCGCACAGCGAGTCGGCATTCGTCGTGAGCCGGACGAGGTCGAGGCCGATGAGGATCGGCCCGAGGGCGACGTCACCCGAGTTCGTCAGCGTGAAGGATGTGTCGCGCGCCAATCCGATGTTGACGAACGAAGGCGCGAAGGCGAGATCGCCGAACATCGGGCCCATGGTCCCGTCGTCCCCGCAGGCGGTGAAGAGCAGAAGGAAACCCGGGACGGCGAAGGCGGCGGAGCGGGTCGAGCGGCGCATGTGCATCCAATTCTCCCTGGTCGCGGGCCCGGCATCAGCCCGTGAAACGTCGAACCGCAAGCGGATCAGTCCGCCTCGGCCAATCTTTCCCGTATCCCCGGACCGTGCAACACGCCGGGACGAACGCCCGCCGCATCGCGCCGCCCCGGTTGACTCCGGCGCCGATTCGCGGCAAGTTGCTTTGCTGTCGCCGAAGTGCCGCGCCGCCGCCCAGTGGCGGCCCCGGGCGCCCGGCCTGGACATGCAGTCTGGAGCTGAAGAATGAAGACCGGAATCCATCCCGAATATACTCCCGCGCGGATCACATGTGCCTGCGGTCGCGTCACCGAAACGTTCGCGACGGTCGAAGAGCTGCACGTGGAGATCTGTTCCCATTGTCATCCGTTCTACACGGGCCGCCAGAAGCTGATCGATACGGCTGGCCGGGTCGAGCGCTTCCGCCGTAAGTACGGCGACTCGAAGGGCGCCGCGGAGCCGAAAGCTGCCTCCTCCGAGGGGGACGAGGCGGAAAAGGCGGACGGGGCGGACGAGGCGGACGAGGCGGACGAGGCGGAAACGGCCGCCGTGGCCACCGGCGATGGCGACGCGTCGGCCGGATCAGAAGAACCGCAGGATTGACCCCCGGGTCGTGACCGCCGGCCCGCGGTCACACCGGCCCTCCCGCCCCCAGGTACGACCGTGAGCGCCGATCCGACAACGCTCGCCGCCCCGATCCGCTCGGCGATCGAGCGCCATGCCGAGCTGAACCGCCGGATGGCGGATCCGAACGTCCTCGAGGACCACGATCTGCTGCGGCGGCTCGCCCAGGAGCATTCCGACCTCGGTCCGCTCGTCGAGGCGGGCAAGCGCTTCCTGCGCGTGCTCGAAGAACGGGAGGACGCGGAAGGGCTCGTCCGCTCCGAACGCGGAGAGATGGCCGAGATGGCCAGGGCCGAGGTGGGCCGGCTCGACGCCGAGGCCGAGGCCATGGTCGACGGACTCCGCCGGCTGCTCGTTCCCCGCGATCCGCTCGAGGATCGGCCGGCGGTCGTCGAGATCCGCGCCGGGACGGGCGGCGACGAGGCCGCCCTGTTCGCCGCGGACCTCTTCCGGATGTATTCCCGCTACGCCGACGGGCAGGGCTGGTCGATCGATATCGCCTCGACGAGCGAGGGCGTCCTCAACGGGCTGAAGGAAGTGATCTTTACCGTGAGCGGGAGGGACGCATACGGCCGCCTCAGGTACGAGTCCGGCGTCCACCGGGTACAGCGCGTGCCGGTGACCGAGAGCTCCGGCCGCATCCACACCTCAGCCGCGAGCGTGGCCGTCCTGCCTGAGGCCGAAGACGTCGATGTCGAGATAGATCCCGGGGATCTGAAGATCGACGTGTACCGGTCGTCGGGCCCCGGCGGGCAGTCGGTCAACACCACCGACTCGGCCGTGCGGATCACCCACAAACCGACGGGCCTCGTCGTCACGTGCCAGGATGAGAAATCGCAGCACAAGAACAAGGCGAAGGCACTCAAAGTGCTGCGCAGCCGCCTCCTGGATCGACGGATCGCCGCCCAGGAAGCCGAGCGTGCGCGAGAGCGCCGTCTACAGGTCGGCACCGGTGATCGTTCGGCGAAGATCCGCACGTACAACTTTCCGCAGAATCGGCTGACGGACCACCGGATCAACCTCACGCTCCACCGCCTCGAGACGGTCCTCGACGGAGACCTCGACGAGGTCATCGAAGCGCTGCGCACCGCCGGCATGGAAGAGCGGCTGGAAGCGCAGACGTGACCCCGAGGCGCCCGGATCCGCCGCGGCTGCGCGACGTTCTGCGCGGTCTCACGACGGAACTCGAGGCCGCCGGTGTCGACAGCCCCCGTCCGGAGGCCGAGCGACTGCTCGCCCACGTTCTCGGGGCCGAACGCTCCGGTCTGGCTCTTCGGAGCGACGAACCCCTGCCCGACGAAGCCGCGGCGGAACTTGCGCGCCTGATCGCCCGCCGCACGGCCGGTGAGCCGCTGCAGCATCTCGAGGGAACTGTCGCGTTTCGTGAACTCGTACTGCGCGCCGACGCCCGGGCGCTCATCCCGCGGCCCGAAACGGAACAACTCGTCGATCTCGTCGCCCGTGGCCTGCGCGAACAGGCCGGCGACGGCGTACGGGTCGTCGCGCGTCCCGGCGCCCCCCGGAGGCCACCAGCGGCTCGCCTGGCTCTCGACATTGGGACCGGGAGCGGGGCCATCGCCCTGTCGCTGATCGCCGAAGGCCTGGCCGAGCGTGTCGTGGCCCTCGACCTCTCGCCGCCGGCGCTCGAACAGGCCCGCGAGAACCTCGACCTCTCGGGCGTTGACCCGTCGCGCCTCGACCTGCGCCCTACCGGGCAGGATCCG
Organism: Gemmatimonadota bacterium; assembly: GCA_051004775.1. GTDB lineage: Bacteria > Gemmatimonadota > Gemmatimonadetes > Palauibacterales > Palauibacteraceae > JARFPW01. The sequence continues at coordinate 67,917 of JBPCJZ010000084.1, forward strand.
TTCGCCGCCCTCGAGCCGGGCGAGCGGTTCGACCTCGTCGTCTCCAATCCGCCCTACGTGAGCACGGCCGAACTCGCAAACCTTCCGGCAGAAGTCCGTCGTGAGCCGGGGGAAGCGCTGGCCGGCGGGCGCGACGGTCTCGACGTCATCCGCCTGATCGTCCGCCGCGGCCCGGAGTTCATGGTGCCCGGGGCCGGTCTGTTTCTCGAGATTGCGGCCACCCAGGGGCAGGTCGTAACCGGGCTGCTCGAGGCCGCGGACACGTGGCGGGCCGTGCGTTGCCACCCTGACCACTCCGGTCGTGACCGCTTCGCCACGGCGCGCCGGAAGTGACAACCGCGGGTCGCGGCTCCCCGCATCGCGCGGAGGCCATGCGGTCGCTATAATTTCGGTCTCTCGACAATCCGACGACTCCAATCCTACATGATTTGAATATGGAAACGACGAATAGAGATCGCATCGTGGAACGCGCCGTCGAAGTCGGCCGCCTCGTATCCCAGACGTCGGAATTCCGGCATCTGAAGTCGGCCCACAAGGAGATCGGCGACGATCGCGACGCCACCGGACGGATCAACGAGATGCGCGAGCTGCAGACCCAGATGCTCGAGCAGATCGAGCGGGGCGAGGAGCCGCCGGAGGAATCGCGCGAAAAGCTGGAGCAACTCGGCCAGGAGCTGCAGTCGAATTCCAGGTACCAGGCCCTCATCTCGGCGCAGGCCAACTTCGACCGGCTGATGGAGAAGATCCAGGAGTCGATCGGGGCGGGAATCCGCGCGGGTGAAGAAAGCCGGATCGTCATTCCTTGATCAAGGGCCTTCGCGACCTCGGTGAGCGGGGCCTGCGCGCCGCCGTGGAGCCGATCGTCGACGCCTTCACGCGCTGGCGAGTGCACCCGAACACGCTGAGTTCGCTCGGTTTCCTGATCACCTGCTCGTCCGGATACTTCTTTCACCAGCACCAGGTACGCACCGCCGGCGCTCTGATCCTGGCGGGCGGAATCTTCGATCTGTTCGACGGCAGCGTCGCCCGGCGCACCGGGCTCGCCTCTCCGTTCGGGGCGTTCTACGATTCGACACTCGACCGGTTGTCGGAGATCGTCGTGTACCTGGGCCTGCTGTCGCTGTACAACGACTACCGCCTGGTGCTCGGCGACGTCGGCATGATCTACGTGGTGATGCTCGCGATGGCCGGGTCGCTGATGATCAGCTATACCCGGGCGCGCGCCGAGGCGCTTGGCATCAACTGCTCGATCGGTCTCATGCAGCGCGCCGAGCGCGTGCTGCTGATCGGCCTGGCGGCACTTGCCTTCGGGGAAGGCGACGCGGGCGTCGTACTCAAGGGCGTGCTCGTCGGCCTCGCGGTGCTGACGAACCTGACCGTGATTCAGCGCATCTGGTGGGTGTATCGCAACACGCGGCCGGCGGGCGTGGCCGTGGGTCCTGCGATCCGGCGCGACCCGTCTGATCGGGGCCCGAATACCTGAAGCATCCGGGCGCCGCTGCGGCGGTGCCCCTTCTATCCAATCAGGAGACGTCACGAGATGCAGGAAGCGAACGGACGCGAGATCCAGCCCGCCGAAGGACGACTTGGTGTTCTACTGGTCGGGCTGGGCGCCGTGTCGACGACGACGATCGCCGGAGTGGAGTCCATCCGCCGTGGCCTGACGAAGCCGATCGGATCCCTGACGCAGATGAACACGATCCGCCTCGGGAAGCGGACGGACGCCCGCGCCCCGCTGATCAAGGAGTTCGTGCCCCTGACCGGTCTCGATGACGTGGTGTTCGGCGCGTGGGATCCGATCCCCGACGACGCGTACGACTCCGCGAAGCACTGCGGCGTGCTCAAGACGGAAGATCTCGACCCGATCGCCGACTATCTGAAGTCGATCGAGCCGATGCCCGCGGTATTCGACAAGAAGTACGTGAAGAAGCTCGACGGGACGAACGTGAAGAAGGGAGACAGCAAGTACGATCTCATGGAGCAGCTTCGCGCCGACATCCGCAACTTCAAGGAATCCAAAGGCTGTGAGCGCCTCGTCATCGTGTGGTGCGCCTCGACCGAAATCTTCCTGCAGCCCACGGCCGTGCACGCCACGATCGAGTCCTTCGAGCAGGCCATGCGCGACAGCGACGACGCCGTGGCGCCCTCGATGCTCTACGCATGGGCGGCCCTGCAGGAGAGCGTTCCGTTCGCCAACGGGGCGCCCAACCTGACGGTCGACCTGCCGTGCATGCTCGAGCTCGCCAGACAGAACTCGGTGCCCGTGTGCGGCAAGGATTTCAAGACCGGCCAGACTTTCATGAAGACCATCCTCGCGCCGGGCCTCAAGACGCGCATGCTCGGTCTCTCCGGATGGTTCTCGACGAACATTCTCGGCAACCGCGACGGCGAGGTTCTCGACGATCCCGAGAGCTTCAAGACGAAAGAAGAGTCGAAGCTCGGCGTTCTGGAACACATCCTGCAGCCCAAGATGTATCCGGACCTGTACGGCGACATGTACCACAAGGTGCGGATCAACTACTATCCGCCGCGTGGTGACAACAAGGAGGGCTGGGACAATCTCGACATCTTCGGATGGATGGGATACGGCATGCAGATCAAGATCGACTTCCTGTGCAGGGACTCGATCCTCGCCGCGCCGCTCGTCCTCGACCTCGCGCTGTTCCTCGATCTCGCGCAGCGCGCCGGCATGCACGGCATCCAGGAGTGGCTCTCCTTCTACTTCAAGAGCCCCCAGGTCGCGCCCGGCCTCTATCCCGAGCACGACATCTTCATCCAGCACTGGAAGCTCAAGAACACGCTCCGCTGGCTCATGGGCGAAGAGCAGATCACGCATCTCGGTGTCGAATACTACGACTGATCGCGCGTCGACCGGCGGCTGCTTCGTCGTCTTTGAAGGCGTAGAAGGCGCGGGCAAGTCCACCCACGTGCGCCGCGTCGCGGAGCGGCTGGACCGCTGCGGCATCGCGTACCTGCTCGTGCGCGAACCGGGCGGAACGGAGGTCGGGGAGCGCGCGCGTCAACTCGTGCTCGATCCGCGGTTCGAGATGGGGCCCGAGGCGGAGCTGTTCCTCTACCTGGCCGCGCGGGCCGAGTTCGTCCGCCGCCTGGCGCGTCCTGCGCTCGAACGCGGCGAGCTCGTACTGGCCGATCGCTACCAGCTTTCGACCTTCGCCTACCAGGGCCGTGGGCGAGGCCTCGACCTCGACCTGGTGCGACAGGTGAACCGGATTGCCACCGGGGGGCTCGAACCCGACCTGACGCTGCTCCTCACCGTCGACCCGGAAGTCGGGCGCAGCCGCCAGCGCGGCCGCCCGGATCGCATCGAGGGCGAGCGGGCGGATTTTCATCGAGTCGTGGCCGACGCGTACGACGAGTTTGCCGCGGCCAACGATCGGACGATCCGGATCGTGGCCGACGGGCCCCACGACGTCGTCCACGAGCGGATCTGGAATGAACTCTCCACGCGCTGGCCGGAGAGGTTTCCGGCCGCGTCCGCACGGGCCGGAAACATTTCCGCGCCGGGCGAGTTTCACGAATGTGAGCCGCCCGCGCGGGGCGGTTCGGACATCGAATCAACGGGGCAGGAGGCGGAATGAATACACGGCGAGGGCGGTTTGCGGCGGTAGGGATTGTCGCCGTGGCGCTGGTCACGGGCGGATCCCTCCTGCAGTCGCAGGCGGCCGACCGTGTATCGAACTCCACGCTGTTCGACCTCGTGCATCGCTACGTCGCGGAGCGCTACGTCGAGGAGATCAATCCGGACTCGCTGTACGAGAAGGCGATCGACGGCCTGCTCGTGGAACTCGGCGATCCGTACGCGGCCTATATCCGGGGCGCCGACGACGGCACCCTGCTGTCGAACAACTACGGCGGCGTCGGCATGCGGGTGCTCGCCGGAGAGGACGGGATCAGCGTGCTCGGCGTGATCCCCGACAGCCCTTCGTCGCGGCTCGACCTGCAGAAGATGGACCGCATCGTCGAAGTCGAAGGGGAATCGACGCTCGGGTGGACCCAGGAGGAAGCCGTGGAGGCTCTGCGCGGCCAGCGCGGCGAGCCGGTAGCGGTCAAGGTCACGCGTGAGGGGCGCCGCGAGCCGTTCGACGTGGTGATCGTGCGCGACGCCGTCCACCTCGACGCGACGCGCACGGTGATGCTCGAGGGCGACGTCGGCTACGTGCGCCTCGAGCAGTTCAGCCGGTCCTCGGCCCGCGAGCTTCAGCGCAGCATCGACAACCTGCGCGAGCGCGGCGCCGAGTCAGTGATCCTCGACCTGCGCTATAATGCCGGAGGGATCCTGCCCGAGGCGGTCGAGATCGCGGACCTGTTCGTCCCGCCCAACTCGCCGGTCGTGGAAACCCGTGGTCGCGACCCGCAGGACAACCAGAGCTTCACGGCGCCCGGGCCCGACCGTTATCCGGGCCTGCCGATGGTCGTGCTGGTCAACGGATATTCGGCCAGCGCGTCGGAGATCGTAGCCGGGGCTCTGCAGGATTTCGACCGCGCCGTCGTCATGGGTTCCCGCACGTTCGGCAAGGGCGTGATGCAGAGCGTGTTCCCCCTCCCCGGACAGCACTACCTGAGGCTGACCACGGGAACCTGGTACACCCCGAGCGGCCGCTCCATCCATCGCGACCGCGACATGGAAGCCGCGCTCGTACCCTCCGAGTTCAACCAGGCGGTCAACCAGGCGGTATCGCTCGGTCTCGCGGATGCCCCGCTGGCCAGCCCGGTCGTCGAAGCCGATACCGCGGGGCGCCAGGTGTTCCGCACGGCGAGCGGCCGGCCGGTCTACGGCGGCGGCGGAATTCAGCCGGATATTCTCGTTCATCCCGACACGCTGACGATCCCGGAGCAGGAACTGCGGGCGGCGATGATCGACGCGGAAGTCTCGCTCGAGACGCTGAGCCTGCGCTTCGCCGTCGACTGGGTTCGGGCGCACCCCCGGGCCCGGCCGACCGAGGTCACGCCGGAGCTTCGCCGGGAGTTCGTCAGGTTCGTCGAGACGAACACCGAGGGCGTGATCGACGAGGTGACGCTCCAGGAGGGAAGCGGCCTGGTCGACTACAGGCTCGGCAGCCAGCTCGCCACGGTCGCGTTCGACGACGAGGCGGGACTCAAGGTCCTGCTCGACCGCCAGCGCGAAGTACAGGACGCGGCGGAGCTGCTCCGCGCGGCCACGACTCCCGAGCAGTTGATCGCGCTCGCCGCGGCCGAGCGTGCCGCGACGTCGGTGGGCGGATGAGGCCGGTGGAGACGTACCGGACCGGCGTCGCCGTCCTCGTCGCCCTGGGCGGGCTCGCGGCGGGAGGATCGCTCATGCAGCGGGCGGCTTCCGCCCAGGAGACGGGTTCGTTCGATCGCGCCCAGTTGCGGCGCGTCGCCCAGATCATCTCACGGCGCTACGTCGAGGAGATCCCCGCCGACCGCGTCTACCGCATGGCGATAGACGGCATGCTCGAGGAACTCGGCGATCCGAATACTTCGTTCATCGATGTGGCCGACGCGACGGACCTGGAGATCACGACGACAGGCAACTACGCGGGCCTGGGCATCCGGGTGCAGATGGTGGCCGACTGGGTCACCGTGATGAGCGTGATTCCGGGGACGCCGGCCGAGCGCGAGGGCCTGCTGCCAGGTGACCGGATCGTGGGCATCGACGGCAAGAGCGTCGCCGGCTGGGAAGAGGTACGCGTCATCGAGCGGCTGCGCGGTGAGGAAGGCGACCCGGTACGCGTCTCCCTCGGGCGGTTCGGGCTGTCGGAGCCCGTCGAGCTCGTCGTCACCCGCGAGAACATTCACGTTCCCCCCGTCCTCGCGTACCGCCTCGACGACCAGATCGGGGTCGTGCAGCTCACATCGTTCAGCCTCGAGGCCCGGGCGGAGCTCAAGCAGGCGATCGAGCGGCTGCGGGACGAGGGCGCCACGCGGCTGATCTTCGATCTCCGCGGCAATCCCGGCGGCCTGCTGGAAGAGGGCGTCGCGGTGAGCGATCTGTTCCTCACCCGCGGGACGACGATCGTCACCACGGCGTCCCGCGTGGACGACCAGAATTATCTGTTCCGTTCGGAGCACGACCCGACGTTCTCGGACCTGCCGATGGCCGTGCTGGTCGACGGGACGAGCGCGAGCGCATCGGAGATCGTCGCGGGCGCCCTGCAGGATCACGACCGTGCGCTGGTCGTCGGCACGCCAAGCTTCGGCAAGGGATCGATGCAGACGGTCTACGCCATTCCGGGCGGTCACCACCTGAAGCTGACCACCGCGAACTGGTTCACCCCGAGCGGTCGCTCGATCCAGCGGGAGCACGACCTCGACGGCCTTCCCGTCGCGACGTCGGATCCGGCGGCGATCGACGCGACGCCGGTGGAACGCCCGGACACGACGGGGCGGAAGGTGTACTACACCGAGGGCGGGCGACCCGTCTACGGAGGCGGGGGGATCGTGCCCGACGTGATCGTGGCGGACTCGGCGACGGATTCCGAACGCCGTCTCGGCAGCGAACTGAAACGCCAGGCCCTGTCGATTCGCCAGCTCGCGTTCCGCTTCGCCGTGAAATGGCGGGCGGAGCATCCGGATATGACCGCGGACTTCGTCGTCACGCCGGAGATGCGGAACCGTTTTCTCGAGCTCCTGCGCGACGAAGAGATCGGGATCGACGACGCGGTCTACGCGGACGTCTCCAAGCTGATCGACCGTTTCCTGGCGGTGCAGCTCGCAAATACGGGGTTCGGAGAACTGGAGTCGCTGCGCCGCAGCCACCAGGGAGACCCGCAGTTCGAACGCGCCGCGGAATTACTGCGTGGGGCGGGTTCGACGGAAGAACTGCTGAAGACCGACTGACGGTGCCGACGGGCGAGACCCGCAGGCACAAAAAAAGCCGGGCGGAGTGCGGAGCCGGATCAACTCGGCGCGCCTCCGCCCGGCTTTCTGGTCGAAGCTAGTCGCGCACCCGCTCCTTGAGACCCTTGCCGGCCCGGAACGAAACGCTGTTGCGAGCCGCGATCTTGATCGTCGCGCCCGTCTGCGGGTTCCGGCCCGTGCGCGCCTTCGTCCGCCGCGTCTTGAACGTACCGAAGCCGGTGATGGTGAAGTCCCGGCCGCCATCGAGTTCGATGGCAATAATGCCATCCCGATCCTTGGTCGAGAAGATCGCATCGATCACATCCATGGCCTTCGACTTCGAGATGTCGGTCTTCTTGGCGAGCTTCTCCGCGAATTCCTGTTTGGTCACGCTACTCTCCTGTGGAACGGGGAAAAAACGGTGCTTATGGCAACGCTGACCCCATTATGGGTGGACTATTCACCGCCCGCAAGGCATGCCGGGCGATTTGAGCGCGGAAGTCCGCGACGTTCGAACGAGACTTCGCCGACGCGGCGAAGCGAAACTCGACGGACCCCCCGAACGTAGGGTCCCGCAGAGACGGACAGGTGCGGCGCCCGACCGGGAGTCGTGGAACGGGGAGCGGAGGGAACGGTAGACATGCAAGAGATTACAGCACAGCAAGATACAGAAGTTGGTGCGGACGGTGAGAAGGCTGCGAAGGGGGGGTGGGGACAAGTCGGACGCGACGTGCTGGTCTTTCAATTCAAGCTCGTCGTGGACGGCTTCAAGGACCTGTTCCTCGCCCAGGTCGCGCTCGGCGCGGCGCTGGTGGATCTGATCCGCCGCGACGGCACGCCGGGGCGACGGTTCTACGGGATCGTCCGCCTCAGCCATCGCTTCGAAGAGTGGATCGACCTGTATGAGCCACTCGTCCGGGTCCCCGATGACGCGCCGCACTACACGCCGAAGACGTCGCGCAGCGTCGACGACCTCATCGACGGGGTCGAAGCTTCGGCGCGGACCGTCGCGGAGACATCGGCGCGCGTGGCGACCCGGGGCGCCGCCGCGGTGCGCGGCGCGCGTGAGGGGAGCCGAAGCGGGCCCGAGGCGTTCGGGGGGACCTGACCCGAGCCTCAGAAAGCCTGTCGAAGAACGGGGGCGGGACGCGCGAGCGGACGCGCGAGTGGTCCTACGACTGGTCGTGCGCCGGGTCGTGCGGCGGGTGGGCAATCCCGGGCGCGGCTGACGCACCTGGCAGCGAGGCGTATACTTGACCCTCGCGTGGCGAACAGCCGCGCGATCGGCAGGTCACTCGCACCGGAGCTGCATCCCTGAATAGCGGATCCATCGAGGTTCTCGTCGAGCGCGGAGCTCGCGTCGAATCACGCCATCGCGTCCACGCGGCCGTGTGCCGCTCCGACCGAGGGAAAGTGGCCACCTTCGGCGACCCCGCCGCCTCCTCGTTCTGGCGTTCGGCGCTGAAGCCATTCCAGGCGCTTCCCATCGTAGACGACGGCGTCGCCGACGCGTTCGACTATGGCCCCGAGCACCTCGCCGTGACCTGCGCCTCGCACGGGGGGCGTCCGGAGCACCTGGCGCGCGTCGAGCATATCCTCGCGGCCATCGGAAGGTCGCCGGAGGATCTGCACTGCGGCCCGCACACCCCGTACGACGAGGAGGCGGCGCAGACACTGGCCTGCGCCGGCCACGCACCCGGACGGCTCCACAACAACTGTTCGGGCAAGCACGCCTCGATGCTGGCGCTGGCTCTTCACCGCGGGTGGGAGCCGGAAGGGTACTGGCGCTTCGACCATCCGGTGCAGGCGAGGGTCCGCGATCTGCTGCCGGACTACATCGACGCGTCTCCGGCCGACCTGCCGTGGGAGGCGGACGGCTGCGGGATCCCCACGGTGCTGATTCCACTTGAGGCCATGGCGCTCGCCTACGCCCGACTCGCCGACGGAGCCGCGGCGACCGGGTCGGCGCCGGCCGCCGTTGTCGACGCGATGACGCGCCACCCGGATCTTACCTCGTCCCCGGGGCGCGAACCGCTCCGCATCATGCAGGCGACGGAAGGCCGCCTCCTCGCGAAGGAAGGCGGCGAGGGCGTGCTGTGCATCGCCGCCGTCGGGGAGGACTGGGGCATGGCGCTCAAGGTCGAGGACGGATCGCGGCGCGCGGTCGGACCCGCGGCCGTCGCGCTCCTCGGATCCTGCGGTCTGCTCGAACCCGCGGAGGCGGCGGCGCTCCTGGACCTGGCCGAGCCGCCGATCCTGGATACCCTCGGATGCGCTGCCGGAAGGATTCATGCCGTGGCCGGCCGGGCAGCCGACGCGATGGATCGCCGCGCGTGAGCGTCGCCTCGCCCCGCGCGCTGGGGGAGTCGGAGCGTACCCTGGTCTGTCTGTCGGAGGCTATGGCCAGCCGGGACGAGGCCGGTATCGAAGCGGAGCTCCGCCGTGCCGCGGGTAACACACCGCCGGAGCGCGTCGACGAAGCCGTGCTCCAGGCGTGCCTGTTCCTCGGGTTTCCGGCCACACTCGAGACGGCCATGAGGTGGGCCGCGATTCGTGGAGCGCCGGCCGGCGAAAGCGAGACGCCGGAGTCCGCGAGCGACGAAGTACTGGCGCGCGGGGAGGATTTGTGCCGGCGGGTGTACGGCTCCGCGTATGACGGTCTACGCGACAACGTCGCGGCGGCCCACCCCGCGCTGGATCGGTGGATGGTGCTCGACGGCTATGGCCGGGTGCTGTCGCGCCCGGGCCTCGCAGCCTGGATCCGGGAACTGTGTATCGTCGCGATGCTGGCGAGCCGCGACTGGGAGCGTCAGTTGCATTCGCATCTCCGGGGAGCCCTGCGGCTCGGCGCGGAGCCAGACCAGGTGGCGGAGGCTCTGACGATCGGTGTCGCCCGGCAGACGGCGGAGACCCGGCGCCGGCTGACGAAGCTGTGGGAGGGTGTACGTGAACGGCACGAAGGGCGGGAGCCTGTTGAAGACTTGGATTCAATAGATGTTCATTGATTTCGCGCGGATTCGGCTGCAGGGTGGCCCCGGGGGCGCCGGCGCCATGGCGTTTCGCCGCGAGACGGGGGTGCCCCGTGGCGGGCCCTCCGGCGGCAACGGCGGAACCGGGGGCGACGTACTGCTGGTCGCCGACCCGCAGCTCGACACGTTGCTCGACTTCAGCTATCGCGAGAGCTATACCGCCGGTCGCGCGGGTCACGGCGAGGGCAGCAACCGGACCGGCAAGGACGGCGAGGACCTGGAGCTGCCCGTCCCGCCGGGCACGATCGTCCGGGACGCGGACACGGGCGAGGCGATAGGCGAACTGCTCGAACCGGGAGACCGGCTGATCGTGGCCCGCGGCGGCAGGGGCGGCCGCGGGAACGCCTCCTATGCCACCTCGACGCACCAGACTCCTCGCGAATGGCAGCCCGGTGAATGGGGCGAAGAACGGCGTATCGAGCTCGAGCTCAAGCTCATTGCGGATGTCGGCCTCGTCGGCGAACCCAACGCCGGGAAGTCGACGTTCCTCGCCGCCGTCTCGGCGGCGCGTCCCAAGGTGGCCGACTATCCGTTCACGACGCTCAGGCCCAATCTCGGCGTCGTTCCGATCACCGACGGCCGGACGATCGTCGTCGCCGATATCCCGGGCATCATCGAAGGCGCGGCCGGCGGCAAGGGCCTGGGAACCAAGTTCCTGCGGCACATCGAGCGGACGCGGACCCTCGCCCTCTTCGTGCCCTCCGACGCGGCCGATCCTCAGCAGACCTACGAGACGCTTCGCGCCGAACTCAGAACGCACGACATCGCGCTCGCCGCGATCGCCCACTGCCTCGTGATCACGAAGGCGGACCTCGTTCCAGAGTCTGAGCGCGAGGCGTTGGCCGAGTCGGTCTACGCCCCCGAGGCATGGGGGACCTTCGTCGTTTCGAGCGTCGCCGGCTACGGGCTCGGACCGTTGAAGCGGGGGCTGTGGGAGCGGGCCGAAGAGATCCGGGCACTCGAACGCGGCGAGGCCGAGACCGAGCGGTTTCCCGAGCTCGACGAGTGGCGCCCGTAGGCGAACGGGCGCCCGCGATCGGGCGCGAGGCGGGCGCGCTACTCGCCCTCGACAGCGCGGACTACGTCGGCCCCGTGACGGTGACCCGGTTGCTGGAGCGCTACGAGTCGCCCCTGCGGGCCCTGGAGGCGGCCGCGAGGTCGCCTCTCCTCACGCGCCGCCAGCGGCAGGGCGTCGCGGCCGTGCGTCGGGGCCGCACGGCCGAGGCAACGGCACGCGACGCGGCCGCCCGCGCGCGCGACGAGATGCCACGCGGGGCGCGGCTCGTCACCTGCGTAGACCCGGCGTATCCCCATCGGCTTCGCCGACTCCATCATCCGCCCGTGGTTCTCTGGGCATGGGGTCCGCTCGCGATCGACGCCCCGCGGACGGTGGCGGTCGTCGGCACGCGTCGAGCCACGCGGGAGGCACGGGGCCTGGCGTTCGAAATCGGGGCCGGGCTCGCGCGCCGGGGAGTGCGAGTGGTGAGTGGGATGGCCGCCGGAATCGATGCCGCCGCGCACCGCGGAGCCGCGTCCGTCGGTGGAGAGACGGTCGGCGTGCTCGGTTCAGGGCTCCGGTTCACGTACCCGGTCGAGAACGTCCGCCTGTACGACCGCATGCGGGCCGACGGCCTCCTGCTCACGGAATTCGAACCGGGTGAAAGGCCCGTAGCGTGCAACTTTCCGAGGCGCAACCGGATCGTCGCGGCCCTGGCCGACGCGGTCGTGGTTGTGCAGGCCGGCCCGCGCAGCGGGGCCCTCCTGACCGTGGGTCACGCGATCGACATCGGCGTCGACGTGATGGCCTGTCCCGGTCCCGTGAGCGAGCCGGGAAGCGCGGGCTGCCACGACCTGCTCCGCGACGGCGCCGGTCTCGTGACGTCGGCCGAGGATGTGTGCCGGCTTCTCGCCCGGAGCTGGGGAGGCGAAGACGTCGTCGACGCCCCCGGCCCCGCAGATTCCGGGGACAAGGGCGACCCCGGGCCGGCCGCGACCGTGCCCGCGGCGTGGGACCCGACGGAAGCGGCCGTGCTGGCGCGACTCGACGTGGAGCCGGCGGCGCTCGACGAGCTCGCCGGGCTCGGCGGCGGGGCCGCGGCGGTGGCCGGGCTGCTCACCCGTTTAGAACTCGAGGGCGCCGTGCGCGGGCTGCCGGGCTGCCGCTACGAGCGTTGCCGGTGAGCGAACCCGGCCCGCCGATCCGGCCGCGAAGCGTCTACGTTCACGTACCGTTCTGCACGAAACGGTGCCACTACTGCGACTTCTCCGTCGCGCGCGCCAAGACCCCGCCGATCGACGCCTACGTCGACGCGGTCGGCCGGGATCTCGACCAGTGGTGGGCGGAACTTGAGCTCGCGGGGCGGCTCGACGTCGATACGATATTCATCGGTGGCGGCACGCCTTCGCTTCTCGGAGCCGACGGGATGCGCCGTCTCGCGGGCAAGCTCGAGGAACGCTTCGACTGGGACGCCGAAACGGTGGAGTGGACGGCGGAGGCGAATCCGCGCAGCCTGACGTCCGACGTCTGCGAGGCCTGGCGGGAGCTCGGGATCAATCGGGTGAGCCTCGGCGTTCAATCGTTCCAGGACGGCCCGCTCGAATGGCTCGGCCGGTTGCACGACGCCGCGGAAGCCTCCGCCGCCGTCCGGCGTGCGCGCGAGGGCGGGTTCGAACGCATCAACATCGACCTGATCTTCGGCCTGCCCGCCGACGTCGAGCGCGACTGGCCCGCGGATGTAGACCGGGCATGCGAGCTTGGCGTGACGCATGTCAGTGCCTATGGGTTGACCGCCGAGCCCCGGACACCGCTCGGCCGGTGGGTCGATCTCGGCCGCGTCCGGATGCCGGATGGAACGCGGTATGCAAGAGAGTATGGTCAGATGGCAGCCTTGTTGACGGCCGCCGGGTTCGAGCACTACGAGGTGTCGAACTTCGCGCGGGACGGCCACGCATCGGCGCACAACTGGCACTACTGGGACGGGTCGGAGTACCTTGGCCTCGGCCCATCCGCGCATAGCCAGGTCGGCGGAGAGCGCACGTGGAACGTCAATCGCTGGGATCGCTATCGGCGGGCGGCGGAAGCCGGAGAGTCGTTGCGCGAGGGTCGCGAGCGACCCGATGCCGAGCAGAGACGCCTCGAGCGAATCTGGCTGGGGCTGCGAACCAGTCGCGGCCTTCCGTGGAAGGAGCTCGCGGAAGCAGACGAACCGGAGAACCTCACCGCGTGGCGCGAAGCCGGCTGGCTGACGTCGGATGCGGAGGGGTTCCGCCTCACGACCGAAGGCTGGCTGCGGCTCGACCAGCTCTCCGCGGAGATCGCATCGTGGGATCCGCGACCCTCCGGGGCTAGCAACAGAGTATGAACAGAAGCGTGCCGTACGGGAGAACCATGTGAGTATCGAGCCACTGACAGATCGGGAACGCACGGTCCTGCAGGCCGTGATCGATTCGTACATCCGCTTCGCGGAGCCGGCGGGGTCTCGACGGCTCGTGCAGCAGTACGAACTCGGGGTTTCCCCCGCCACCGTCCGCAACACGATGGCCGACCTCGAGTCGAAGGGATTCCTGTCGCACACGCATACGTCGGCCGGACGCATGCCCACGGACCGGGCATACCGGTACTACGTCGACGGGCTGATGGATCGGAAGGGAGTGACGCCGGAGGAGCAGGTCTTGATCCATCGCGAACTCCTCGGGCCGGAGCCCGCTTCCGAACTGGAAGTGCTCGTGCGGCGCGCCGCGCGTGTGCTCGGACTCCTCACCGGCGAACTCGGGCTGTCCGTCGGACCGATCATCGCCGAAGCCGTCCTCCTGCGTCTCGACCTCGTGCCCGTGGACTCCGAGAAGGCCCTGCTCGTGCTAACGCTCGAGTCCGGCGTGGTGCGCACGGTGTACGTCGACGTGCCCACGGCCATGCCCGAGGTCACGCTCCGCGCCGTGGCGAGCCTCCTCAACGAGCGGCTCGCGGGCACTACGCTGAGGGAGATCCACCAGACGCTGTCGGACCGCCTGCGCGATGCCGCGCTGCCCGACGGGTCGGCCAACGAGATGGTGAACATCTTCGTCGAGTCGGGTCCCGACATCTTCGAGTGGGCGATACAGGGCCGCGACGTCCATCTCGGGAACGTGTCCGTCCTGGCGGACCAGCCCGAGTTCACCACCGGGGAACAGCTCCGCCAACTCATGGAGCTCACGGAACGTCGCGATCTCCTCGCGTCCCTGCTCAGCGGACGCGCGCTCGTCCGCGGTCCCCACATCACGATTGGGGCAGAGAACGGAGCACCCGAGCTCGCCGAACTGACGCTGATTACCGCGACCTACGCCGTCGGTCACGTCGAGGGCGTCGTCGGCGTCATCGGACCGACACGGATGCCGTACGACAAGATCGTCGCGCTGGTGGAATGCACGTCTTCGCTCGTATCGCGTCTCGTGCGCAACTGACCCGGTCGGCCCCGCATCGACCGGAGCGACAACACAGAATTCGAGATCCTGCAGACTTCAACGATAGATGACTGACCCGGATGGCTGACTACTACGAACTGCTCGGCGTGTCGCGTGACGCGGACGCCGATGACATCAAGCGGGCGTACCGGAAGCTCGCGATGAAGTACCACCCGGACCGGAACGACGAGGACGACGCCGACGAGCGTTTCCGCGAAGTGACCCAAGCGTACGAGGTCCTCCGCGACGCGGAGAAACGGTCGCTGTACGACCGGTTCGGCGAGGCTGGCGTGAAGCGCGGCGCGGGCGGTGGAAACTTCGGGAGCTTCGACTTCGGCGACGCGTTCGAGGTCTTCATGCGCGAGTTCGGCGGGCTCGGCGACCTGTTCGGTGGCCGACGGAGCGGGCCGACGGGCCGCGCCCGCCGCGGGAGCGACCTCAAGGTCCGCGTGACGATTTCTCTCGAGGAAGCGGCCCGCGGCGTCGAACAGTCGGTGCGGGTGAAGATCCTCGACCCGTGCGAAACGTGCTCCGGCTCGGGCGCCGCGCCCGGCTCGTCGGTCGAGCGCTGCGCGACGTGCGGGGGCGCCGGAGAAGTCCGCCAGGTGCAGCGCTCGATGCTCGGGCAGTTCGTCAGCGTGCGGGCCTGCCCGACGTGCGGGGGGGCGGGCGAGACGGTGAGCGAGGCCTGCGCCACCTGCCACGGCGACGGTCGTACTCGACAGGACCGGGTGATCGAACTCCAGGTACCGGCCGGCGTGTCGACAGATGATTACCTGAAGCTCTCCGGACGCGGCCACGCCGGCCCCGCGGGCGGTCCACGCGGCGATGTCCTCGTGCACGTGGAAGTCGAGCCCGACCCGCGATTCGAGCGACGGGGGGACGATCTGGTCTACGCGCTCGCGGTGACGATGAGCCAGGCGGCCCTCGGCGCCCGAATCGAAGTCCCCACGGTAATCGACGGAATGGCGATGCTCGAGGTTCCCGACGGCATCCAGAGCGGACAGGCGCTCCGCCTGCGCGAACGCGGCATGCCGCGTCTTCGGGCCAGCGGCCGGGGCGACCAGATCGTGCGCGTGCTGGTATGGACCCCAACGAACCTGACGCGCGAGGAGCGCAATGCGCTCGAGAAGCTGGCGGAAGTCGAACGGACGCCGCCGGCGCCCGACGCGCGGGAACCCGGGTTCTGGCAGCGCGTCAAACGCGCGTTCAGCGCATGACGTCCTCCGCGCCCGAGGCGCTGCGGCCCGAGGCCGGAGAGTACCATCCGTACTACGCCGCGTACATCGGACTCGTTGAGGACGGTCCCATCCTGGGTCGATTCGCCGCACAGGCCGAGGAGCTTCGCGACCTCATGTCGGCTCTCGGTCCGAACGGTGGCGCGCATCGGTATGCGCCGGGGAAGTGGACGGTGCGGCAGGTGCTGGGCCACGTGGCCGACACCGAGCGGATCTTCGGCATGCGCGCCACGTGTATCGCGCGGGGCGAGACCTCGTCGCTGCCCGGCTACGACCAGGACGACTATGTAGCCGAAGGGGCGTTCGACGCCCGGCCGGTGGAGAGCCTGTTGCGGGAGTTCGACCTGTTGCGGGCAGCCAACCTCGAGATGCTCTCTGGGCTTGCGGGCGAGTACTGGCTGAGGACGGGGACGGCCAACGGCGCCGCCATGTCCGTCCGGGCGGCCGCCTGGATCCTGGTCGGGCACCTCGAACACCATCTCGCAATCCTCCGCGAACGGTACGGCGCGGCCTTCAGCGCCTAAAGCAGGTCGCTGAAGAACTGTGGCGGGTCGCGTTGCGCGCGCCACATGGCTAGATCCAAGGCGGCGCGGCGAAGGCATAGCCTAAGCTACGTCGAGGCGCGCCAACGCCGGAGATCGCCATGTGCCGCCGCAACCCTTCGGGCGAGTGGCGGTTACGCATCTGATCGTTCGTCTCTCC
>JBPCJZ010000085.1:0-10708 GCA_051004775.1 Gemmatimonadota bacterium
GTCGAGCAATGCCGCCGTCGCTTCGAGAAGCCGGACGTTCTGGAACACGCCGCCCGTCAGGACCGCGGCCGCGAGCCCTTCCGCTTCCGCGACATCGATCAGCAGGCGCGCGGTCGCCGCCGCTAGACCCGCGTGGAATCGTGCCGCGACACGATCCGCACCGGCGCCCCCGGCCAGGTCGACGAAGATGCCGGCGAGCGCGGGCGCGGGATCGAGAACGAGCGCGCCGTCGGCGCCGCCCTCGCGCACGGCGAACTCGTAGGCGCGTTCCTCTTCCGTCGACGCCGCCATCTCGAGTTCGATCGCGGCCTGCCCCTCGTACGTGATGGCCGAGCGCAGGCCGCACAGGGCGGCGACCGCGTCGAACAGCCGGCCGACGCTGCTCGTAAGAGGCGAATTGAGTCCGCCGCGGGCAAGCGCGGCGACGGCGTCCCACCGAGCCCGATCGAGACCGGACGCGAGCCATGCGGGCGGCGGCACTTCGTCCGCGGCACCCGCGAGCTCGGTCAGCCACGAGCAGGCCATCCGCCACGGCTCCCGGACGGCCGCGTCGCCGCCCGGCAGCCGTACTTGCCGCAGGTGCGCGACCCGACGGTAGGACGCGCGCGTCCCGACGAGAAACTCCCCGCCCCAAACCGTGCCGTCGGGTCCCAAACCGGCGCCGTCGAACACGGCCGCCGCGACGGGGCCCTCGACGCCGTGCTCCGCCAGGCAAGCCGCCAGGTGCGCGTGGTGATGCTGCACGGCGATGCGCCGCGTCGCCGGTCGGTCCGCGGCGTACTTCGACGACAGATACTCGGGGTGGAGGTCGTGTGCCACGACCCCGGGCGCCGTCTCTACCAGGCGCTCGAAATGGTCGATTCCCTCGACGAAGGAGCGGAGCGCCTCGTAGTCGCGGAGGTCGCCAAGGTGCGGTCCCGGCCAGGCACGCCGTCCGACCGCCAGGCAGAACGTGCTCTTCAGTTCCGCGCCGCAGCCGAGGACCGGTTCGGGCATGGCAAACGGCAGGGCGATCGGGTCGGGCACGTAGCCGCGAGAACGCCGCATCGTGAGGCGCTGGCGCCGCCGCCCCACCGTCACGAGGCGGACGATCGAATCCTCCGTGCGCGTCTCGATGGGGCGGTCGTGGACCAGCCAGGCGTCCGCGATCGACGCCAGGCGGTCGAGCGCGTCGGCGTCGCGGAAGGCGATCGGCTCGTCGGAAACGTTCCCACTCGTCATCACGAGGGGCCGCCCGACATCGCGCAGCAGGACGTGGTGCAGCGGAGTGTACGGCAACATGATCCCCAGGTCGCGCTGACCGGGGGCGACCGGCGCCGCCAGGGCCGCGCCCGAGCGGGCGCGCACCAGGACGATCGGACGGGCCGGGCTCTCGAGCAGGGTCGCCTCTTCGGCGCCTACGAGGGCGAGCATCCGCGCCGCGGTTAGATCCGCGACCATCAGCGCGAACGGCTTGTCCTCCCGGTGCTTGCGTCGCCGGAGTTCGCCGACGGCCGTCTCGTCGTCCGCGGCACACGCCAGGTGATAGCCGCCGAGTCCCTTGACGGCCACGATGCCGCCGTCCCGCAGCATGGCGGCCGCGCGCGCGATCGCGTCGCCGCCTCCGTCGCCGCCTCCCGCGACGCCTCCCGCGACGCCGGAGCCGGGATCGACGCCGGAGCCGGTACCGATGCCAGGCTCGAAAACGATGGCGTCACCCGCGGCGTCGATCAGTCGCGCCGTCGGGCCGCAGTCCGGACACGCGTTGGGCTGCGCGTGGAAGCGTCGGTCGCCCGAGTCGTCGTACTCGGTGCGGCAGGCCGCGCACATGTCGAAGCCGGCCATCGTGGTCGAAGGCCGATCGTACGGGACGCCGCGGACGATCGTGAACCGCGGACCGCAGTTCGTGCAGTTGATGAACGGATAGCGGAAGCGGCGGTCGGCGGGATCGGCGAGTTCTCGAAGACAGTCGTCGCAGACGGACACGTCCGGCGACACGCGGGCCGCGGCGCCCGCCACGACGCGACTGGCGAGGATCTCGAACCCGGCGCCGCCCCGCGGCGCGATGTCGCGGACGTCCAACCGGTCAATGGTCGCCAGCGGCGGGATCTCCTCGG
Organism: Gemmatimonadota bacterium; assembly: GCA_051004775.1. Classification (GTDB taxonomy): domain Bacteria; phylum Gemmatimonadota; class Gemmatimonadetes; order Palauibacterales; family Palauibacteraceae; genus JARFPW01. The sequence continues at coordinate 2,097 of JBPCJZ010000085.1, forward strand.
GCAATCGACCCAGGAAGGCGGCCACGTCCGTCGCCGCGCCCTCGGCCTCGACGTCGACCCCGAGCGTGTCGTTGCGGACGTAGCCCGCGAGGCCGTGGGCCCCGGCCAGGCGATGGACGTAGGGACGGAAGCCGACGCCCTGCACGAGCCCTTCGATACGGACGCGGACACGGCGACGCTCGGAGCGTCCCGCGCCATCGGTACCGGCCGGCGACGCGGCTTCCGCGTCCGGCGGACTCGTCGGTTCCCCGGTCACGGGTGGCGCCCTATCTTCGGCTCGATGCGAATCAACCAGACGACCGTCTCACAGCGTTCAAGATAGACATGTCCAAGCTCTCCATCGGAATCGTCGGCCTGCCGAACGTCGGCAAGTCCACCCTGTTCCAGGCGCTCACCTCGATCTCCGTGCCGGCGGAAAACTATCCCTTCTGCACCATCGATCCGAATGTCGGGGTCGTCGAGGTACCCGACCCGCGGCTGTTCCGCATCGCAGACCTCGTCGATCCCAAGCGCATCGTGCCCAATGTAGTCGAGTTCGTCGACATCGCCGGGCTCGTCGCGGGCGCGTCGAAGGGCGAGGGACTCGGCAACAAGTTCCTGCAGCACATCCGGGAAGTCGACGCGATCTGCCACGTCGTCCGGGCCTTCGAGGATCCGGCGATCGTGGCGACGGGCGACCCCACCGATCCCGATCGCGACCGGGTGGTCATCGAACTCGAGCTCATCCTCTCCGATCTCGAGATCGTCGAACGCGCGCTCGACAAGGCGGAGCGGCGCGAACGCACCGGCGACAAGGAAGGCATCCAGCTCGCGGGCGCCCTCCGGCGCGTGGCGAAGGCACTCGGCGAGGGCACGTCGGCACGGCGCGTCCAGCTCAGCGACGATGAGACCCGCCTCGTCCGCTCGCTCAACCTGCTGACGCGTAAACCCACCCTGTACGTCGCCAACGTCTCCGAGGAGGACGCGGGTGGTGGCTCGGCGCGCGCCGAGCGCCTGCGGGCCGCCATCGCCGACGACGACCCGTCCGCGGAAGTCGTCGTGCTCAGCGCCCGACTCGAGGCCGACCTGCTCGCCCTCGACCTGGAGGAACGCCCCGAATACCTCGAGGCGCACGGCCTGGAGGAGAGCGGCATCGGCGAATTGATCCGTGCGGGCTATCGCCTGCTCGGCCTGAGCACATTCTTCACGGCCGGCGAGAAGGAAGTCCGCGCCTGGACCGTGCCCAACGGCGCAAAGGCACCCCAGGCGGCCGGAGTCATCCATACCGACTTCGAACGGGGATTCATCCGGGCGGAGACGATCCACTTCGACGACTTCGCGCAGGTCGGCTCGCTGAAGAAGGCGCGAGAGCTCGGCCGGATGCGTCTCGAGGGCAAGGAGTACGAGGTAGTGGACGGCGATATCATGCTCTTCCGATCCGCGACGTGAACCGGCGCTGACGACGGCCGGCGGAACGAAACTCGCAAGCGCCTCCGGGCGTAGTAGGACGGTGAGCGGAAGCGGCGGAAGGCGGCTGTTCGGATGAGTCACGTGCGAGAGGACCGGATGGACGAGGCGCGGGATCTGAGAGAAGGCTACCGGGAAGGCCTCGGCTACGGCCTCTGGTGCGCGTGCCTGTTCGGGTTCTGCGGCCTCCACCGCATCTACCTCGGCAAGTACGGCACCGGCATTCTGTGGCTGCTCACGTTCGGCCTGCTGGGCGTCGGACAGTTCATCGACCTGATCCGGATGCGCACGCTGGTCGCGGACTCGAACATTCGCGAGGGCTACGTGCTCCATCCCCGTACCGTGCGCGACCTCCTGCAGCAGCAGCAGAATTCGGGTCGGCCGTCACTGGCGAAGGCCGCGAAGCCACTCCGGCTCCGGCTGCTCGAAGCCGCCATGGTCAGGGGCGGCGCCATCTCCGTCACGGAAGGCGTCGCGGCCACAGGGGCGGGGTTCGAAGAGGTGGAGGAGACCCTGCGGACGCTCGTCGCCAGCGGCTACGTCGACGTGGACAACGCGCCGGGCTCCGGCGTCGTCATCTACCGCTTCACCGAGTTCGGATCGGGCGCCAGCGCCGTTTCCTGACGCGCCCTCAGCCGCGGGCCGCGTCCAGCGATTCGAGCTTGCGCCGCGTCACGTCCTCCGGCGAGGGCCGCTCCAACCCATCCAGCAGCGTCGACTCCCACGACCCGTAGGTGGGATTGGGGAACACGAACCAGCCCGTGCCCCAGAGGTCCGCGTTCCGCTCGACCAGGCGCGCTCGCTCGTCGCGGCTGACCCCGCGAACTCCGCTCATGAAGTCGTTGAGATCATCCCCGGCAACTACCACCACTCGATAGTCTTGCGCGACGAATGCGCGACGGGTCGTCTTGTCCGATCCCCAGTCCGGCCGCTCGTCTTTCAGCAGCAGGACATCGATCTCCCCGGTGAACGGAAAGCCCATCGCCTCGAGGTTGCGGCGCGTTCCGTTCTCGAGAGAGGCCGCCCGATTCGTGACATAGAAGACGGTGACGCCGAGGTCCGCGGCGGTTCGGGCGAAGTCCAGGGCTCCCGGGATCGCACGAGCCTTCGCCTCGTTCACCCACTGCCCCCACGAGGCGTCCGAGTAGCGCTGGTGGTCCTCGATGAGACGCGCCGCATACGGAGAATTGTCGAGCACCGTTTCGTCGACGTCGACGATGGCGGCCGTCGGCAGGGCCTCGTAGCCCTCGCCCTGCTCGAGGAGCGCGGTCCAGGAGGAATCGGAAACGGCCTCGGCCAGCCGTCGCGAGGCCGCGCCCCACGTCTGCCGGGTAAGCGCTTCGTATTCTCCCGACGTCTGCATCCACAGCGCGGCGTCGAGCACCGTCGATGCCTGCGCGGGCTGCGCGGGCTGCGCGGCGGTGGCCTCGGTCGGGCCGGCGGACTCCGGTGCCGGACCGGCGGCGCACGCCCCGCTCGACAGAACGGCAAGAAACGCAGCGAACGTGAGGGGGTATCGCAAGTATAGATAGCTCATGACGCAAAGCTGAACGCCGGGCGGGAGTCCGGCAAGTTTGGGCGGGGGGGTTCCGCGAGCCGGACGAATTCCGTAAGGTAGTCGCGACCCAAGCCCCTGGGAGGCGAGTTGACACTGATCACCGCACTGCGCGCGCTGGCGGCAATTACGATCGCGCCGATCGTAGCCTGGTCGATCCACTTCGGTCTGACGGGCCTGTTCGATGTCCTGCAATTGCGATATCCGGACTGGCGCTTTTTCATGACGTCCTTTTACGGATATCTCGTGCTGGGCTTCGTCTTCGCCGGCGTCGCCGCGAAGCTGGCGCCCGTGCGCAACCAATCCTTCATCAACGCGACTATCGTGGGGAGCGTCGTCGGGGGGGTAGTCCACGCCCTGGTGACCGACTACGGCGCGCTCGCGGAGATCACGATCGCGCTCGCGATGGTGCTCGGAACCGTGGGGTATGGTTTGCGGATGCGCGGATTCAGCGAACCGCTCCACGCGGACCGACGAGCCGCCTGAAGCACCGGAAGAACGGGCGACAGCGCGTCCCCGCTCCTCCGGCCCACCGCGTTCAGGTCAGAGAACCGTCAGCGCCAGCACCACTAGAAGAATGACCATGATGATCAAGTAGGTCTTCTTTCGGCTTCCTTCGGCCACGATTGCCTCCTTGGTTTGTCTGCCCTCTTTCGAGCGGGCGGGTACGGGGGCGAACGACGGGGCGAATCAGAAAATCTGTCGAAAGATCGGCCGGAACCAGAGGAAATCCTGGTTCACCCATGCGAGGATGATCCAGGCCGCGCCCATCCACAGCCACAGTCCGGCGATCTCTCCGCGTTTGAGCGTCATCGTCTCTCCACAAGCCGACCGGCTCTAAGCTTCTGAAACGTGTATGGCAGGATTACCGCTACACGAGTATAGCCGGCCTCTGCGACTATGCAAGCGGTGGGCCGGGGCGATCATCAGGCAGCGGCGAGATCCGAGATCGTCCGCTTCAGCACGCGATAGAACGGCTCGACCGAGGCGACGCGAACCCGCTCGTCGGGCGAATGCGGAAACTCGATCTGTGGACCGAACGCAACCATGTCCATCCCGGGATATTTTTCGCCGATGATCCCGCATTCGAGTCCGGCGTGCATCGCTCCGACTTCGGCAGCCTCGCCCATTTCGGCCTCGTAGGCCGAGCGGATGACTTTCAGCAGTCGCGACCGGACGTCGGGCTGCCACCCGGGATAGCCGTCGGGCTGCTCCACGCGGGCTCCCGCCAGCTCCCCAATCGAGCGGATCCGTCGACGGAGCGACCCGAGCCGGGTCGCGACCGAGCTGCGGCTGTTGCAGAGAACCGAAAGTGATTCGTCCTCGATTCGGGCTACGGCGAGGTTGGTGCTCGTCTCGACGAGGCCGGGAAGACCCGGCGACATCGACATGACGCCGTGCGGCAGAGCGATGAGCAGGTCGAGCGCTCGAAGCGCAGTCGGTGCGTCCCATGCCGCGGCGTCGGCATCGACAGCCGCCGTCTGCCAGGTAAGTCCGGGGTCGCTCGCCGCGTGTTCGGCGGCGGCAGCCTCGAGCGACGCGTCGAAGACGGAGCGCACGGTCCGCGCCGCCGTCTCGTCGGGCACCCGTACGGTAGCGGTGGCCTCGCGCGGGATGGCGTTTCGGGCGTTCCCTCCCGACAGGTCGACGAGGCGTAGAGGCACCTGGTCCGCCGCGGCGCGCAGGGCGTGCGACAGCGCGACGATCGCGTTGCCGCGCTGCAGATGGATGTCGACGCCGGAGTGCCCACCCTTCAGGCCCGAGACCGCCAGGCGCAGGCCGGTTCCCTCTCCCGGATCTCGCGCGCCGAGGGGCAAGTAGAGGCGGCTGTCCCCGCCGCCGGCGCAGCCGATCGTGATCACCCCTTCCTCCTCGGAATCGAGATTGATCAGGAGGCGAGATTCGAGAATGCCTTCTTCGAGCTCCCTGGCGCCCGTCAGCCCGGTCTCCTCGTCTACCGTGAACAGGAACTCGAGCGGGCCGTGCGCGAAATCATCTTCCTCCATGAGCGCCAGCATCGCCGCCACGCCGATTCCGTTGTCCGCGCCGAGCGTCGTGCCGTCGGCCTTCAGCCATTCGCCGTCGAGCTCCGGGCGGATCGGGTCCGTGGCGAAGTCGTGGCGCGTCCCCGAGTTCTTCTCCTGCACCATGTCGAGGTGCGCCTGCAGGACGACCGAGGGTCCGCCCTCGCGCCCGCCGGCGGCCGGGCGGCGGACGAGCACGTTGCCGCCTGCGTCCAGCCGTGCCTGCAGCCCGCGCGCGGCGGCCGTCTCCAGTACATAATCGCGGGCGGCGTCCTCGGCCTTCGATCCCCTCGGGATCTCCAGAAGGCGGTCGAAGTGGCGCCACAGGACAACGGGTGAGAGCTCGGATACGAAAGTGGCCACGATGTTCTCCGATGATGAGCGGATCATCCGGCAGGTCGCGAGATTAGCGATCGTCCGGCGCCGCGTCCATCCGGGCGCTTTTGCCGCACCGCGCCCGCGGCATAGATTGCGGGCATGCTACGACGATTCCATCCTCGCCTCACGCGGTCCTTCGGCGCCGAGTTCATCGCCCTGCCGCTGCTCTGGGCGGCCTGCGCGTCCGCCACGAGCTTCCGCGAGACCAACCGCCAGCACCTGGCGGAACTGCAGGTCGGCATGACTCGCGAGACGGTCCTGGACCTGATGGGCGTCGGCCAGGAGAGACAGCGGATCGGCTCGGAGACGCAGGGCCCGCTGGGCACGGGAACGGACACGCTCGGCGTCATGTCGGTGCGGATTCCGGTCGGCGCCAACGCGCCCATCCTGTACAATCCGCATCGAAGCGAGATCTATTCCGGCGACGGCTCCTCGTGGGAAGTGCTCTACTACTACACCGACGTGGCAAGGGACGACGGCATGGTCACGGACGACGAGCTCACCCCGCTGGTGCTCCGCGACGACGTCCTCGAGGGCTGGGGCTGGACCTACTGGGCCGCTCAAGTCCGCCGCTACGATCTGGGGGCGGAGCTTCCCGATCCCCTGCCCGACCCGGCGTCGACCCGGCGGTAAGGCCGCTCGATCTCCCCGGCCTCACCGGCCGTGAGCACGCGCCGGCCTCAGTCCCGGGCCTCTACGATCTCCTCGATCTCGTCCATGATGCCGTTCATGCGGCGCATCAGCGCTTCGTACGGCTCGGGCGAAGCGAGGTCCACCCCGGCAGCCACGAGCTGTTCGTAGGGGTACTCGCTGCCCCCCGAGGAGAGCAGCGCGAGATACCGGTCGGCCGCGTCGGGCTCCCCCCGCCGCACCTGCTCCGCAAGGAGCGAGGACGCCGCGACGGACGTGGCGTACTGGTACACGTAGAAGTTGTAGTAGAAATGCGGGATGTACGCCCATTCGACGTTGAATTTGTCGTCCACCTTCATCACGCCCTCGTCGTGCCCGTGATAGGCGCGCTGCAGATCGCCATAGATCTCGGTGAACCGATCGGCCGACAGCGTTCCGCCGCCATCCACGATCTCGTGGATCCGCAGCTCGAACTCCGCGAACATCGACTGCCGGAAGAAGGTGCCGCGCAGGCCCTCGAGTTCGCTCCCGAGGTAGAACAGCCGCTCCTCCGGGCCGTCCGCTTCGACGAGCATCTTGTCGAGGAGCAGAGCCTCGTTGAAGGTCGAGGCGATTTCGGCGGTGAAGATGGAATAGTGGGCGTTGGCGAAGCACTGCGCCTCGTTGGCGAGGTGCGAGTGCAGGGCGTGCCCCCACTCGTGGGCGAGCGTCGAGACGGCGTCGTAGGTGCCCTGGTAGTTCATCAGCACGTACGGGTGGACATCGTATACGTGCCCGTTCATGTATGCGCCCGAGCGCTTGCCCGGCTGCGGATCGACGTCCATCCAGCGCGAGTTGAGTCCGCTCTCCAGCACGCCCGCGTAGCTCGCGCCGAGCGGCGCGGCTGATTCGACGACGAGCCGCTTCGCTTCTTCGATCGGGTACTCGCGATCCGACTCGACGAGCGGCGGATAGATGTCGTAGTACCGCAGTTCGTCGAGACCGAGGAGCCGTTGCCGGATCCCGAAGTACCGGTGGAGGGTGGGAAGATTCGCGCGCGCCCTCGCGACGAGCTGGTGGTACACCGCCTCGGGAATGCGACCGGCGTCGAGTGCGCGCGCCAGCGAGCCCGGATACTTCCGCACGCGGGCATAGAAGACGTCCTTCTTCACCTCGGCGAACAGCGTCGCGCCGCAGGTTCGCGCGAAGGACGACCAGACGCCGAAGAACTCGTCGAACACGAGTTCCCGGTCGGCACGGTTCGCCGAGGCGCGATGCTTGCCGAAAGCCGACTGATCCAGCCGCACCTTCGTACCGTCCGACAGCTCGACCTCGGGCCAGGGGGCGTCCGCGTTGGCGAACATGGCGTACACCGTTTCCGGCGCGTCGCTCAGCAGGCCGGTAGCCGCGAGGAGCGCCTCCTCCTTCTGCCCGAGGGTATGGTCGGATCGGCGAAGGATGTCGTCGAGCGAGTGCGCGTAGTCGGCGAGCGCCGGCTCCTCGGTCGCCCAGCGCTCCACCGTCGCGCGGTCCGCGGCCAGGATCTCGGGTTCGACGAAGCTGCCCGCCTCGGAGAGCTTCGTCCCGAGGAGGTTGGTCATCGCCTCCATCTCGGCGGTTTCGCCTACGCGCATGTCCTCGTGATACCGCATCGAAGCGTAGGAGGAGGCGGCGTACAGTAGCTTCAGTGTCTCGTGATACTGATCGAGGCCGCTGGCGAGCGTGGCCGCGTCGTCCAGGAGCCGACCCTCGTAGGACGCGAGGGCCTCGATCCCCTCTTCGATCCTCGCGAGGGTGCCTTCCCACTCTTCGCGTGATTCGTAGATGTCTTCGAGGCGCCAGCGCCGTGCGGTGTCGTCGCTCACCCTTCCTTCCCTCCCCCGAGCCGGCAGACGACCGCGTACTCCGCGGGCTCGACGGGCTGGACGGACAGGCGGCTCCGCTTCGTCACGACCATGTCCTCCAGCCCCGGCGCGTCGCGCAGATCCGCCAGCGGAACGAACTCGCGCAGGCGCGCGACGAACCCGATGTCGACCATGTACCAACGCGGGTCCTCGTCGGACGCCTTCGGGTCGTAATAGTGGCTCTCGGGATCGCGCGCCGAGGGGTCGGGATACGCCTCGCGCACGACCTCCGCGAGCCCGGCGACCCCCGGGGGCTTCGCGCTGCTGTGGTAGAACAGCACCCGGTCCCCCTGCTTCATTTCCCGCATGAGATTCCGCGCCTGGTAGTTTCTGACCCCGTCCCAGTGGGTCTTTCCGTCGCGGCACAGGTCGTCGATCGAGTACGTCTCAGGTTCGGATTTCATCAGCCAGCAGCGGCTCATCGGACTCCCGTCGGTAAGATCATCGTCGTTTGTCGTGGTGGTCGGCGGCGCCCCGTGGCGCGTCGTCGTTCTGCAAGCGGCAGGCCACCGTTCGCGGCCACGCCCGGACACCATACGGCGCGGCCGGTCGACCGCAACGGGCGAAGGAGGTACGACTTGCCGCGTCCGAGCGCAGAGCCGAACTTGCAGCGCTCGAGTCGTCCGGTGCGCCGCCAGCCCTGGCCCAGGCTTCCATGTCGAAGAAATCCGAGGGGCCGGTCGGGCCCCCGCACCT
>JBPCJZ010000086.1:0-4612 GCA_051004775.1 Gemmatimonadota bacterium
GCGCGGTGCAGGACCTGGTGGACGAGTGTCGATTTGCCCGAACCCGAGACGCCGGTCACGACGGACAGGCAACCGATCGGCAGGCGCAGGTCGACGCCGTCCACGTTGTGGAGCCGGGCGCCGCGCAGGGTGAGCCAACTGTCCGCCTTGCGCGGCTTTCGATCCTGCTCCGGGCGGGCGGCGAGCGCCTCGCCGGTGGCGGACCCGGAAACGAGAAGTTGCTCGTAGTTGCCCGTGAACACGACCTCCCCGCCGCCCTCGCCCGCGCCGGGCCCGAGCTCGATGATGTGATCCGCCGCGGCGATCACCGCTTCCTCGTGCTCGACGATCAGCAGCGTGTTTCCACGGTCACGAAGGCGGGCCAGCACGCCGAGGAACTGTTCGACGTCGCGGGCGTGGAGCCCGATCGTCGGCTCGTCGAGCACGTAGCACGTATCGACGAGCCGGCTGCCGAGGCTGCCTGCGAGCCGGATCCGCTGCATCTCGCCGCCCGACAGCGTGCGCGCCTGACGGTCAAGGGTGAGGTACCCGAGGCCGACCGCGGACAGGAAGACGAGGCGGTCGGCGATCTCTTCCCGCACGGTGGCCGAAACCCCCGCATCGAACGGACCGAGCTCGAGATCGCTCAGCCACGCGGCGAGCTCCTCGATGCGCAGCTCCGAGGCCTCGGCGATCGTCCGGCCGGCGATCTGCACCGCCAGCGCCTCTGGCCGCAGCCGCGCGCCCCCGCAGTCCGGGCAGGTCGTCGGGAGCTGGTAGCCGCGCAGAAAGACGCGGATGTACTGCTTGTAGCGCTTCCGCTCGCGGTCCCGCAGGAATGGGAGCACTCCTTCGATGTCGTCCGCGCCGTGGAGCAGGTCGTGCCGCACGTCCTCCGGGAGATCGGCCCACGGCGTCTTCGGGTCGATCCCGCGCTCGTCGGCGAAGCACCGCAGCGCCGCCCGCTCCTTCTTGTAGCGCGGCTTGGACCACGGGTCGATGGTACCCTGCGACAGGCTCCGGCCGGGGTCGGGCACGATCAGCGACTCGTCGTATTCGAGGGTCGCCCCAAACCCGTTGCAAGTCGGGCACGCGCCGGTCGGGTGATTGAAGCTGAACAGGATCGGAGTCGGCTCGGTGCACGTGCGTCCGCAGCCGGCGCACTCGAAGCGCTCCGTAAAGGAATGCCGGCCTTCGACTTCGATCCCTCGGTCCGCGGCTCGAGCGACGCGCAGGACGACCGCGTGGCCGTGCCCTTCCGCGAACGCCGCGGCGAGCCCGCTCGTCAGACGCTCACGCTCGTCCTCCGAGACGGCCAGCCGGTCGACCACGACGAGCGCCTCCTTCCCGCCCGACAGCGCCGCGGCAATCTCGGCTTCGGAGCGGTCGGCATCGTCGAGGTGCACTTCCTTCCCGTCCACCAGCACGCGGACATAACCCTCCGCGCGCAGATTTTCCGCGACATCCGACGCCGCCGTAGCGACCGGCACGGGTCGTGGGAACGCGATGTAGACGAGCGCGCCGTCCGCCTCGTCGAGCACCTCGGCGGCCGCCGAGTTCGCCGTGTCGGGAACGACGGGCTCGCCGCACTCCGGACAGATCGTCTTGCCGACCCGGCTCCACATCAGCCGGAGGTAGTCGTAGACCTCCGTCACGGTCCCCACGGTCGACCGACTGCTGCGCACCGAGTTGCGCTGATCGATCGCCACGGAGGGGCAGATCCCCTCGATCCGATCGACGCTCGGTTTGGGCATACGCTCCAGGAACTGCTTGGCGTAGGTCGAGAGCGATTCCACGTAGCGCCGCTGCCCCTCGGCGTAGATCGTGTCGAAGGCGAGGGACGACTTTCCGGACCCGCTGGGACCGGTGACGACCGTGATACAACGGTGCGGAATCTCGACGTCGACGCCCTTCAGGTTGTTCTGGCGGGCGCCGCGAACCACGATGGATCGCTGCATACTCGAAACCTGCCGCGCGGCGAGGGCGGGAGCAATCGGGGCGGAGAATGGAGACGGCCACGTCGGGCGATGGGGCGCCGGGCCCGACCACAGTGTCGAAGACGTCCGCAGACCGGCACGTTGGGAGGGTGAATCGACGACGAATGACTGCGTGTGCCGCGCTGGTCCTCACCCTGGCGATTGCCGATCGGGCTGGGGCCCAATCGCCGTCCGATCGCAATGGTGAGGCGCCGTCTGGCATCGACCAGGCGGTAGCTCTGACGGCAGGCACGTTCATCAACGCTGGGGAGAGCCTCGGGCCCTCGCTGCTACACCTCTCCGGATCCTTCGAGACGCGGTGGCCAGCCAGCCGCGTCGTCGCGCTCGCGGAGGTCGGCCTCCTGATCGGTGAGGACGGCCAACTCGGCATTCTCACCCCCGCCGTCTTGTTTCATCCGCTATCGGCAGGCGGCGGAGCCGTCTTCGTTCGGGCGGGCCCGGTGGTATTCGCGAGCAGCAGCGGCGGCACCGTCGGCCTCCACTTCGGGGCCGGATTCAACGCCGCGCCAGTCGGTGACGGGGTGCGTTTCGAGCTGCGGAACTACACAGGACTGACCGGTGGCGGGCTGCTGCTGGAAGCACTGGTGACATACCAATTCGGGATCGGCGCTCGCGAACAGGAGTGACTCTCGGCGCGGCCAGCCCTCCGTCGCGGGTATTTCGGCGGCCGGATAGGTTGTTCGCCTCGACCCGGGAGTAGGGTACAGGCAACCACCGAAACGGAACCATGGCCGACGAATTCGGTTCCCCCATCCAGGAAGAAGAGGCGCTCGGCAAGGCGTACGACGCACGGCTGATGCGCCGTCTGCTCGCCTACCTGCGGCCGTATCGCTGGCAGGTCACGGGCGCGATCCTGATGCTGATCGCGGCGTCGGGCCTGGAGTTGATCGGCCCCTGGCTGACCAAGATCGCGATCGACCGCGCCTTCCCGGCGCGCGACACCGGTTTCCTCGCGACCCTCGGCCTGATCTTTCTCGGCTCGCTCTTCTTCTCGGCCGCGCTCGCCTACGCACAGACGATCCTGACGACGTGGATCGGCCAGCGGGTGATGGTCGACCTGCGCGACGAGGTGTTCGGGCACCTGCAGCGGCTCGACCTGAAGTACTTCGACCGCAACCCGGTCGGCCGGCTGATGACCCGGGTGACGAGCGACATCGAGGTGCTGAACGAGATGTTCACTTCGGGCGTCGTGACGATCTTCGGCGACGTGTTCACGATCGGAGCGATCGTGACCGCCATGCTGCTGCTCGACTGGCGGCTCGCGCTCGTCACGTTCGCCGTGCTTCCGGTGGTCTTCGCCGCGGCGATCTTCTTCCGCCGGGCCGTACGCTCCGCCTACCGCGACATCCGGGTGCGGCTCGCGCGAATCAACGCCTACCTCCAGGAACGCATCACGGGGATGTCGGTCGTGCAGCTCTTCGGGCAGGAGCGGGCGACGCGCGACGAGTTCGCCGAGATCAACGACCACCACCTCGAGGCGCACCTCCGATCGATCACCTACTACGCGCTGTTCTTCCCGGTGATCGAGTTGCTGTCGGCCGTCGCGCTCGCGCTGATCATCTGGTACGGCGGCTTCCAGTCGCTGTCGGGCGCGATCACGATCGGCACGATCGCGGCATTCCTTCAGTACGCGCGCCGGTTTTTCCGCCCGATTCAGGACCTGTCCGAGAAGTACAACATCCTGCAGAACGCGATGGCGAGCTCCGAGCGGGTGTTCCGCCTGCTCGACCGACAGCCGGAGATCCGCGAGCCGATCGCGCCGGAAGCGTTCCCGCGGTCGCGCGGCCGGATCGCGTTCGAGGACGTGTGGTTCCGCTACGTGACGCCGCCGCCGGGGGAAGACGTCCCCGAGGACGCGCCGCCGCCGGAAGAATGGATCCTCGAGGGGATCGACTTCGTGGTCGAGCCGGGCGAACGGGTGGCCGTCGTCGGGGCGACGGGAGCCGGCAAGTCTACCCTGCTCAACCTGCTGATGCGCTTCTACGAGCCGCAGCGCGGGCGGATCACCCTCGACGGCGTCGACATCCGCGAGATCCCGATCGCGACGCTGCGGACGAGCATGGGCCTGGTCCTGCAGGACGTCTACTTGTTCTCGGGCAGCGCGGGCTGGAACATCGACCTCGGTCGCCCGGAAGTGGGCGAGGCCGAGATCAAGGCCGCGTCGGTTCGCGTCGGGGCCGACCGCTACGTGCAGCGCCTGCCGGAGAAGTACGAGCAGCCGCTCGCGGAACGGGGCGGCAACCTGAGCGTCGGGGAACGCCAGCTCCTCAGCTTCGCCCGCGCCCTGGCCGGCGACCCCGCGATCCTGCTGCTAGACGAGGCGACCAGCTCGGTCGACTCGGAGATCGAAGCGCGCATCGACGAGGCGCTCGAGGAGCTGATGGCGGGGCGGACCAGCCTCGTCATCGCCCACCGCCTGTCGACGATCCAGCACGCCGATCGGATCCTGGTCCTGCACCACGGCCACATCCGCGAGACGGGCACGCACGAGGAGCTGCTCGCGCTCGGGGGGCTGTACGCCCGGCTGCATGACCTGCAGTTCGCCTCGCCGGACGCGGCGTGATGATCCGTGACGCCGGCGTGACGGTGATGGGTGCATGATCAACTGGATCCTGGCGCTCGACACGCGGTGGGCG
>JBPCJZ010000087.1:0-18582 GCA_051004775.1 Gemmatimonadota bacterium
GGGAGCGAGGTCATCGGACAACCGATCGTCGCGACCTGCGCGCAGGCGATCCCGAGAAGAATGAGCAAAGCCAGTGGACGGCACATGTAGATAGTATAAGAAGTCCGGCCGCCGACCGGATAGACAATAGAAACCTTCGGATGGAGAACACCATGAAGCATTTCAGGACGAGAATCGCCGGGCTCCCGGCCGCGCTCGTGGCAGCGTTCCTGGCAGCGTTCACCGCGGCGTGCGCGTCGTCGGCAGTCATACAGTCCGAATCTCCCGGCACCCCGTTGATCGGCCTCGACGGCCAGCGGATCGGGTCCGTCGAGTTCTTCGAGGGCGAGCGGGGCGTCGTCGTGGAGTTGACGGTCGTCGGCCTGGAAGAAGGCCTGCACGGCATCCACGTTCATGAGACCGGCCGCTGTGAGGCCCCGTTCAAGTCCTCCGGGTCGCACTTCGCGCCCGGCGGCCGGGACCACGGATTCCTCAGCGCCACCGGCCCGCACGCCGGGGATCTGCCCAACCTGTTCGTGGGAGAGGACGATGAGCGCACCGAGGCACATTTCTTCCTCTCGGGCGTCAGCGTGTCGGCCCTCGGAGACGCCGACGGCGCGGCCCTCGTCATCCACGCGGGAACCGACGACTACCGATCCGATCCTGCCGGTGCGGCCGGCGATCCAGTGGCGTGCGCGGTGATTGCGGCGCCGCGCTAGTCGGTCGACGGAGAAACCTCGGCCGGACAAGCCACGGGCGCCGGCATCTCCGCCACCAGCCTGCGCGCCCGCGCGTCGCCGAGATTCCACGTCCGCCAGCCACCGGGCCGCTCGCCGGACCAGCGCTCGTCGAGCACGGCGGCGACTCGGCAGCGCTCGCCTACGGGCAGCGAAGGCAGCCGCGCGATCAACGTGGGCACGGCGTCCGCGCTCAGCGTGCGCAGGTAGTCGCCGTCGTACTCGGCTCCGGAGGCAGCGCGGTCGAGATTGACTCGCGCGATCAGCGCGTGCGGGTTCAGCGCGTGGAGCGCGGCGACACAGGCGAGGCCGCCGACGATGGCGACGAAAGCGAAGCCGCGCCGGCGTCCGCGCAGGACCGTGGCCGCGAGCCAGCCCAGTAGCGCGGTGAGCCAGGCCATGAACACGCTCACATACAGGCGCAACTCGGTCAGACCGTAGGCGTCCTGGTACAGGCGCATGCGGTACGCGGCCGAGGCGAGCACGCCGGCGAGCAGCAGGATGAGCAGTGTCGACGTCCAGCGCAGAACGCGGCGCCCGCGCACCCTGTCCTCCGCGGCTGCCCAGTCCGCGACGAGGAGCACCGGCACGACGAGAGCGGCGGCCGCCACGAGTTCGAAGAAGCCGCGCCGTGCATATTCGGCGTAGCTCAAGCCTTCCGTGACCTCCACGAGACCGGCGCCCCCGAACAAATAGCGCACCTGCACCGCCAGGAAGGCGATGAACAGGACGTTGAGGAGGGACAGGGCAAACGCCACCTCCGACGGAGCCAACCCGGGCCGCGGGATGCCCGCGCCTTCCTTGACGAGGTCGTCGCGTACCAGGAAGGCGCGCAGGTACCCGCCGACGAACCAGGCGATCAAGCCGGCGACCAAGAGGTGCTCGATCAGCGGTTCGATGCCGGAGAGCAGCCTGTCGTGAATCACCCGTTCGAACACGGGGTCCGCCGACATGAGCAGCGCGGTCAGTACGAACAGCGCCGGCAGCGCCATGACGGTGCCGCGCGCGGCCATTCGGGCATGCCCCTCCCACGAGCGCCCGCCGGAGGGCACGGGCCCGGCCGGTTCCCGCGTGCTGCCCAGGCTCCAGCCGAGCGGCCCGAGCGCGATGAGCAGCCCCGTACGCACGGCCGCGGTCGTGATCTCTCCGATGCTCGCGCGCCCCGCCCAGGCGAGCGCGCCGCGGCCGGCCGCGAGGCCGAGCAGCACGAGTCCCGACAACAGGCAGAACATGGCGAGCGCGTCCGCGTCGCGCAGTACGAGCAGGCCCGCAAACGCGGCGGCGCCGCCGACCAGCCACCACGTCTCCCGCGAGACAGGCTCCTCCCGGCGGCGGGACAGAAGCCACAGCGCGGCCGTTCCGACCAGGGCCCACAGCGCGACGTTCAGTGCGGGCCGGCCAGGCGCCCGCACGAGCTGGTCGGCGAGCAGGCCGAGCAGCAGGGCGACCAGGAACGCCACGTCTCGGAGCCGCGGATGCGTTCTCATGATGCCGCCCTCGCGAGCCCGCCGAACCGCCGCTGGCGTCGCCCGAACTCCGCAACGGCCGCAGCCAGGGCGCCGCCGTCGAAGTCAGGCCATGCGCACGGCGTGAAGTACAGCTCGGCGTACGCGCACTCGCGCAACAGGAAATCGCTGAGCCGCTGCTCCCCGCCCGTCCGGATCAGGAGGTCGACGTCGGGGAGCGGCGCGTCGCCGCGTCCGATCGCGTCGCGAGCCGAATAGTCGATCGCCAGGCGAAACTCGAGCCTGGCGCCACCCGACGTCGCGCGCTCCGCGGCGGCAATCGCCGTACGCAATGCCGGCGGGATCCTATCACGCCGTCCGATCACTTCCAGCCGCATGCCCTGCTCGACGCAGTGCTCGGTCTCGTCGCGAAGGTACGCGCCCAGCAGCCGCAGAAGCGATTGCACCTCCGCACGCGGCCGCCGCCAGTTGTCGGCCGAGAACGCGTAGAGGGTCAGCGCCGCGATCCCGAGCGATATCGCCGCCTCTGTCGTGGGCCGGACCGCCGCCGCTCCCGCGCGGTGGCCCGCGGTGCGAGGCAGTCCGCGTGCCTTCGCCCACCGACCGTTGCCGTCCATGATGATGGCGGTGTGGCGCGGCGCGACCGTCAATGAACCCTCCCCGAAACCGTTCATGGGGGGGAGGATAGCGGTCCGATAAATATGTGTCAAGTACTTTGCAGAACAAAGTCCAGGCGTGTGCTGTACAGATTGGAAGGGGGGAGGCGATCTGAATTCCGGCTTTCAAGCGCGCCCGGTGCGGTGCGTCCGCGCGTCGCGAGGGCGGAGACAGCGGCGGAGGCAGCGGCCACCGTCAGAACAAGGTGCCGAGCCAGTCGGCCACCAGCTTGAGTTCGCGCTCGTCGTCCGCCGTGAACGCGGCCGCCTCGTCGCTGTCGAGGTCGAGCTGCCCGTGCACGGCACCAGCCGCGTCGCGGATCAGCACGACGATCTCCGAACGCGTGCCGATGCTGCACGCGATGTAGTTGTCGAGCTCCCTGACATCCGGGACGTTGATATCGCGGTCTTCGGCGACCGCCGTGCCGCATACGCCGTGGCCTACGGCGATCCGGGTATGGTCGGTGTGGGCTCCGACATAATTGTCGAGCTGAAGCTCATCGCCGTCGAGCAGATAGACGCCCACCCAATCGTATAGCTCCGACGCCCGCTCGATCGCGACGACGGCCTCCCGGAGCAGCGTCTCCCTCGACGCGCCCGCCCGGCGCCGATCGGCGAGTATCGCGGCCACCGACGCGCCGTCGAGCGTCGCGCTAATGACTGCCTCGATTGTCGATTGCGGCGAGTCCTGGTCCGCAGAACACCATCGCGAGCAAGCCCGCGCCGAGAAGCAGGTTGAACTCGATGCCGCCCTGGCCAGCTCCTACGACGTAGAATCCGTTGGCCGCATGGACCAGGATGATGCCCGTGAGCATGTGGGCGGTCAGCAGGAGGGCGACGGGCGTGACGAGGAACCCGACGAGCAGCAGCATCCCGCCGAGGGTCTCGAGCAGGGCGATCAGCCAGGCCGCGGCAAGCGGCACCGGGATCGACAGCGCCGCGAACGCCTGGGCGGTCCCCTCCATCCCCGTAGTGATCTTCGGGAGGCCGTGCGCGATGAAGATCACGCCGAGCACGACCCGCAGAATCGTGAGGCCGAGCTCCGGGTTCATACCGTTCTTCATGCGTCCCTCTCTTAGAGTCGGATCATCTCTTGTTCGATCATCTACAGCTCGATGACGCGGCCACGGATCTCCGCCGAGTCCTCCGGCGATCGGCCCGGCGGAGCGCCGAGCCTGGCGCGATATCGCTCCTCCAGGCGCCGAACGAGCCGGGCGCGGATCGGGCGCACCAGCAGCAGCAGGCCCAGCGCATCGGTCAGGACACCGGGCGTAACCAGCACGATACCGGCGACGAGAACGAGCATCGCCTCGAGCAACTCACGCCCTGGCATCCTTCCCGCGGCCGCCTCCGACTGTACGGCAGACCAGGCGTGGGCGCCTTCTCGACGCGCCAGGGTCGCTCCCGCCGCCCCGGTGAGCAGGACGAGCGCGATCGTCGGAATCGGGCCCAGCCAGGCTCCGATGCGGAGGAGCAGCCAGAGCTCGAGGACCGGGACCAGGGTGAAGGCCAACAGCAGGCGTAGCCACATGGGGGAAACCTAGCCCGGAGGGAGAATCCACGCGACGAATGGCGCGCGGCGCTCAGTCTGGAAGGACGGAAAGGTGAGGCGGGCCGACCACGCGACCGGCGCCCCGTCGGACGGCGGCGACCCCACCTCGACCTTTCACACGGTCGAGTATGGGGTCGCCTATCAACAGATCATCAAAACCCCAGGGCGGCTCGTACTTCGGGGTCGATACGATCCGGCGTCCAGAAGGGTTTCCATACGAGCTTGACCTCGGCGTCGTCGATCTCCTCGAGGGAGCGAGCGGCCTCCTGCGCCCCCGACATGATCATTCCGCCCGCCGGGCAACCGGGACTCGTCAGCGTCATCGTGACGAGCGCCCGCTTCTCTTCGACCTCGACATCGTACACGAGGCCGAGGTCGACGATGTTCAGTCCCAGCTCGGGATCGATCACCGTTTTCAACTGTTCTCGGACGAGGCCCGCCAGGGCCGCGTTGCCGTTTGTTTCCGTCACGTCTGTTTCCGTTGTTTCCGTCATCTCTACTTCCTTCCTGGTCCTGCCGGTCCCGCCACGCGCCGACGGGCGCCTGACTCAGGGATTAACCGGCCGGATCTCGAATTCGCTTATCGTAGCGCGATCGGACATCCGTACGACGTGCTCGATCATTTCGGCGACGTCGTCGGCCTGGAGCGCTTTGGCTTCGTCCGGGTCGAACTGATCGACCGCATCGAAGAACGGAGTATACACCGTTCCGGGACAAACGGTCAGAACGCGAACGTTGTGCGGGCGGAGGTCGAGCATCATCGACTTCGACATGCCCATCACGGCATGCTTCGACGCCGCATACACGGCTCCTCCGGCAAAGGTATTCTTGCCGGCGAGGGAGGCGACGTTCACGATGACGCCATCCTCGCGCTCCACCATTCCGGGCGCGAAGGCCCGGGAGCACAGGAACACCCCCCGCACATTCACCGCGAATACGGCGTCGAAGTCGTCCGTGTCGAGATCCAGCACGTTGCCGAAGATGCCGATGCCGGCGTTGTTGACCAGAATGTCGGCCCCGCCCCAGGCGCCTTCGACTTCGTCCCGCAGCCGCAGGACGTCCGCCCCGTCCGAGACGTCGGCCGGAATCACGAGGACCTCCGCGCCCCCGTCGCGCAGTTCGTCCGCCGCCGCCTCGAGCGTCTCGCGGGTGCGCGCGCACAGGGCGATCCGGCACCCGGCCGCGGCCAGACGGCTCGCGACAGATCTCCCGATTCCCGTGCTGCCGCCCGTGATCACGGCACGCCGTCCGTCGAGGTTCATGGCGTCTCCGGGTCGGACCGAACCTGGGGAAGGGGGGATTCGGACGAATGGTCGTGCACGATGCGCCAGCCGTCACTCGCCCGGCGAAGCACGACGGTGAACCACCCGCTGGACGTGATCGCTTCCCGTCGCTCGAGGATGTAGCGTCCGGTGGCGACCGCCATGAGGGGAGGAATCGTACGCACGCTCAGGTCCTCGAATCGCAGGCTGTCGCGGACCGCGCCAGCCGCTTCGAAAGCCGGGGCGTAGGCGGTCCGGATGGAGTCGCGGCCGTGGATCGGTCCGGCCGCCGTCATGAACGACGTGGACGGCGCATCCGCGTACGTCGAGAGAAACCCATCGAGGTCTCCCCGATTCCACGCGTCCGCCGAGGCCTCGAGCATCTCCTCGACCGAACGCACCGGATCCTCCTCCTCGCCCACCTCGAACCGGCAACCGGCGAGGACGATCATCCCGCACAACAGGAGCCGGACGCGGCGATCCCCGAAGCCTGTTGTAGAACGACGGCGGGTCGCGTTGCGGTGAAACATGGGGTTCTCCTGGGACCTTGCTACAGGTGCGTGCGAAAATGCTCCGTCGTGAGCGAGAGGACGCGCTCGAGCTCGGGGGACGGCCCTTCGAACGGGTGGCCGACCTCGAATGTATGGCCGGCGCCGTCGACGAGCGCCAGTCGGGCCGACTCGACGGCCGCCAGCCGGCGCGCGTCCTCCACGGGTACGGAGGCGTCCGCGGTGCCGTGCACGACGAGGAGTGGAATCTCGGACCGACGCAGGGAGGCCGAAAGGTCGAACCGGTCGGGGCTCGCGAGGATCTCCCGCTTGACATCATCGTACAGGGGGAGCACGTCGCCCGTGCGGGCGTTGGCGATTTTGGCGGGCTCGCCGGGAGCCAGGCCTTCGAACGGCGCCAGGTAACGTTCCGCCGCTCCGATCCCGGCCCATGTAGAAACGGCGCGCACCGTCGACCGCTCGCCGGCGAGAATCGCCGCCACGGCCCCGCGACTGTGTCCCACGACGCCGAGCCGCGCGACGGGCGCGCACGTGACGTTCCCGAGGCGGCCCGCTTCCAGCCCGTCGAGGATCGCCGCCAGGTCGGCGACTTCCTTGCCGAACGTGTTGTGGCCGAACGCCTCGGGCTCGGTGAAGTCGGCGAGGTTCGGCCCGATGCCGCTGCCCGTGAAGTTGAACGTGGCCGCGCGGCAGCCGAGCGTGGTCGCCAGTTCCCGGGCGACGTGGGGGAAGAATCCCCAGTCCTTGAATCCCTTGAACCCGTGGCAGATCACGACGGCCGCGTCCGTGCGGCGGTGCAGGTCGGGGGCGGGGGACCACAGGTCGCCCCGGAGGATATCCCCGGGGCGCGTTTCGAACTCGAAGGCCTGGCGTGTAGCGTTTCCGGTTTCCGTCAACCTCAAGCCACGTAGTCGGACACGTTGATCCCGTAGCGCATCGGGTCCGTCGAGCGGACGATCGTGCGGGCGAACCCGGAACCGTCCGGGCCCGCCTCGGTCAGATCGCGAATGGCTCCGTCCCCGATGCGCATCCCATCCGGCGTCGCCACGATTCGCACCATCGGGCGCGAAATCGCCCTGGCGTTCGGGTTGGGCGCGACGACGACACTGAGCTCCCCGGTATCGAGGATCACGAGCGTCGAGACGGGAAAGATACCCATCAGGTTGACGAAAGCGCGAACGAGGACGGGATCGTAGGCGTTGGTGTCGCTCTCCATGAGCTGTCGGATCACGACATCGGGCGAGAGCGGATCGAAGCGCCGATTGTACTGCGAGATCGCCGTGTCATAGCTCTCCATCAGCGCGATGATGCGAGCGAACAGGCCCTGCCGTCGCCGCCGGATCACGCGCGGATAGCCGGTCAGGTCGGTCTTCATGTGGTGCTCGTACGTCGCCAGCATGGCGCGGTACGGGGGCTCGTCGAATCCCTCGACGTTGAACAGCATGAGGAGACCGAAGTCGGGGTGCTGGCTGACCGTCTTCCACTCTTCCTCGTTCAGCCAGTCCTTCTTGTTGATCACCGTCGTCGGGATGAGGACCTTGCCGATGTCGTGGAACAGGGCGGCGAAGCCCAGCTCGAACAGATGCTTCCGGCCGAAGCCAAGGTGCTCTCCCAGCGCGACCGACAGGATCGACACATTCACGGCGTGCAGAAGGGAGTGGTCGTCGTAGTCGCGCAGCGTCAACATCCCGAGCATCGAAGCCGGATCCTTCATCACCTGATCGACGACGCGCAGTACGGCCCGCTCGGCCCGGTGGGCGCCGATCGCCCGACCGAGCACGACGCCGTTCATCACCTCGCGGGCCACCTTCACAGAATAGGCGTACGTGCGGCGCGCCTGCTCGATCGACTTGGTATCGTCTTCTCCCGTGAACAGCGCGGTCGGCGGGCCCACCTGGATGTGATCGACGCCCGCATCCCTGAGACGCGTCTGGAAGGCGTCCAGGGGCTGAGTTCCGGGGCGCGTGGCCACCGACAGACCGGAAAGGAAAGCGACCCACTCATCGTTGCGAACGCGCGGCTCGAGTTCGATGCGGCCGACGCCGTGGCTGCGAAGCGACTCGCGCAGCGCGGCCAGCACCGCGTAATCCGCCAGGTCCAGGCGCACCTGTACGTCGTTGACGAACATGTAGTTGCCCGCCACCCAGATCGCGAGGCCCCCTTCCCGATCGAAGACGGTGTCGACGAGCGATTGCAGTTCGTCGAGAGAACGCCCGACGATCTCGTTCTCGATGGGGTAGAGCTGGATGGACTTCACTGCGTTGTACATCGCCGTGAGGACCCCGGTGCTGACTCCGTGGCTCTGCTCGAGGACGCTCATGGCCCACCTTCCGAGACGTGTTCGACCTCCGGACGCACGACGATCGACTCCTCCGAAGAGGATCCCGAAGTCGCGCCCGGGGGTGAATCGTTAACCCCGGGAAGCGGGCCGGGTCCGTGCTCGATGTGTCGAAGCGAGATGCGCACGGCGTGGGCGACGGTCGAGACACGATCGCCTTCCGCTTTGCCGAGTTCATCGGCCGCCTGGCGCGTCGCAACGATCGCCAGCGCGCGAGCGGCCCCGGCCCGTAACGCCGGGGAATGTCGCCCGCCCCACCAGCGCCGACCGTTCAGCATCCGGGAGAGGGTCGGTACGGCGGCCGGGCCGGTAACGCGGACATACGCCTTGAGAAACGACATCTGCTCGACCTGGTCGCGGTGCGCAAACCCGCGCGAGGTGACCGCGGCCGAAAGCTGGGCGGCGGCTTCCGGATCGCCCAGCAACGCCAGCGCGTCGGCGGCGGCGACGCGTACCGCGGTCTCTTCGTCGGACAGTGCGGACTGCAGGGTCGCCGTGACGGCCTCTCCCGGCATTCGGCCGAGAGCGGCGACGGCGGCGCGTCGGGCCGCCAGTTCCGGCCTGGCCGCCGCGTCGATCAGGGCCCCGGTCGCATTCACCAGTCGCAGTCTCGCGACCATTCCCGCCGCCTCGGCGGCCAGCATGGGATCCTCGGCCAGCAACAGGCTCGTCACCTGGTTCGGGAAGCGGTCCACCAGCCGATCGAGGGCTTCCTCCACCTGGGCCCGCAGGGCCACGTCCGAAATCGCCGGCAGGGCCCGGACAAGGGTGGGAATCGCCTCCGCCTGCAGCGCGCCGAGGAGAGCCTCCAGTTCCGCGTCTTCGGGTCCCTCGGCGACGCCCTCCGCCGTCAGGCTGACGAGCTCCGCCATCGCCTCGCTCATGTCGCGAAGGAGCGAAGCGACGAGTTCCTGCGTGTCGCGCTCGCCGGTCTTGTTCGCGAGGAGCTGAAGCTCGTTGACGATGAGCGAAACGGTCGCGAAGTCGGGTACGCGAAGCAGTCGGGGGAGAAGCTCGCGAAGGATATCTACGACCTGGCGCCGCCTCTCCTGGTCGCGCATCTCGAACTGATCTAGCAGCGCCAGCGTCACGTCGTGCGCGAGCGGGCGGGAAAGCTCGAGGTCCATCTCTCGCTGCAGGTAGCTCTGGTCGGCTTCGGTCAACAGAAGAGCGGCGAACGCCTCTTCGACCGTCTCGGACACCGGTCCCGCCTCGAGAACCGCCTCGATCTCGTCGGTCGGGACCTGCTCGCCGGCGCCCGCGTTCCGATCGAGAACCGGGAGCTCCAGCGTCTCGTCCTCGGAGACGTCGACGTACTCGATGCGGATGAAGGAGAAGTCGCGGTGCCAGAGCGTCGCGAGGAGATCGGTCGCCCTTCCTTGCCGAACGCGCGCAATGAGTTCCAGGAACTCCCGCAACTCACCGAGTTCACAGCCTGGAAGGAACGCTATCGTCCGCAGGCCGTCGCGGAAGAACATGAAGGCGACGTTGTCGTGGCCGATGGGGTGGTCGTATACGAGGGCGTCACGCCACAGCAGGCGGCCCTCGTCGATCTGAAGCGTGAGGTGGGAAAGAATCTCCCACAACTGCAGCGCCTGGCCGCGGACGGCGTGGTGGAAACGATCGATGAGCGGATTGCCCGGCACGTACGCCTGCCGGGCTCTCAAGTCCTTCAGGAGCGCGGTGACGAACTCTTCAATGACGCTGCCGGTCTCGCGATCCACGCCGTCGATGGTACCGGCGGGGCCGGTACCGCTGGATGCGGCCGTCAGGTTCTGCGCTTCATCCATCCGATGTCCGCTGTGAATGTCGGGAGCTATTCCCCGTTCTTGCGTTGTCGCACGGGCTCCCAGCGCGCTTCGCTCGCGCCCGCTTTCACATTCACGGATCGTGCCAGAGTGAAGAGAAGATCCGACAACCGGTTCACGTAGGGAACCACCACCTCCGCCAGAACCCCCAGGTCGTCGATGAGTGGCGTGATTGCCCGCTCCGCGCGGCGGCACACGGTGCGGGCGACGTGCAGATGAGCGGCAGGCGGAGCGCCGCCAGGCAGGATGAACGCATCCAGTGGCGGAAGTTCGGCGTCGAGTCTGTCGATCCACGCCTCCAGCGCGGCGATTCGCGTCGCAGGAAGCACGGGGATCGTGCCCTTCGCCAGAGCTTTGCTGGGCTCCGCCGCCGCCAGCAGCGAGCCGAGCACGAAGAGATCCGCCTGCACGTCGGTCAGTTCCCCGGTTCCCAGGGCGTTGTCCGGGTCGAGGGAAAGGACCAGGCCGAGGGTCGCGTTCAGTTCGTCGATCGTGCCGTAGGCCGCGACCCGCGGGTCGTGCTTCGCTACCGGCCGGCCGCCGTACAACTTCGTCCGTCCCCTGTCGCCGGCCTTCGTATAGATCTTCACTCGGCCGTGCTCACGGGATCCCGGGACGGATCGGCGGGATAGAGCTCGGCGACCGAGCGGAGGTCGCGCTCGGAGAGTCGAAAATTGCGGTTCCCCGGGTGCATCGCGTCGCCCGGATCGTCGCTATGGGGGAGGCCTACGATGTGGCCTGCCTCGTGCAACGCGACCATCCGGAGGAACGCGTCGCTCATCTCCACGCCGTTGGAGTGCGTATGGGCGAGGGTCACCGTCGCGTGCTCGATGACCCGGGCATCGCCGAGCCGTCGATGCGTGACGCCCGCCTGCGATGTGGGGAATCTGTCGACGTAGCGGAATTCGACGTCGGACGACTCGCCCGCGGGTGTGGCAACAAAGCGCAGGGGAATCCCGGGCACGGCTTCCCAGACCTCGAGGGCGTTCCATGCCGGGGCCCAGAAATCCGGTCGACCCGCCGGAGGATCGACGAACGAGACGTGCAGGATCCGGATCCGTTCGGGCGCCACACGCCACCTGGCGGCGGTGGACTCGACCGCACCGTAGCCGTCTGTGACGTAGGAGAGTCCCGGCGGGACCACGCCCTGCGCGGGGAGCGCGGCGGGAGCCAGCAACAGGCCCGGCAACAGGCACAGAATCCAGGTCGAGCGGCGCAGGTCTCATCTCCTCGAACAGGGTTCAGTTCAACGGCTTCGGACCCAACATAGCGGCACTGTTTTCGGGTTGACAATATCGAAGGGGTGCCGTACCATCGATGGCCCATTGCGGGGTGGAGCAGTCTGGTAGCTCGTCGGGCTCATAACCCGAAGGTCGCAGGTTCGAATCCTGCCCCCGCTACTGAAGGAGTCCGGTCATGCCCCGTGCGCTGGCGACGGCAGGCGGGGCATTTTGTTTTTGGCCCGGAATGGGCGCGGCGGTGCCGCTCGGGCGAAAGCAACCGATCCGGGGTAGCTCAGAGGCCAGAGCGGGTGGCTGTTAACCACTAGGTCGAGGGTTCGAATCCCTCCCCCGGAGTTTCGTCGGCGGCCGCGGGTCGGCCCCGCGGGGCTGGGTAGCTCAGTTGGTAGAGCACCGCACTGAAAATGCGGGTGTCGGCGGTTCAAGTCCGCCCCCAGCCATGCCGGATTCGCCCAGGGGCGTAGCTCAATTTGGCAGAGCACCGGTCTCCAAAACCGGCGGTTGTGGGTTCGAGTCCCTCCGCCCCTGTATCTGCCGTTGGCCACCGGCCGACGCACCGGGTCAGCGCCCCGGCGAGAAGCCTTTTGAAGGGCTTCCAGGGGCTCGGGCTCGCGTAGCTCAGTGGTAGAGCGCATCCTTGGTAAGGATGAGGTCGCGGGTTCAATCCCCGCCGCGAGCTCTGGAAATGCCCGGAGGGTCGCTGGACAGCGCGGGCAAGGGTCGTGCATGATGGCGATTGCGCGGGCGCCCGTAGCTCAGCTGGATAGAGCATCGGCCTTCTAAGCCGAGGGTCGCAGGTTCGAGTCCTGCCGGGCGCATCAGGCGGAAAAGCGACAGGGACGAGATGCCCCCATCGTCTAACGGTTAGGACACCACTCTTTCAAGGTGGAGATAGGGGTTCGATTCCCCTTGGGGGTATGGTAGGAAACGAGGGGCCGTAGCTCAGTTGGGAGAGCGCCTGAATGGCATTCAGGAGGTCAGGGGTTCGACTCCCCTCGGCTCCATGCGGTCTACTTCGGACCGCGAGAGGCACGAGTTCGGACCCCGAGGCACGAGCGAGTAGCAGGTAGTTCGAGAACCGAGAACCACAGAAGTGCGCGCGCCGCTAGCTCAATCGGCAGAGCAACTGGCTCTTAACCAGTAGGTTGAAGGTTCGATTCCTTCGCGGCGCATTCTTCCCATCCAGGGGGCTCCTCCGAGCCACCTGCTCATCGGTTTATCAGTGCTCCGATCAGGGCCACGGCTCCCGCTATGACCACGCCCGTCGCAGCCGCAGCGCGCGCGAGCGGTGAGAGGTGAAGCGGCTTGAACAGGTCCGCGGTGCGCGCCAGCGCGAACATGGGTGGAACTTCCCGCAGCGCATCTCTCCTGGCGACGTCACCGGCCTGATCGAGCACTTCGTACATGCTCCCGAGGCCGCTCATCATCGGGATGAATCGCGGCTCGCGCTCCGCATCGGCGGGCCGAACCCCGGCCGCAGCCGCTTCCAGGCCGTCGCGCATGCTCGCCCGATGGTTGCTCCACAGGGTTCGGAAGAGGACGCAGCCGTCGGTTCCGATCACGTAAGCCGAGTCCGGTTTCTCGTCCAGCTGCCGGTGGAGCGTGCCGCCCGGGTCGTCCACGACGACCGTCCACGGGATAGCGTCCCTGGCGGCATAGTCACGCGCGTGGCGCATCTTCTGCTCCGCTGTGAGCGTCTGCGAGTACACCTCTCCGGGATGGGCCTCCCGCACGTACAGCGTGATGAACCTCACCCGCTCTCCGTACTCTTCGTAGAACTCCTTGAGCGCCGGACCGGCGCTCTTCGTCATGGGTCAGGTGAAGGACCCGAGGACCATCAGGGTCGGCCCGCC
The DNA here is from genome assembly GCA_051004775.1 of Gemmatimonadota bacterium. Lineage (GTDB taxonomy): Bacteria > Gemmatimonadota > Gemmatimonadetes > Palauibacterales > Palauibacteraceae > JARFPW01. Next base: position 13,402 of record JBPCJZ010000087.1, read on the forward strand.
AGCCCGGAGGTCTTCGAGCGTCAGCCGCCCTCCGTCGGTCGTGTCGAGATCGAAGTCGGGAAACGGCTCGCCGGGAGCCGGACCACTCTTGAACGAGATATCCGCGAGCAGCATGGAGCGCTTGAAATGGAGAAACTGGTAGACCATCGCTGGACCTCCGGGGGAGAGCAGTGGATTCGTAGCTCTACCCCGATTCAAGTCCCATGCCCGTCTCGTCGGACGAGGCCGCACGCCCCACACAGGGTACGTCGGCATCACAATCAGGTGGGCTACAAAGGCCTGGCGCAATGCTCGACGGCGGCTCTCGTTGAACCGCGCTGCCGACGGTCCGCGCCGTGAGTTGTGTCAGGGACGAGATCTGTGACCGACCTGATCCCCTCCCGGCTCCAGGCCGTAGTCCCGCATCTTCCGCCACAGGGTCGTCCGGCTCATCCCGAGCAGTTCCGCCGCCTTCGTCCGCACGCCCTGCGCCTCCTCCAGCGCCGCGCTGATCGACGCCTTTTCATCGGGTCCGGACGCATCGGCCTGGTAGCGGCCGCCGTCCGAATCGTCGGCGCTGTCGCCCCTCACCCGCGCCGGCAGATGCTGCGCCTCGATGCGCGGGTTGTCTCCCGCACGGATCGCGGCGCTTTCGACGGCGGCGAACAGTTCACGAACGTTGCCCGGCCATTCGTAGGACTGCAGCAATCGCATCGCGAACGGTGACACCGTGGCCGGGAGGTCATGGGCTGAGCGTTCTCTGAGGCGCCGGATCGCCCGCTCCACGAGGAGCGGCACGTCACCGCGCCGCGCGCTGAGGCGCGGCAGCGAGATCGGAAAGATGTTCAGGCGGTAGAACAGGTCTTCACGAAACCGTGATTCCGCCACTTCCTCCCGCAGGTCGCGATGGGTAGCGGCGATCACGCGGACATCCACCGCCCTCGTAGCTACCGCACCGACCGGCGTGACTTCGCGCTCCTGCAGCACGCGGAGGAGCCGCTGCTGGAGGCGCAGGCTCATGTCTCCAATCTCGTCGAGAAACAGGCTCCCCCCGTGGGCCGCCTCGAACAGACCCTTCTTGTCCGCTACCGCGCCCGTGAACGCGCCCTTCACGTGACCGAAGAGTTCCGATTCCAAAAGTCCTTCGGAGAGGCCGGCGCAGTTGATCGGGATGAACGCTTCGGTCGATCGGGCCGAGAGTTCGTGCAGGCAGCGCGCGAAGAGTTCCTTCCCGGTACCCGTATCACCGCTCAGCAGGACGGTCGTGTCGGTGGGAGCGACCTGGCGCACCGAGGCGAACACTTCGCGCATGGCGGCCGACTGTCCCACGATTCCCATGAGGCCGTCGCCGCTGCCGTCCAGGGGCCGCCGCTCCAGTAGCCCGGCTACCCGCCCGCACAGCACCTCCGGGTCGACCGGTTTCGACAGGAAGTCGTCCGCGCCGAGCTGGAGCGAATTGACGGCCGCGTCGATGGACCCGAATCCGCTGACCATCAGGATCGGCATGTGCTCGCCGCGGAGGCGCAGCGTTTCGACCACGCCCATTCCGTCTACGCCTGGCATGCGGAGGTCGAGCAGAACGAGATCGAACCGGTTGCCCTGGATGGCCTCACCCGCCGTGATCGAGTCCTCGGCCGTATCGACGGCGTAGCCTTCCTGCCTGAGAAGTTCCGCCGTCGACCTGCGGAATGCCCGGTCGTCGTCGACGATCAGGATGCGGTGTGCCGCCGCGACCGTGGTCATGCCATCACCGGCGCGCCGGCCAACTCGACCCGGAACACCGCACCCCGTCCGTCCGTGCGGTTGAAGGCCGAGATGGACCCTCCGTACCGCCGGATGATCCCGTCGGCGATGAACAGGCCGAGACCGACGCCGCGAACCGCGCCCTTCGTGGTGAAGAACGGATCGAAGATGTTCGGGAGAACCTCCGGCGGAATGCCGTGCCCCCGATCGCGGACGTCGACGGCGAAGATACCGTCCTGCGCCGCGACCAGGATCTCGATCGTGCCGCCGTCCGCCATCGCCTCGCGCGCGTTTTCCACGAGATTCAGTAGAACCTGCTTCAACGCGTCCTGGGGAATCGCCGCTTCGCCGCCATCCCCGGGCGTACCACCCACCTCCACTTTCCAGCCATCGGAGCCGCTGCTCACGCGGGCGAGCTCCGCGATGTTGCGGGCCACGCGAAACGGATCGCAGGCGCTGTCTCCTGCGGCGAGCGGACGGTTGAGGTCGAGCATCTGCTCGGCCAGCTCGTGCATCCGCAGGAGCTCGTCGATCGCCATGTCGGCGAACTCCCGGTCTTCGTCTCCGAGCTTCCGGCGGACGATCTCCAGGCAATTGCGCACGCTGGCCACCGGATTGCGGATCTCGTGTGCGAGCTCGGCTACGAGACGACCGCTGGCGGCCATCCGGTCGCGACGGATCATTTCAGCTTGCAGCATCTTCAGTCGGTTCTGACGCTCTTCGAGTTCGTGGTTCGCGTGCTCGAGTTCGCTCATCTTCCCGGCGAGGGTGTGGCGCATGTCCTTGAACGCCTGCCCCACGCGATCGACTTCGCGGATCCGGGATCGCTGGATCGGCGCTTCGTGATCGCCGGAAGCTAGCCGGTCGGCCGCGTGCGCGAGCGTTTCCACCGGTCCGACGAGGGCGCTCGCGAAGAGGCCGCCGACCACGAGGGCGACGCCGAGGGCGAACAGGACGGCGAACACGCCGCCGCGACGCAATTCGGGAAGCACCGACAGTTCTTCATCCGGGCGCCGCGCGAACATGACACGCCCGGCAGAGTCCAGCGGCCCCCCGGACATCCACCAGCGCAGGCCGTCGATCGTCACGGAATGCACCCCCCCGTCGGCGGGTACGGCGCGAGCGACCTGGGCCAGTTGCTCGGCCGTGACGGAATCGCCGCTCGCGGCCACGAGCTCGCCTTCCTTGTCGAGGATGAGCACTTCGGACCGGGACAGACCCGCCAGCGCCACGGCTTCGGCGGCCCCGATCTCGGTCGTGATTCCCGCGACCCCACCCGGCAACGATTTTTCGCCGCGCTCGATCCTGGCGTTGATCGAATCCGCCGGAGCCGGCACCGGGTACAGGGCGACGCGGCGGAGCCCGGCCTCGGTGTTCCGATATTCGACCACCGCCAGCTGGAGGGCCCGGTTCAGGAGGCTGTCCCCCACATCGGGCCCGTCCCACAGCCCGCCGTCCCCACCCGCAAGGACGGTTTCGGCAGTCAGGGAGTCCCGCTCGTTCGCGACGATCCTGCGCGCGGAGGCGACGCTGCCGTTCTGGACGGCCCGGCGCAGCGCCGGCGTCATCGCCAGTTCCCTGGCGCGTATGCGGAGTGCGCCGGCGTTCGTGCTGCTTCGGTCCGCGGCGAGCACGGGCGCGAGCTGGAGATCCCTGCGCGCCTTGTCGCGCAGCTCCGTAGACAGGCGGCGATCGAGGATCAGGCCCGCCGGCAGCAGAGCCACGACCAGGCTGGCCCCGACGATCAACAGCATCGATCGGTGCAGTGAGAACTTCATGTTCGGCTATCTCTCCAGAATGCCCAGGGGCGGAGGGGACGAACCACGAGGTGCAGGATCCCTGCCGCCGCGCGGAAGTCTCGGGCCCGCGCACGGCGCCGCAGGCGTGCCGTGTTTCCGCGGCGCCTGGCCAGGACCGATCTCCCTCGCCGAGCCGCCTTCGTGTCCCGACGTTTCATCGCGGCTCCGATGAAACATACGGGACGTTTCATGAAACGACACCTTTCCGCCGTACGGACCGCCCACACGCTCCCAGCGTCCCTGCTTTCTGCGGTGATCTACGTCCACGGCCCGACCGAGCCGAAGCCGGTCCCTCGCTTGCCACTGCTATACGCGATCAGGACCACGCGCGGAAACGCCCGACGACAGTATCCAATGGGGGACCAACTTGAGCAGTGACGCATTTCCAGATTCTCAGCGACGCGCGACGCGGCGAGGCCATCGCTTCGCTTCGTTCGCGCTGACAACCATACTCGCACTCGGGCTCGCCGCGTGCGACGACGATGAAGACTCGACGGGACCGGATGGCCCCGCAACCTCCGACTTCGTCGTTCGTATCGAGAACGTCGACACGGCGGACCAGTTCGTGAAGAGCGGGACGTTCAACACGGGCGTCGTCGCCGGAACGCCCGGCGCCATTCTGCCAGGCGACGCCTTCGAGTTCAGCTTCACCGCGCCGACCGGCGCGAGCCTTTCCTTCGCCACGATGTTCGTTCCTTCGAACGACTTCTTCTTCGCACCCGACGGTGACGGCATCGAGCTGTTCGACGGCACGGGCACCCCGGTGACGGGCGACGTCACGTCGCAGATCCTGCTGTGGGACGCCGGCACCGAAGTGAACCAGGAGCCCGGCACGGGAGCCGACCAGGTCCAGCGCCAGGCGGCCCCGAACACGGGCGCGGCCGATGGCGACAACACGGTTCGGCTGGCCCCGGATGACTTCTCGAATCTGCCCGCCGTGAGCGACGTGATCGAGGTCACGATCAGCTCCGACGGCCCGAACAGCTTTACCGTGCGGATCGAGAACGTGTCCACGGCGACGACGCTCACCACGTCCACCGACATGCAGGCCGTACCGCTGTCGCCCGGGGCGTGGGTGGTCCATACGGCGCCCGATCCGCTGTTCACCGTCGGCAGTCCCGACTTCGGGGAAGGTCTCGAAGGCATCGCCGAGGACGGCGACCCCGCGGCGCTCGGTACCTCGATCGCGGCCAACACCGGGATCACGATCCCGCTGTCGCCCGGCGTGTGGGCCGTCCATACCGGTGCTGATCCGCTGTACACGCTGAACTCGCCGGACTTCGGCGCGGGGCTCGAGGCGATCGCGGAAGACGGCGATCCATCGGCTCTCGCCGCGTCTCTTGGCGCGGACGGGGACATCGAGTCCTCGGGCGCGTTCACGACGCCCGTGGGAGCCAGCGCGCCTGGTGCCGCGGCGCCAGGGCAGGCATTCGAGTTCACGATCAGCGCCGAGGAAGGCGACAAGCTTTCTCTCGCGACGATGTTCGTTCAGTCCAACGACCTCTTCTTCGCTCCGAGTGGAGCGGGCATCGACCTGTTCTCGGCCGGCACGCCCGTCAGCGGCAACGTCACCAGCCAGGTCTTTCTGTACGACGCCGGAACCGAAGTCAACGAAGAACCCGGCATCGGTCCCAACCAGGTCCAGCGCCAGGCGGCGGTG
>JBPCJZ010000088.1:0-10517 GCA_051004775.1 Gemmatimonadota bacterium
GTCGTCGTTCCTGCCCTGAGCCGCGTAAGCGCCACTCGCGCGACCCACCACAGTTCTTCAACAGGCTTCGAGAATGTACACGGCATCGGGACCGATGGCTCCACCGGCGATGCGACCAGCTCCTAACTCGCGTCGCGGGGCAGGGCCGCGCACATTCCCGCCCATGAACGAACGCGGCGAATCCCTCCGACCAGCGCAACCTCCCGTCGCGATGAACCGCGCGAAGGAACAGGCCGTCGATCGCCTGCGCGCCCACTACGTACGCGACGACATCGACGTCGACACGTACGAGCAGATGGTGGACGTGGCGTGGGCGGCCGGCGCGCCCGAAGACCTCGAGCGGTTGTTTTTGCGCCTTCCGGCGCTCCCGGGGGCGCAGACCGGAGTCGCCGCACCCGAGGCCTCCCCGGCACCGGCGCTCGCGTCGCCCGCCGAGCAGAGAGAACACGGGTTTCAGATCGCGATCCTCGGTGGATCGGACCGCAAAGGTTCGTGGGTGCCTCCCCGCAAACTCGACACGTTCGCGTTCATGGGTGGGACGGGCCTCGACTTCCGCGAAGCGCGGCTCGGTCCCGGCGTCACGGAGGTCCGCGTGCTGGCCTTCATGGGCGGAGCCGAGATCATCGTGCCGCCCGGCGTGACCGTCGAGACCTCCGGCATCGGCATCATGGGCGGGTTCGACGGGCACGATCAATCGGTCCCGACCTCGGACCCGTCGGCCCCGGTCATCCGCATCCGCGGGCTCGCCGTGATGGGCAGCATCGAGGTGAAGATGATGATGCCGGGGGAGACGAGCCGCGACGCGCGACGCCGGGTGAAGGAGGACCGCCGGAAGCGTCGCCTCGGACGGAGGGATAGCTAGAGGTGGCGGAGGAATTTCCGACAGCCGTCCAGCCGCCCGATTTTCTTGACGCCCCGCGCCGCCGCCCGGTATGATCCTCGCCCCGGCGGTTTCGGCCGCAACGTATCATGCTTCTGGAGGCCGGAATGTCCGAGATTCCCGATTCGCTGCACTATACCGAAGAGCACGAATACCTCCGCGAGGCCGATGCGGAGGGCGAGTACTACGTCGGCGTGACCGACTACGCCCAGGGTGAACTCGGTGATGTCGTGTTCGTCGAACTGCCCGCAGTCGGCGACAGCTTCGCGAAGATGGACGTGTTCGGCACCATCGAGGCGGTGAAGGCCGTATCCGACCTCTACGCGCCGATCAGCCTCGAGGTGCTCGAGGTGAACGCGGGTCTCGAAGGAGATCCGTCTCTCGTCAACGGGGATCCGTACGGCGACGGCTGGATGATCCGGGTGCGAGCGTCGGATCCGTCCGAACTCGACGCACTCATGTCCGCGTCCGACTACGCAGACCACATCGAATAACACCCCCACAGGCGGTCATACATGTCGTTCGTTCCACACAGCGACGCCGACCGGCGCGACATGCTCGCGAAGGTCGGCGTTTCCGATGTCCGGGAACTCTACTCGGACATCCCCTCGGGTCTCGTTCTCGACCACGAGCTCGACGTGCCGCCCGCGCTCTCCGAGTGGGAGGCGATGCGCCGCGTAACCGAGCTCGCCGCCCGTAACCCGGACCTCGTCTGCTTCGCCGGTGGCGGGATGTACGACCACTACGTTCCCGCGGCGGTCGACCACATCATCCGGCGCAGCGAGTTCTACACCGCCTACACGCCCTACCAGCCCGAGGTAGCGCAGGGCACGCTCCAGGTGATCTACGAGTTCCAGACCATGATCTGCGAGCTGACGGGGATGGATGTCGCGAACGCGTCGATGTACGACGGCCCGACCTCGACCGCCGAGGCCGCCGTCATGGCGCGAGCGTTCACCCGCCGCGAGCGCGTGCTCGCCGCGCGGTCTCTGCATCCGCACAGCCGCAAGGTCACGAATACTTACCTCGAGGGGCTGGGCACGGAACTCGAGCTCGTAGGCTACGGAACCGACGGGCGGCTGGACCTCGATGCCCTGGGCGCCGCGCTCGGCGATGACGTCGCCGCCGTACTGGTCCAGTATCCGAACTTCTTCGGCGCCATCGAAGACCTGCAGCCGATCGCCGAAGCCGCGCACGCGGCCGGCGCGCTGCTCGTCGTCCAGGCCGACCCCGTCATGCTCGCCGTTCTCCGGTCGCCGGGATCGTGCGGCGCCGACATCGTGACCGCGGAGGGACAGCCGTTCGGCAACGGTCCGAGCTTCGGAGGACCCGTCGTCGGGCTGTTCGCGGCGACGGACAAGCTCGTACGGAAGATGCCCGGCCGGATCGTCGGAGGGACGGTCGATGTAGAGGACCGCCGCGGTTACGTGCTGACGCTGCAGACGCGCGAGCAGCAGATCCGCCGCGAGAAGGCGACCAGCAACATCTGCACGAACCAGGGACTGATGGCGCTGGCCGCGACCGTATACCTGTCGCTCGTCGGCAAGAGCGGACTGCGCCAGGTCGCCGAGACATCCATCCAGAACGCCCATTACGCCAGGCGGCGCCTCGAGGAGGCCGGAGTCGAGCTGCTGTTTCCCGGAGCGCCCGTCGCCCGGGAGTTCGCGGTGAAGACGAAGGGCCCCTCCTGGAAGGTCATAGAACGCGGAGTCGCCGAGGGGCTGCTGGTCGGGGTCAGCCTGCAGCGCTTCGTGAGCCTCGGGGTCGACGACGGCCTGTTGATCGCGTTCACCGAGAAGCGCAACCGCGCGGAGATCAATCGGCTGGTCGAGGTCGTCGCGTGATCCGCTTCACCTGGCACGGGCACGCGACCATCGAGATCGTGACCGAGGACGGCACCCGGTTGCTCATCGATCCGTTCCTCACGGACAATCCGAAGGCGACGGTCGGGCCGGAGCACTTTCACGATCGGCTGGACTATCTGCTGCTCACCCACGGCCACTTCGACCACGTGGGCGACACCTGGGGGCTGCTGGAGAAGACGGGCGCTACGCTGATCGGCAGCGTGGAACTGTGTAGCTATGCCGAGAACGTGCGGGGTTGGGGCGACAGCCATGGCCTGAGCATCGGGGGTGGGCACGAGTTTCCCTTTGGACGGTTGAAGCTGACGCCCGCCCTGCACGGCGGGAATATCGACCGGCTCGATTCCGACGACGCGGACGGGTTCAGTTGCCCGCCGTCCGGATTTCTCCTTCACCTGGACGGTATCCGGCTGTATGTCGCGGGCGACACGGCGCTGACATGGGACATGGAGTTGCTGGAGGACCGGGTCGATATCGCCGTCCTGCCGATCGGCGACAACTTCACGATGGGCCCGGAAGACGCGGCGCGGGCGGCGGAGATGATCAAGCCCCGCGTGGTCGTCCCCGTCCACTACGACACGTGGCCACCGATCGAGCAGGACACCGCTCATTTCCGGTCACTCGTCGAGCCCCGCTCCGACGTTCTGGTCCTCGCGCCCGGCGAAACCCACGAATTCAAGTTCAATTGAGGAGTGACGGGCCATGGCCCAGTTTCCGCTGAAGAGCGACTACACACCGACCATCTTCGAGAAGTCCGAACCCGGGCGCCGCGGGACGCGCGTGCCGATGCCGGACGTCGAGACCCGGCCGCTCGAGGAGCTGATTCCGGCGGCGCTCCTGCGCGCGCGCGCCGACGCGCCCGCTCTGCCGGAGGTGCCCGAGAACGAAGTGGTGCGCCACTACACGGAGCTGTCGCTCAAGAATCACCACGTCGATCGCGCCCTGTATCCGCTGGGGTCCTGCACGATGAAGTACAATCCGAAGGTGAACGAAGCCGCGGCGCGGCTCCCCGGTTTCGCGGGTCTGCATCCGTTCACCCCACACGAGAATGCCCAGGGCGCGCTGCAACTCATGTTCGAGCTGGCCGAGATGCTCAAGGAAGTCGCGGGAATGGACGAGATCACGCTCCAGCCCGCGGCCGGCGCCCAGGGCGAGATGACGGGGGTACTGGTGATGCGGGCGTACCACCGCGAGCGCGGCGACGCGAACCGCACGAAGGTGCTGTTCCCCGACAGCGCGCACGGAACCAACCCGGCAACCGCCGCGATGGCGGGGTTCGAGGCGGTGGAGTTCGGCTCCGGAGCTGACGGCCGGGTTGACCTCGATGCGCTGAAGGCGGCGCTCGACGACAACTGCGCCGGGATGATGCTCACGAATCCCAACACCCTCGGGAAGTTCGAGTCAGACATCGAGGAAATCTGCCGGCTCGTACACGAGGCCGGCGGCCTGATGTACATGGACGGCGCCAACCTGAATGCGCTGATGGGGGTAACCCGTCCCGGTGACATGGGCTACGACATCGTGCATTTCAACCTGCACAAGACCTTCAGCACGCCCCACGGCGGCGGCGGGCCGGGCGCGGGGCCGGTGGGCGTGAAGGCGCACCTCGCCAAGTACCTGCCGGTTCCCAAGGTCGCGCGCCGGCCGGGCCAGGAGTACGAATACGAGCTCGACTGGGACCGCCCGTCCTCCATCGGGAAGATCCACGGGTTCTACGGCAACTTCGGGGTGCTCGTCCGGGCCTACACGTACATCCGTATGCTCGGCCGCGAGGGCATCCGCGCCACCGCCGAGGCGGCCGTGCTGAACAACGCCTACCTTTCGGCGCTGCTCGAAGACGACGCGACCTACGCACTGCCGTACGGCCGTGGCATGCACGAGTCCGTGTTCTCGCCCGTCGCGATGAAGAAGCGGACCGGCGTGAAGACGATGGACGTGGCGAAGCGACTGCTCGACTACGGCTTCCACGCCCCGACCATCTATTTCCCGCTCAACGTGGCTGAAGCCCTGATGATCGAGCCCACGGAGACGGAAACGAAGGACGAAATCGAGCGCTTCGTCGAAGCGCTTCAGTCGATCGCGCAGGAGGCGGAGGACGACCCCGAAATGGTGCAGGCCGCCCCCCACGAGACGCCGTTGCGGCGCCTCGACGAGGGCCGGGCCGGCCGGCAACTGGACCTGAGATGGAGGCCGACAAATGACTGACGACCAGGACAACGATCGCCCGAGCCCGGACGAACGCGGCGATTCGGCCGAACATGCGGCCGAAGATGCGGCCGACGAGGGCGAAGGCGGTAAGGGAGCGGGGCGGAAACACAACGTGCAGCTCGACCCGGAGGAGCAGCGTGGCCGGCCGGACCCGAAGGAGCGGAAAGACTTTCCGCGGCAGAACATCCCGAACTCGTAGCGGGCGGCCGGTCGCGGGGCCGGCGGCGCGTCGGACCTGCGTGACGGCGATGGCCGCTCTCCTCGCGTCCAGCGCGGCCTGCGGAGACGGCGCGACATCGAACCGCGGTTCGACCAGCGCGGCCCCGCCGACCGTCAGTGACAGCGCTGGCGTCACCATCGTCGAGAATCACGCACCCGCGTGGGGGCCGGGGGACGGCTGGAGGCTCGATACGCTTCCCGAGGTCACAATCGGAGCGATCGACGGCCCGCCGGAGTACACATTCGCCGCCCCCGTTCCCTACCTCCTGCACGACGGCCGGATTCTCGTAGCGGACCTCGGGGCGCAGGAACTACGCTACTATTCCGCCTCCGGCGAGCACCTCCGGACCGCCGGCCGGGCCGGTTCCGGACCGGGCGAGTTCGAGTCCCTTTCGGCCGCTGCGGTGATGGACGGGGATTCCGTTCTCGCTTTCGATCGGCGCCTGGCGAAGGTGTCCCTGTTCGACCCGGCGGGGGGGTTCGTTCGCGACGTGAAATTGCAGCGAAGCGCCGCTTCTCCCGCTTTGCAGTTCCTCGGCCTCATATCTTCGTCCGTCTGGGCAATCGCCACCGAGCTCGCGGGGCCGGAATCCGGCGACGCATACCAGCGGTTCCTCGAAGTCTCGCTCTACGGTTCGGATGGAAACCGCACAGCGATCCTCGACACCCTCATTGCGAGGCGCGCCCTGCATCGCCCCGTGCCACCCTCGAACACGTATCTCGACGTGGGTCTGCCGTTCGCTGCGCGAGGAGTCGCAACGGCAGCAAACGGACGCATGTATTTGACGCAGGGCGACCAATTCGAGGTAAGGGTTCTGTCGAGCACCGGGAGCCTCGAGCGCCTCATCCGGCTCGACCGACCGCTACGTAAGGTGACCGCAACGGATATCGACAATCACATGGCCAGTATCGAGGAGCAGTTCGAACGCTTCGCCATCCCCGACGCCTACCGCCCCGCGTCCCGCGATGTAAACCGAGACGCTGCCGGCCGCTCCGAACACATGCCTGCCATTCGCGCCCTCAAGGTCACGCCTGACGGTCATATACTGGTCACCCCGTGGGCACCGGCCTGGGAACCGCAGCCAGACGCCCTCGTATTTGACGAGGCGGGCCGGTGGCTGGGCGAATTGAAGGCGCCCGAGAAGCTCTACATTGCCGACTTCGGACCCGACTTCGTCATCGCGACCTGGCTCGACGAACTGGAAGTCAGCTACGTCGGACGGTTTCGTCTCCACCGGGGGACGCAATGATGCCGCCGCGTGCCACGCGCCGCGATTGCGTCGCGACCCTGCTGGTTCTCACCGCCTGCTCCTCCGAAGCCGAAAGTCCGGGCGCCTGGTGCGACGCTGGTTCACCGGACGCGACAATCGTGTTCACCGGTGCAGGCGATGCCGGCGTTTGGACGAACGATGGTCTCCCCGAGCCACGCTTCACAGAACTCTGGAGGGCAGGAGGGCTCAACGAGGGAGAGGAGCTGACTTTTCCACTGAGTGCTTCGGTCTCGAAGAACGGTCAACTTGCCGTGGCGGACTTCGGCCTGAGCGAGTTGACGATCATCGGTCCGGACGGCGCGTGGGGAGAGCCTTCCGCTCGGTCGGGCCAGGGTCCAGGAGAACTGGGGGCGCCGGTGGCGGCCGCGTGGTCCCCCGATGGAGCCGATGTCGCGGTGTTCGACATTGCGAACTCGAAGATCGTATACGTTGGCGTCGGTGAATCACCTCGCGAAGACCTCCCGGTGCCGACCTCGATGACAGGGCCGGCCGTGGCCAGCGGCGAACTTGCTTGGGCCGGTGTCACGCCGGCAGGCTCCGCGCTCTTGCGACCGGCGGCGAGCGTCGACGCATCGAACCGCTCGCCGACCAGGGAATCGGCGCCGGCCCATTCAGTAGTTCTTCGATCGTTGCCGGGACTCGACAGCTTCGACACGATCGGATCAACGACGGTGCCGACGATCGGCGGCGGTCGGCCCTACGGAGACCGCAACGCGCCGGGTTGGCCGATGCTGGCGGTCGCGACTGGACGAAGCGGTGAGATTGCCATCGGAGGAGAAGACGCTCGCTATCGCATCCGGATCCTGAGTCGCGATGGCGCCCACCGATCGACCTTGTGCCGCGACGCGCCTCCGCTCCCGATCGACCGCCCGGAGAAGCTCGGCCGATCGGAGGAGGAACCACCGACCGGCCTGGAGGAGGCCATCGCCGCCGCGCCTCGCCCCGACTCTCTGGCACCGTACGGTCGATTGTTCTTCTCCCACGAAGGGAATCTCTGGGTCCAGCGTGAGCGACCAACGGGATTGAGTTTCGGCGAAGAATACCACGGTGTGCCCGGAGCGCAGTATGACGTGTTCGACCCAACTGGCGTCTTCCTCGGCACGGTACGAGCGCCGGCGAAGGCCCGGCTCCAGGCCGCTCTCGGCGATACCGTCTGGGCGTACGAGGTAGGAGAACTCGACGAGACGTGGATCGTAGCGTATCAATTGGAGCACGGCGCGCCGTAGGAGAGACCCAGCCGGCGGCGGAACGACGCGCGAACATCCGGATCGGTAGCGGTGTAAAGAACCAACGATCGCGAACCTGCCGCGATCGGCTCGAGCCCAGACCCAGGTAGGCAGGAAACGGAGGCATCCATGATTACCCGACCGATGACTATGCTCGGTCTGGCCGGCGCCGTCTTGATCGGCGCGGCCTGCGGCGATTCGACGGACCCGGACGGTGGCGGCGGCCCGAGCGAGGGCGCCCGGCTGCAGGTGAGGGTTGAAGCGACCGCGTCGAGTCAAGACGTCGACGATACGGTTACGATCGCGCTGGACGGAGGAGCGCCGAACACGTCCTCCGGCGGCGCGACGATCACGTACACGAATGTCGAGTTCGGCTTTCACGACCTCGAAATCGGCGGACTCGCCAAGAACTGCACCGTAGCCGGCGGAGAATTGCAGACGATCGAGGTCAAGGATCCCAGCGTCACATTTGCGTTCCAGATGTCCTGCACCCCGCTCGACGGAGGTGGCGGCGGTGGAGGTGGCGGCGGCGGTGGCGAGGCTTAAGTCGAGGCCAACCGCTGAACTATAGGGCCGACGGCGCTCTGCAGGTTGATCCGCAGAGCGTCGACCGCCCGATCCAGCTTCCCGCGCCGCAGGGTGTGGATTATCACGTCGTGCTCTCCGACGGACACCTCCACGTTTCGGCGATCGCTCAGGTAGGAGAGCTCGAACAGCCGTCGCCGCTGCATGAACTGACGGATGAGCTTGAGGAGCAGTCCGTTTGGACAGCCTTCAAGCAGCAACAGATGCCACTCGTCGTCGAGTTCCACCGTCCTGCGCGCGTCTCCCGCCGATACGGCGATCTTTCCGTTCAGCGCATGCAGCGCGTCTAGGGTGCGGTGGTCCGGAATGCCCGTCAGTTGCAGCGCCGCCGGGTCGAGGACGGACCGGATGAGATGATGATCCTCGATCTCCTCGGCGCTGAACTCTCGGACGTAGAATCCGAGTCGCGGCTCCGCTTTCACCATCCCCTCCGAAGCAAGCCGGGAGAGGGCTTCGCGGATCGGCGTGCGGCTGACCGCGAGCTGGCGGGCCAGGTGCACCTCGTTCAACCGTTCGCCAGGTGATAATTCGCCCTCGACGATCGCCGCTCTTATCTGGTCCGCGATCTCCAGGCTCAGGTTCGCCCGATTCGCAGATTTCATCCGTAGGCTCGCGTGATCGTCATATTAATACTGTATACAGTTTCCCGACGGGCGACCAGACCCCCCGTACGGATGCCCGAATCCCTTCCCAAGCACCGCAGTAAAGGTCTCGTCACTGCCGACCGGGGCGGTCGGCAACCCGTTCGGCCATTTCGCGGGCTTCCGGTCCTCGCCGCTGCGGCCGCGGGAAGCGCAGGCGGCAGTGGATGGCCCCGCGGGGCGGAATGATGGTCGGTATGTCCCGGAGCGGGCGAGGCGGCGAGACACGGGCTTCGGAACCGGCCTTTTTTGGTGCCCTACCGGCGGGTCCGGTGTCCGCGCCGGTGACACCTGCAGAGCCCGACCCCCGTAGTATTCCGTGACGGCCCCGCGAAGGGCCGGATCAAGAGCAACTCAATCCGGGAGACCGAAATGTCTGGTCAGGGTTCCGCCGGAAATGTCATAGCCGCGCTCGCGAGCTTCTTCGTGCCCGGTCTGGGCCAGCTCATACAGGGGCGGGTCGTCCTGGCGATCGTGATGTTCGTGCTCGCCGCCGTGCTGTGGGTGATTCTGCTCGGCTGGATCATCCATCTGTGGTCCATCGTCGACGCGGCCATATGGAAGCCGAAGTGGTGAGTTGATTCGGCTCCTCGTCGACCCACCGCAGGGGGGCGTCCGCAACATGGCCGTGGACGAGGCGATCATGCGGAGCGCGGCCGCCAGGGGTTCGGTCACGCTGAGGTTCTACGAGTGGTCCCCCGGCTGCCTCTCCTTCGGCCGGAATCAGTCGGCGCGTGGAGCGTACGATCCCGAGCGTGCACGGCAGCGCGGCATCGACGTACTGCGGCGTCCGACCGGCGGCCGGGCGGTGTACCATCACAGAGAGCTCACGTACGCGGTGGCCGCCCCCGCGGACACCTGGGGCTCGCTCCGCAGCGCGTACTGTCGGCTCAATCGCGCCCTTGCCGCGGGCCTGCTCGAACTCGGGATCCCCGCCGAATGCACCGGGGACGCGCCGGCCGGGCCGCGAGGGTCCCCGCCCCGCCGCGCTCCGCCCCCTTCCGCCGAAGCATGCTTCAGGGATCCCCTTCCGGGTGAAGTCACAGCGGCGGGGCGCAAGCTCGTCGGCAGCGCCCAGTGGCGCGACGGCGGCGCTCTTCTGCAACACGGCTCTCTGCTGCTGGTCGACGAACAGCACGTGGTGGACGAACTGCGCGTTGTGGACGCATCGCGTTCCGGTCCGTCCACCGGCCACGCGCCGACCGGAGCGGCGGCCGTCGCCGAGTTCTGTTCGGTTCTCCCGACGACCGAAGATCTCGTGGGAGCGCTGCGGGCCGGATTCGGGGCCGAGTTCTCGGTCCTGCCGGATCCCGGTGAGTTGACGGCCGCCGAGGAAACGGCGGCCGCCTCCCTGGAGGCTCGCTACTTGGACCCCGGATGGACGTGGCGTCGGTAGCGCCGCCCGCCCGACGCAGACGCCCCGCAGACGCCCCGCAGACGCCCCGCCGACCCCACCGCCCCGCCGCTCCGACCCTCCGCAGCTCCGCCATTTCACCGCCCACCTGCCGCCGTGCAGATCCGCCCGCCGTGACACAACCCGATTTTTCCACAATCCCCCATCGTGGCGACTTTATACCTCTTCGCGCGCGGCCCACGCGTTGCACCTCAATATCACGGAGACATGA
>JBPCJZ010000089.1:0-3987 GCA_051004775.1 Gemmatimonadota bacterium
TGGCGCTGGCTCTGATGGGGGCGGGCGCGCTGTCCGTCGACGACGCTCGGACGGGCACGACCCGTATCGACGCGACGTAGGGGGGCAGGTTTGCGGTGGAGTAAGAGCAAGTTCATGATCTGTTCGTCGACCAGTACCTCGACCTGATCGCCCCGGACGCTCCCTGATCCGGCGTCAGCCGTAGTCGGCCAGCGGTCTGCGACCGGCAAGGACCTCCTCGACTCTTCGATGGGTGGTGGCGAGTGGCGACTCCGCTCTCTCTGCCGCCTCATCGAAGACCTCGATCAACGAATCCCCCAGCGCTTCGACTCGTGAGAAGATCTCATCGTCGTCGGCCCCAGGGTGCAGCTCCATCAAGCCGAAGGCCAGCGCGCCGCCGCCATTGATCAAGTAGTCCGGAGCGTAGAGGATGCCGCGGCGATGGAGCCGGTCAGCATCCTCCGGCTCGGCGAGCTGGTTGTTGGCGGAACCCGCCACCGCACGGCAGCGGAGCAGCGGGATCGTCTCGCGGTTGATCACCGCGCCCACGGCGCAGGGGGCGAAGACGTCGCAAGGGGTGGCGAAAACGCGGTTGGGCGCGACGACCTCGGCATCGAGCTCGGCGGCGAGCGCCTCGGCCCGCGCGGCGTCCAGGTCGCAGAGCAGCAGCCGGGCGCCGGCGTCCGAGAGTTGTCGGGCCAGCGGCGTGCCGACGTCGCCCAACCCCTGGATCAGCACCGACTCGCCGGATAGCCGGGGCGGGCCGTCGCCAGGGGGCTGTCCAGTGCTTCCGTCGAGGTGGGCGAGCGTCGCGAGAATGCCGTGGAAAACGCCACGCGAGGTATAGGGTCCGGGGTCCTCTGGTTCACCGCCGGGTTTCCCCATCACGTACCGGGTATGGCGAGCGATCAGGGCCATGTCATCCGGGGTGGTACCGAGGTCCTCGCCGGTGGCGAACACGCCGCCCAGCGAGGCCAGCAACCGGCCGTAGCGTTCCAGCAGACCGTGGCGCTCTTCCGACTCCAGCGGACGTGGCGGAGCGATCACCGCCTTGCCGCCGCCATAGGGCAGCCCGACGGCTGCCCACTTGTGGGTCATGCCTTCGGCCAGGCGCTGGGCGTCTTCGAGCGCGTCGGCGGGGTCGGCGTACACCCGCATCCGAGTCCCCCCGGTCGGCCGGCCGAGCGTGTCGTCGTGAAGTGCGATGAGCATCCACGAACCGGTGGGGCGGTCGAAGCGCGTGATCACGGCCAGCCCGTCCCAGGCCGCGATACGGTTGCTGAAGGCGTTCGGGGAAACGCGGTCCATGCCGGGTCGGGTCCCGTTCACTTCGATCTCCTTCGCAATACTCAGTTTGAGTTCACGAACCTGCCAACGTCGGGCACGAAAGAACAGAGGCCGGACGAGGATCGAGGGCTCGCCACTGAACTGGGGTTTCGCTGGCACCGGCTCGTGGAGACGCGGTGCTCGCCGGGCAGCAGGGCCTGGACGCCAGCAGGTCATGAACAACACGGGTCAGGCAGCTTCGTGTTTGGACACTGCCGATCGAATTAACCGCTGGATGCCGAACCAACCCCAATAGATGCGGTGATGCCGTCAGCGAGGCGGCCGCTACGGCCTCGTGTTCATCGATGGCCACGACGATTTCCAGACGCCCGCGACTTCGGCGACCGGAGGCGTTGCCGGAATGGATCTGGCCCTCGCTACCGGCCGAGGCCCTGCCGTACTGATGGAGTCGAGCGGGGTCGACGGATTCTGGATCCACCTCGATGTCGATGTTCTCACGAGCGCTGTCATGCCGGCGGTGGATTCGCCGCAGCCCGACGGACTCACGTACCCGGAGCCGCACGAGATACTCGGTGCGCTGCTTCGCAGCCGCGCTTCGATCGGCCTGGATGTTACGATCTTCGATCCGGACCGCGACCCGACAGGCGAGTCGGGACGCAGACTTACGGACTTCCTGGTCGAGACGCTCGGGCCGTTCACCACGACGTGAGCGTGCTCGAGCAGGCCAATACGATGCCGACAACCGCGGCCTAGCCGGACCCGCTGATAGCACGCGCGGCGCCGGTGTCGAGGATCCAAACTCCGCCCCGCGCGAGGCGGGCGGGAGCCTCCCGGACGGGTCCGGCCTCGAGTGCACGGGCGACGGCCGCGGCCTTCGACTCGCCCCTGGCCAGGACGACCAATGACGACGCGCACTGTAAGGCGCGCGGACCCAGCGTCATCCTCCGATGAGCATGGCGCGGGCTCCCGGTCACGAGGACCTCCGCGGCGTGGGCGTCGACACCGGCCGCGGGCGCGTCCTCCGAGTCCGCCGCGTCCCAACTCTCGTCGTCCGGGAACAGGCTGGCCGTGTGCGCGTCCTCGCCGATGCCGAGTACCACGACGTCCAGCGAGGGCGGAAGCAGCGCGGCGTAGCGACGTGCGGCCTCGTTCAGGTCGTCGGCCATGACGTCCATCGGCTCGACGCGGGCGCCGCAGACGCCCCAGGGTCCGCGCAGCGCATGGCGGATCATCCCCAGGTTCCGGTCCTCGTGATCGCGCGAGACCGCGCGCTCGTCGACCTGAAAGATGTCGATCCGCTCCCAGTCGAGGGGCTCATTGGCCAGCGCCCGGTATACGGGTTCCGGCGTGGAGCCGCCGGACAGCGCGAGCGAAATTCGGCCGGGTCCAGATTCGGATCCGGGGCCGCGACCCGCCGCCTCCCGCAGCTTCTCCGCGATCCGCCGGGCGGCCGTTTCCGCGAACGCCTCCGCCTCGACCACCACCACTTCGGTCGGCCCGATGTTCACGTCGGCTCGATCCTCAATCGGACTCCAGCCACTCGCGCCCGTCCCGCCGGATGAGTTCGTTCGCGGCTTCCGGACCCCACGACCCCGCGGCGTAGTTCGGATAGCTCGGTGGGCGCACATTCTCCCACTGCGCGATCACGGGATCGACGACGCGCCACGCTTCGAGGATCCAGTCGCTGCGCGCGAACAGGGTCTGGTCGCCACGCATCACGTCATGCAGGAGCCACGCGTAGGCCCGGGGCGGATGTTCGATGCCGAATGCCTCGGCGTAGTCGAAGTGCATGCTTACCCGGTCGAGCGCGAAGCCGGGCCCCGGCCGTTTCGCGAGGAAGGAGCGGGCGATCGCTTCGTCCGGCTGGAGCCGGAAGATCAGCAGGTTTCCCGAATCGGCCGCGGGGCCGGCGCCGGGAAACACGTGGTGATGGACCGGCGCGAACTGGATCGCGACCTCGGTGAGCTTCCGCTTCAGACGCTTGCCCGTCCGCAGGTAGAACGGCACCCCCGCCCACCGGGCGTTATCGAGGCTGAGTTCGAGCGCGGCGAAGGTCGGCGTCCGCGACCCGGGGTCGACGTCCTTCTCCTCCTGGTATCCCGGAACGCGACGCCCGTCGGCCTCCCCCGGCCCGTACTGGCCCGTGACGACCCCGGTCTCGAGGTCGACCGGCTGCACGTTGACCGCCTGGAGGACCTTGGCGGTCTCGTCCCGCAGTGACCGGGCGTCGAACGTCACCGGCGGCTCGAGGGCCGTCATGCAGACGAGTTGCAGGAGATGGTTCTGCACCATGTCGCGGATGACGCCGGTGTCCTCGTAGAAGCCCGCCCGGTCCCCGATCCCGATGTCCTCGGCGACGGTAATCTGCACGTGGTCGATGTAGTTCGAGTTCCACACGGGCTCGAAGGCCGCGTTGGCGAACCGGAAGGCGAGCATGTTCTGCACGGTCTCCTTCCCGAGGAAGTGGTCGACGCGGTAAATCTGCTCCTCGTCGAAGCTGGCCCGCAGCGTCGTGTCGAGCGCCCGCGCGCTCTCGAAGTCGGAACCGAAGGGTTTCTCGATCACGAGGCGACGCCATCCCCGGTCGGAATGCGACAGGTCCGCCGCATCGAGTCCCCGCACGGCATCGGGAAAGAAGCGAGGCGGCAGCGCGAGGTGAAACACCAGGTTCCCCGGGATGTCGCGCGCCCCGCAGATCTCGTCGAGCACGCTCGCGAGACG
>JBPCJZ010000090.1:0-4056 GCA_051004775.1 Gemmatimonadota bacterium
GTCGTCGTGCGTGCGCTCGACGCGAACGGGGCCGAGCTCGACAGCGTCGAGTTTCGCGTGCGCGCTCCGGTCCGGCTTCTGGCGGTCGAGGGCGACTCGGCCCTCGTGGCCGTCCGCGAGGGCACCGGCGCCGTAACCGCCCAGGCACTGCTCGACGCGGCGCCCATCCCCGGCGCCCCCGTCGGGTCGATCGACGTGGTCGTGCGGCCGGCACCCCTGTCCCGGCTCGCGATCGAGGCCCCGGATCGGCTGTACGCCGGGACGCGCGCGGTGGCCGTCGGGCGGGCATCCACACAGTGGGGCCCGCGGGAACAGCCGCCCGTGCCGGAATGGCGCTCTTCCGCCCCCGAAGTGTTGAGTGTGGCCCCCGGCGGCGGCCTCACCGCCGTCGCACCGGGCACGACGCGGCTGGATGCCACGGTCGAAGGCGTGTCCGCGTCGCACGAAATTCGTGTCGTCTTGAATCCGGTACGCCGCATCGAGCTTGTTCCGGCGTCGGCCGACGTCGAGGTAGGCGAGGTCGTGCACATGTCCGTCGCCGCGCTCACCGGAGCCGGCGCCGCGCTCGACGACGCCCGGGTCGAGTGGTCGGTCGGAAACGAGCCCGGCGCCTCCGTGGGGTCGGCGCAGGTCGACACGGACGGTTCCTTCGTCGCCAACACCGCGGGGACGTACCGGGTCGTCGCCACGTTCGGCGACCTGGCCGCCGTGTCGGAGATCCGAGCCCGTCCGCGGCCGCCGCGCGCGGAGGTTCGTGTCGTCGGCCACCAGGCGCTGCCGTCGGGCGCGGGCGCGACGACCGATCTGTGGGTCTTCGAGGGCGTCAACGGGCGTGACTACGCTTACACGGGCACACTCGCCGCCGCGACGCTATACGTCTGGGACGTGACCGATCCCGGCGCCCCGACGCTCGCGGATTCCGCGAAGCTCGACGGCCGCCGGGTCAACGACGTGAAGATCAACGACGACGCGACGATCGCCGTCGTGACGAGCGAGGGCGCCGCGAACCGCCGCAACGGCATCACCCTGTTCGATATTCTCGATCCGGCCCACCCGCGGATGATCACTCACTTCACCGAGAATCTGACCGGCGGCGTGCACAACGTGTGGATCGAGGGTGACCTGGTGTACGCCGTGCACAACGGCACGCGCGACCTGCACATCGTCGACATCTCCGACCCCGAAGCGCCCCGCCACGTCGGCCGGTGGGGTGTGGAGTCGGAGGGGCGGTCGCTGCACGACGTCATGGTAAAAGACGGCCTTGCGTACCTCAGCTACTGGAACGACGGACTGGTGATCCTCGACGTGGGGGCCGGCGTGGCCGGCGGCACGTCGACGGCGCCTCGCTTCGTCTCACGCCACGTCTACAGCTATCCGCTCGGCGCGGAATCCTACGGCAACACGCATCACGCGATCCGGTACCGGAACTGGGTGTTCGTGGCGGATGAGATCTTCGGCTGCTCGGAGTGCGCGAACGGTCCGCGCGGGTACGTTCACGTGATCGACGTCGCGGACATCGAGCATCCCGTCGAAGTAGCGTTCTACCGGATCCCCGAAGCCGGCGCGCACAACATGTGGGTCGAGAACGACCGCCTGTACGTCGCGTACTACCAGGCCGGGGTCCGCGTCGTAGATATCGCGGGGGAACTGCGCGGCGATCTGTGGCGGCAGGGTCGCGACATCGGCTGGTTCATGACGGAAACGACCGACGGTGACGTGCCGAATGCCACGATGGCCTGGGGGCCGCAGCCGTTCAAGGGATCGCTGTTCGTGAGCGACCTCAACTCGGGACTGTGGGTGCTGCGCCTCGAAGCGGAGGATCGTGAACCTCTCCCGTGATCCGGGCGCCGATCCGGGGCGCGACCCGGGTCCGGTCGATCAGGTCGACTTCCGCGTTGCGATGAGCCGGCTCGCCGCCGGCGTGAGCATCGTGACGGCGCTGAACGCGGAGGGCCGCCCGTGCGGCATGACCGCCACGGCCGTCTGCTCGGTGTCGCTCGAGCCTCCTCTCGTTCTCGCTTCGCTGTCCAACGGTTCCGCGACCCTCGCCGCCGTCGAAGAAACGGGCCAGTTCGCGC
This sequence comes from Gemmatimonadota bacterium, assembly GCA_051004775.1. Taxonomy (GTDB): domain Bacteria; phylum Gemmatimonadota; class Gemmatimonadetes; order Palauibacterales; family Palauibacteraceae; genus JARFPW01. Next base: position 2,079 of record JBPCJZ010000090.1, read on the forward strand.
TGAACTTCCTCGGCCGGGGAGAGGAGGCTCTGGCGCGCCGCTTCGCAGGTCTGACCGCGGAGAAGTTCGACGGCGTCGCCTGGGAGAGCGGGATCACCGGGAGCCCCGTCGTGCCGGACGCCCTGGCGGTCTGCGAGTGCGAGCTCGACCGCGCCGTCCTCGCGGGCGATCATACGGTCTGCATCGGCCGGGTGGTCCGCATCGCCGTCAACGACGGTGTACCCAACGACCCGCTCATCTACTTCTGCGGAGCGTACAGCGCGCTATCGGGCCGGAGAGCGCCATGAGGCTGGGCGGCATCGACGTCGCCCGGATCTTCGGCATCCGCCTGCGGCTCGACTGGTCCTGGTTCGCGGTTCTCGGTCTGCTGACGTGGACGTTCGCCACGTTCGACTTCCCGTTCCGTGCCCCCGACCTGGCCGCTGCGACGTACTGGGGCCTCGGCTTCTCATCGGCGCTCCTGCTGTTCGTTTCGGTGCTGATCCACGAGCTTGCCCACGCCCTCGCGGCCCGCCGCCGCGGCATCCCGGTCGACCGCATCACCCTGTTCATCTTCGGCGGGGTCGCGGAGATGCGCATGGAAGCGCGCCGCCCGGTGGACGAGTTCGCCCTCACCGTCGTCGGGCCCCTCGCCAGCCTCGGGCTGGCCGGGGTCTTCTGGCTGCTGGGGCGCGCCGCTCTCGGCGCCGGGCTCGAGTCCGCCCTCCTGCTCACGGGCACCCTTGCCCGACTCAACCTGATCCTGGCCGTGTTCAACATGGTGCCGGCCTTTCCGCTGGACGGCGGCCGGATCCTGCGCTCCGTGCTCTGGCAGTTGAGTGGCGACCTGACCCGCGCGACGCGTTGGGCCACGAGGATCGGGAGGATGTTCGGATGGTTGCTGATCGTCGCGGGCGCCTGGATGTTCGTAGCGTACGAGGCGCGGCTCGCCGGAGCCTGGGCGGTATTCCTCGGCTGGTTCCTCGCCGGCGCGGCGGCCTCCGCGGAACGGCAGAATCGATTGCGGAGCGTTCGCTCGTCTCTCGCCGCGACGCCCGTGTCCGCCATCGTCGATCCGGCCGAAGGGCCGGTGTCTGCCGCCATCAGCGTGTCGGACCTCCTTCGCGAGTCGCCCAACGCGGTTCCCGGCCACGCTCGTCTCGTCGAGCGTGATGGCCTGCTCGTCGGCGCCGTTACATTGGATGACGCGGCCGCCGTACCGTCGGCCCGTCGCGCGGAGGTGCCCGTCTTCGACGTGATGACGCCGCTCGAGCACCTTCCGCGGCTCGACGGGGACACGCCGCTGCCGGACGCGGCGGAGTTGCTTCGAGTTCACCTCGATCGGCCGGGAATCGTCGCGACGTCCGGCGAGCCGATGGGAGCCGTGACCATGTCCGACCTGCATTACTGGATCCAACGACGGGAGAAGATGGATGGCTGAGAGGAAGCGCCGAGGCCGTGAGTCGCGCGCCAGCCGGCGCGAGCGGGCGGCGGCGATCGCCCCGCTGCTGCGCGAGGCATATCCCGACCTGGAGATCAGTCTCGACTGGGAGACTCCGCTCCAGTTGCTCGTCGCGACGATCCTCTCGGCGCAGTGCACGGACGAGCGGGTGAACAAGGTTACGCCGGCGTTGTTCGAGAGGTATCCGACAGCCCACGACTACGTGGAGGCGGACCGCGATGAACTCGAGGAACTCGTCCGCTCCACCGGCTTCTACCGGAACAAGGCGCGAAACATCCAGGGAATGGCCGCCCGGGTCGAACAGGAGTACGCCGGCAAGGTGCCGGACACGATGGAAGAGCTTCTCGAGCTCCCCGGGGTGGCGCGGAAGACCGCGAACGTCGTGCTGACCAACGCCTTCGGAAAAGTCGAGGGCATCGTCGTCGACACCCACGTTCGCCGCGTCTCCGGCCGGCTCGGGCTGACCCGCGAAACGACCCCCGAGAAAATCGAAGCAGAGCTCATGAAGGTGCTGCCGAAGGAAGAGTGGCATCACTT
>JBPCJZ010000091.1:0-14685 GCA_051004775.1 Gemmatimonadota bacterium
GACGCCGGTTTCCTCGGCGCCCGCGATCCAGTCGGCGATCGATCTATACATCGGGTCCCTCGATTCCCTTCCGGGGAGCGGAGTCGCCCGCCCCGAGCGTGTAGGCGTTCATGCGTTCAGTCGCAGCACGTTACGAATCCAGTGCGCCCACGGCCTATCCGCGATCTCGGCGAGCATGTCCTCGGGAACGGCCTCGTCCGTCTCGATGGTCATCAGCGCCTTCTCGCCGCGCCCTGTCCGGTCGACCCGGATCGTCGCGAGGTTCAGCCCGCGCCGGGCGATCATCCCTGTGATCTCCGCCACGGTGCCGGGTACGTCGTCCGCCTGGATGACCAGGGTCGGGAGCGACCCGGACAGGTCGACGGGGAAACCGTCGATCCGCTGGATCTGGATCCGCCCGCCGCCGATCGAGCACCCGACGAGGGTCACACGATCTTCGCCTCGTCGCACGTCGAACTTCGCCGTGTTGGGATGCGCTTCTTCGCCGAGTTCCACGGTCTCGAAGCTCGACACGAGCCCGGCTTCGTCCGCGAGGGCCCGGCCGTCTCGGATGCGGGTGTCGTCGGGACGATAACCAAGCAGGCCTGCGAGGATGGCAGTCTTCGTTCCATGTCCCTCTCCCGTCATGGCGAAGCTCCCGTGCAGGCCGATCTTCGCTTCGTCCGGCACGCCGCCCATGATGGCGTGCACGACGTAGCCCAGGCGGCAGGCGCCGGCCGTGTGCGAACTCGACGGCCCGACCATCCGGGGTCCGAGGATGTCGAACAGGCCCGTCACGCGACGCGCTCCACGAAGGACAGCCGCCCGCCGGGTTCGACTTCCGTCTCGAGTTCGGCGGACGTATCGAAGGCGTCCGCGAAGGCGACCGCAAGGAGGCGCTGGATGCCCTGCCTGTCGGGATCGCCGCCTTCCGCCTCGACACAGGTCATCCGTACCGCGTCGATCCCGCACGGGACGATCCAGCGGAAGCCCTCGAGCGCCTCGGCGGTCAGGTTCAGCGCGAAGCCATGCCACGTGACCCAGCGGCTCACGTGTACTCCGATCGACGCGATCTTGCGGGCGTGGCCGGCGGCCCGCGCGATCGGATCGGCGGCCGCCGCCGCGTCGCCGACCCACACTCCCGTGAATTCGGGTACGCGAAACGCCGCGATGCCGAGCTCGCCGAGCGTCGAGATCAGCACGGTCTCGAGTTGCCGGAGATACCAGTGCAGGTCCTTCCGGTAGTCCTTGAGGTCGAGGATCGGGTAGCCGACGAGCTGGCCGGGCCCGTGGTAGGTCACGTCGCCGCCCCGCTCGATCTCCACCAGGTCGACGCCCGCCGATGCGAGCACCGGGGCTGCCGCGACGACGTGGGCCGCGTCCGACGTCCGGCCGAGCGTGACGACCGGCGCGTGCTCGAGGAGGAGTACGAGGTCGCGATCGAGCTCGCGCGCTATGCGGGCCCGCGCGAGGACGCGCTGCCAGGCGAGGCCGGCGCGATACGGAACCGTGCCGGCCACGGGTACGAGGTGGATCATCGCAGGATCATCGCAGCATCATCGGCGACGCGGCGCGGCAGGAGCCGGCTCATATGTGGATCGCGCGATCCATCGCCGCGAGGGCCGCCTCCATGACCGCTTCCGCCATGCTCGGGTGCGCATGCGCGTGGGCGGCGATCTCTTCCACGGTCGACTCCAGCGCCCGGGCCATCCCGGCTTCGCCGATCAGCTCGCTCACGTTGTAGCCGATCATGTGGACGCCGAGCACTTCGCCGTACTCCGCGTCCGCGACGATCTTCACGAACCCGTCGTTGTGGGCGGCGGTCAGCGCGCGGCCATGCGAGGTCAGCGGATACTTGCCGACCTTCACCTCGTGGCCGGCTTCCTTCGCCTCCGCCTCGGTCATGCCGATCGTGGCGATTTCCGGGTGGCAGTAGCCGACGGATGGAATGTTGTCGTAGCGCATCGGGTGGTGCGCGACGCCGGCTATGCGCTCGGCAGCGACGATGCCCTCGTGCGAGCCCTTGTGGGCGAGCATCGGCTCTCCGGCGACGTCACCGATCGCGTAGATGCCCGGGGCGCTCGTCTCGCACCACTCGTTGATCTTGACCCACGGTCCGTTCATCTCGATCCCGGCGTCCGCGAGGCCGAGGTTCTCGGTCATCGGCGCTCGACCGACCGCCATCAGAACGATGTCGGTCTCGATCGTCTCTTCGCCCTTCGAGGTCTCGACCGTCAGCTTCATCGGGCTGGCATCCCGATCGAGCTTCTTGACCTTCGTGCCCGTGCGGATGTCCATGCCGCGCTTCTTGAAGCTGCGCGCGAGCGTCTTGCCGATCTCGGGATCGGAGATCGGGACCAGGGAATCGAGCGCTTCGACCAGCGTGACCTCCACGCCGAATGCGTTGAACACGTCCGCGAACTCGACGCCCACGTAGCCGGCGCCGACCACGACGAGCTTCTCCGGAAGCTTTCGAAGGGCGAGCGCTTCGCGGCTGCCGATCACCTTGTCGCCGTCGATCTCGAACCCGGGGAAGCTCTTCATCACCGCACCGGTCGCGATCACGATGTTCTTCGCCTCGATCGTGCGCGCTTCGCCCTCCTCGGGCGTGACCTCGACCTTGCCCTTCCCGGCGATCCGGCCCAGGCCCTCGATCGAGTCGATCTCATTCTTCTTGAACAGGTACTGGATGCCGCCCGTCAGCTTCTCGCTGATGAACCGGCTCCGGTCGACGGCGGCGCTCATGTCGTACTCGACCTGGACCGGACGCACGCCCATCTCCTCTCCGTGCGCCTTGAGGTTCTGGGCGAGGGCCGCGCTCTCGAGGAGGGCCTTCGCGGGGATGCAGCCCCAGTTGAGGCAGGTACCGCCGAAGCCGCCTTCGTACGAGTTGCTCTCGACGCATGCGGTCTTGAGGCCGAGCTGCGCCGCCCGGATGGCGCATACGTATCCGGCCGGACCTGCTCCGATGACTACGACGTCGTATGAGGCAGCTGAGTCAGCCATGCGCCTGGTACCCTCTCTCGGTGTGCGTAAGAAAATCGATTTTCATAGAGATCGGATGACGCCCCAAGTATACCCTGCGGGATCCGAACCGGCGTTCGTTCGTTCGCTTGCACGCCTCGCGGCTCGTTGGCCGCTTAGCTCACGAGCTCGAGCGGGTTCTCCAGCATCGCCCGGAACGTCTGCAGGAACGCGGCGCCCATCGCCCCGTCGATCACGCGATGATCGCACGACATCGTGACCCGCATGCGGCGGCGCACGACGACCTCTCCATCGACCACGACCGGTTTCTCCACCGTGCCGCCGACCGCCAGGATCGCGGCTTCCGGGGGATTGATGATCGCGGTGAACTCGTCGATCCCGAACATTCCGAGGTTGCTGATCGAGAACGTCGAGCCCGTGTATTCATCGGGCTTGAGCTTTCGGTTGCGCGCCCGCTCGATCAGGTCCTTCGATTCGGCGGCGATCTGCACGAGTCCCTTCCGGTCGGCCGCCCGCAGGACCGGCGTGATCAGGCCGTCGGGCACGGCGACGGCGATCCCGATGTCCGCGCTCCCGTGCCGCTTGATGGCGTCGCCGTCGAAGGATGCGTTGATCTCGGGGTGACGCGCGAGCGCCTCGGCCGCGACCTTCACCAGCAGATCGTTGACGCCCACCTTCCCTTCCTGCAGCCGCTCGTTGAGCGCCCTTCGCAGATCCAGCGCGCTCCCCATGTCGATCTCGGTCGTCAGGAAGAAGTGCGGTACCGGGCCGAGCGATTGCACGAGCCGCTTCGCGATCGTCTTCCGCATCTGCGACAACTCGATCCGTTCGTCGGCGAGCCGCGATGGCCCGACGGGCCCGGCACCCGCCGCGCCTTCTCCGCCGCCTTGGGCTCGCGCCGCGCCGGACTCGATCGCCGCGTTCACGTCGTCGCGGATGATGCGGCCCCCCGGTCCCGAGCCAGAGATGGCGGCCAACTCGAGGCCGGCTTCCTCCGCGAGGCGGCGCGCTAAGGGAGAAACCTTTACCCTTTTCTCGCTGGACGATTGCGTTTTGCTTGCGTCGGCATCGGAATCTGAATCGCCCCCTGAGCCTGCCGGGGTTGCCTTCTCGTCCGGTGCGCCGTCTCTCGCTTCGGGGGCTTTGGGCACCGAGGTGTCGCCTTCGTCGGGCACCGGCTCCTCCGACGTCTCGCCCTCGGCTGCGTCGCCCTCGGCAGCATCGCCCTCGGCTGCGTCGCCCTCGGCAGCATCGCCCTCGGCTGCGTCGCCCTCGGCTGCATCGCCCTCGGCAACCCCTGCGTCTGCGGCGTCGGCGTCTGCCTCAGCGGCTTCTTCCGCATCGTCCGCTTCAGCTGCGTCCTCCTCTTTCGCCTCGTCCTCCTCTCCCCGTCCACCGCCGCCACCCTCGCCGGCTGAGCCGACGAGATCCGAAACGTCCTCGTCCGGCTCGCCGATCACGCCGATGAGCGCGCCCACCTCCACCACGTCGCCGGCCGAGGCCAGGAGTGCGCGCATCACGCCGCCGGCCATCGCCTCGATGTCCATGTTCGCCTTGTCCGTCTCGACCTCGGCGAGGACGTCTCCCTGCGAGACTTCATCGCCTTCCTTCACCTTCCATTCGACGAGCTTACCCTCCTCCATCGTCGGGCTGAGCTGCGCCATTACGACTTTCGTTGCCATGTGTCGGTATCCGTCAGTCGAGGTAGCAGACGTGTTTCACGGCGTTGACGACCCGTTCGGGGCTCGGGACGATGAGCTTCTCGACCGGGCGGGCGTAGTGCATCGGGACATCGAGGTTGGAGACACGGGCGATCGGCGCATCGAGATAGTCGAACGCTTCGCGCTGGATATCGTCGACGACCTGGGCGCCGATCCCGGAGTACGGCCATCCCTCCTGGACGACGACCGCGCGGCCCGTCTTCTTCACGGAGGCGACGATCGTGTCGATGTCGAGCGGACGGAGCGTGCGAAGGTCGACGATCTCCGCCTCGACCTCGTGTTCCTCGGCCAGCGTCTCGGCCGCCTTCTGGGCGACTTGCAGCATCTTGGCGTGCGCGACGATCGTCACGTCGTCGCCGGCGCGCTTGATGTCGGCGACGCCGATCGGGACGATGTGCTCCTCGACGGGCACCTCGCCCTTCAGGTTGTAGAGCAGTTCTCCTTCGATGAACACGACCGGGTCGTTGTCGCGGACCGCGCTCTTCAGCAGGCCGAGCGCGTCGGCGGGGGTGCCGGGCGCGCAGACCTTCAGCCCGGGAATGTTCGCATACCACGGGTCGGGCACCTGCGAATGCTGGGCAGATAGCTGCAGCGCCGAGCCGCCGGGCCCGCGGAAGACGATCGGGATGTTGTACTGCCCGCCCGACATGTAGAGCATCTTGGCGGCGGAGTTCACGATCGCGTCGTAGGCGAGCAGAGCGAAATTCCAGGTCATGAACTCGACGATCGGCCGCAGGCCGGTCATCGCGGCGCCGATCCCGAGGCCGGCGAAGCCGTTCTCCGCGATCGGCATGTCGCGCACCCGCCACTCGCCGAACTCGTCCAGCAGGCCCTTCGACACCTTGTAGGCGCCGTCGTACTCGCCGACCTCCTCGCCGATGAGGAAGACGTCCTCATCGCGCTGCATCTCCTCGCGCAGCGCCCGGTTGAGCGCCTCGCGGTAGGTCATCACCGCCACAGGTCCCTCCGATCCTGGCCGCCGCGAAACTCGTCGGAGTAGACATTCTCGTAGACCGCGGACTCACCGGGATGCTCGCTTGCCTCGGCGAACTCCGCCGCGTCCTCGCTCGCGTCGATCGCCGCCTGGTTGAGGGCGTCGTACTCGTCGCGCGTCAGCAGATCCTCCTCCATCAGACGGTCCGAGAAGGTCGCGATCGGGTCATTGGTGCGCTCCGCCTGCACCTCTTCTTTCGTGCGGTAGGTGCCGTGGGCGGCATCGGACATCGAGTGGCCGAGGTAGCGGTAGGTGATCGCTTCTATGAACGTCGGGCGACCGTTCTTGCCGCGGGCCCGCTGGGCCGCCTTCGACACGGCCTGGTGCATCGCGAGCACGTTCTGGCCGTCGACGCGCTCCGAGTGCATTCCCTCGTAGGCGCAGGCCCGCGTGACGAGGTGGTCGACCGCCGCCACCCGATCGATGTCGGTGCCCATGCCGTAGGAATTGTTCTCGACGATGTAGACGACCGGGAGATTCCACTTGGCGACCATGTTGAACGCCTCGTGGAAGGGGCCGCCGTTGACGACGGAGTCGCCGAAGAAGCACAGGACGACCTGGTCCCCGCCCCGGTAGCGCACCGAGTAGCCGACGCCGCACGCCAGCGTGAGGTGCGTGCCGACGATACCGTGCCCGCCCATGAAATTCACGTCGCGCCCGAACATGTGCATCGAGCCGCCCGCGCCGTTAGAACACCCGTCGACCCGGCCATACAGCTCCGACATCACGGCGCGCGGTTCGATCCCCCGCACCAGCGCCTGCGCGTGGTCGCGGTAGGCGGTGAATACGAAGTCGTCGTCGCGGAGCGCATGGATCGCGCCGACCGCCACGGCTTCCTGCCCGATGTAGAGGTGGCAGAAGCCGCCGATCCGGCCCATCTGGTAGGACTCGGCGGTCTTCTCCTCGAAGCGTCTCGAGAGGAGCATCGCCGAGAGCATGGCGTGGAGCTGCTTGCGGTCGTAGCCGCCGAGATCGATCGGGGGCCGCTCGGGGAGGCGGCGGTCATCGCGACCGCGGCGATCCTCGAGACCGCGGCGTTCGGTCGTCGCGTCACCCTCGTCGGCGTCGTCGTCGTCGTCAGCTTCGGCGGCGGCGGCTTCAGGGGCCTCGCCGGCGTCACCACCGGAAACCGGGGCCGCTTCCGCGTCCGGAGCCGGGGACTCCTTTTTCTCCGAGGCCTCCGTCTGCGGTTCAGTCTCGGGCGTGACTTCCTGCTCCACGAGTTCCGTCCGGGTTCGAGATCTGGTAACGTCCGAAGTTGGAAAAACTAGCCGAACCGGCGGCATTCGTCCAACTAGCGAAGGATCGGCGAGGGGTACATTTGTTGCCTATGCATCGATTATCCGCGGCGCCTGGGACAGCCGTCGCGAGCGGAGCGGCGGGCGGCGCCTCGTTCGGACGCTACCCCGCCCGGATCGCCACTCCGGCCGCGCGTTCCCTCAGCTCCTCCACCTGCTCACGAGCGTGGTACGAACTGCGCACCAGCGGGCCGCTCTCGACGTGCAGGAAGCCCAGCATCTCGCCGTAGCGCTTCCATTCGACGAACTCCTCGGGCGTCACGTAGCGGTCGATCGGGCGGTGCCGCTCGGAGGGCCGCAGGTACTGGCCGAGCGTGAGGATCTGGACGCCGGCCGCGAGGGCGTCATCCATGAACGACGCGATGTCGCCCGCTTCCTCGCCGAGGCCCAGCATGATGCCGGTCTTGATCAGCATGCTGTCGTCGAGACTGCCGGCGTAGCGCAGCACATCGAGGCTGCGCTCGTACTTCGCGCCGGGGCGCGCCTCGACGTGCAGGCGCTCGACGGTTTCCATGTTGTGGTTGAAGATGTCGGGCCGAGCCTGGATGACGCGTTCGATCGACGGGCGCATGCCGCGGAAGTCGGGCGTCAGCACCTCGATCGAGCACTCGGGCAGGCGGGCGTGGATGTCGTCGATCAGCCAGCCGAAGATGCGGGCGCCGCCGTCTGGCAGGTCGTCGCGATCGACGGAAGTGATCACCACGTGGCGCAGGGCTAGCTGCTCGATCATCTCGGCGACGCGGCGCGGCTCGTCTTCGTCGAGTTCCTCCGGGCGGCCGTGGGCGATCGCGCAGTACGGGCAGTTCCGCGTGCACTTGTCGCCCATGATCAGGAAGGTCGCGGTGCCCGACTCCCAGCACTCGCCGATGTTCGGGCACTGGGCTTCCTCGCACACCGAGTTCAGGCCCATCTCGCGCATCAGCGTCTTCAAGCGGCGATAGTTCTCGCCGCCGGGGGCCTTCACCTTGAGCCAGCCGGGCTTCCGCTGGGGCCAGGCGACGGGCGGGCCACCGCAACCGCCTCCGACGGCGGCAGGTGTGGGGATCGACGGTTGTACGACGTTCAGTCTTCGCATGCCCGCGAATCTACCCGGTGGGGGAGGCCGAGGCCACCGGATTCCGTGTTGCCGGAGTCCGCGGGTTCGGGTAGACTTCCACCCGTATCGGCACTGCGTGGACAACCCCGCGGCGGCCCGAAGTCGAGTCGAGCGCTACCAGAGGTGGACATGACATACATCATCACTCAGCCCTGTATCGAGACCAAGGACGCCTCCTGCGTGGACGTGTGTCCCGTGGACTGCATTTACGAGGGGGAGGATCAGTTCTACATCCATCCCGAGGAGTGCATCGACTGCGGCGCCTGTGTCCCGGAATGTCCTGTCGAGGCGATCTTCCCCGACGATGAAGTTCCGCAGGACTGGAACGAGTTCATCGCGAAGAACTACGTTTACTTCGACGTCCCCGCGCCGTAGGGCGCCCGCGCCGCAGGCCCCGCCAGAGCCCCCGCCAGACCCGCCCCACGGGGCGGCACCGTTCGTCCCGACCGTCCGTAGCGTATACTACAGGTTCGCCGAGTTGACCTGATACCTGCAGCCGCCGGGCATCGATGAGACTGCGCTCCCATCTCCACGTGCTGACGATCGGGACCCTGCTGCCCGTCATCGTCTTCGGCCTGACCGCGACGGCGGTCATCGCCGAGCGTGAGCGCGATCTCCTCCAGCGCGGCGCCGCGGACCGCAATCGCGCCCTCCTCACCGCCGTCGACGCCGAACTCGATGGCTACCTGGAGAGCCTCCAGGCGCTCGCCGGCTCGTCGGCGCTCGCCCAGGACGATCTCGGAGGCTTTCACGCCGAGGCGGTTCGAGCCCTCCGCATTCAGCCCGGCTGGCAGAACATTAAGCTGGCCCTGCCCGATGGCCAGGTTGTTCTCGACGCGACGGTTCCGTTCGGGATCCCGTTGAAGCCCGTCCGGGAGAGACCCAGCTTCGAGTCGGTCGTCACGGCAGGGCGACCGGCGTTCCGTGATCTGTTCGAAGAGGACGACGGGACGTTCCTGTTCGGTGTCCGTACCCCGGTCGAAAGCGACGGCCGCCTACGATACGTACTGTCCGCCCTGGTTGCGCCGAGCGAGATCTCGTCGCTGCTCGATCGCCAGAAATTGCCGTCCGACTGGACCGGCGTCGTCCTCGATTCCGATGATCGCATCGTCGCCCGGACGATCGACCAGAACACCATGGTGGGTAAGCTTGCGGCCGTCAGTCTCCGCGACGCGCTGCGGGAGTCCCCCGAAGGCCTGTCTCTCGGGCGTACCCTCGAGGGAACGAGGGTCTACACGCCCTACCATCGATCTCCGAGTACAGGCTGGACCGTGGCCATCGGCATTCCCGCGGCGCAGGTCGAAGCGGGCGTGGCCGGCGTAGGGTGGATCTTTGCGCTGGGAATCATGGCCGCGGTGCTCGCGGCCATCCTGCTCGCCAACGTGCTCAGCCGGCGGATCGTGGCCCCGATCGCGGCGCTCGAGACGGCTGCCCGGGCGCTCGGGCGCGGCGAACCCGTGCGGCCGCCGGAGGCGACCGGCGTGCGGGAGGTGGCGGAAGTGAGCCGTATCCTGCGGCAGGCCTCCGAGGCCGTACGGGAACGGGAAGCCGCGCTGCGCACGGCGGACCAGGCGAAGGACGAGTTCCTCGCGATGCTCGGCCACGAACTGCGCAACCCGCTGAGCGCGCTCACCTCCGCCGCGGACATCCTCGAGAAATTCGGCGCACCCGACGGGCCCGCGCACCGGGCGGCCGACGTGATCGACCGGCAGGTACGTCACATGACGCGCCTCGTGGATGACCTCCTGGACGTCAGCCGGGTGACCACCGGGAAGATCAATCTCGAGAAGGGCCCCGTCGACCTCGGCCACGCGGTACGATCGGTGGTGCGGATGTTCGAGGCCGCGGGGCGCCTCGAACATCACGAAGTGACGCTCGACATCCGCCCGGTATGGGTGCACGCCGACGCCTCGCGCATCGAACAGATCGTCTCGAACCTCGTCGGCAACGCCATCAAGTACACCCCGGCCGATGGGCGCATCGCCGTGCGGGTCGATCAGCAGGGACCGCGTGCGGTGCTCGAGGTCGCCGACACCGGGGCCGGCCTCGACCCGGACCTCGTCCCGCGGGTGTTCGACCTCTTCGTGCAGGGGGAGCGGGCCCTCGATCGCGAGGCGGGCGGGCTCGGGCTCGGGCTCACGCTGGTCAAGAGCCTGGTCGAGCGGCACGGCGGCACGGTCCAGGCGTTCAGCGCCGGCCGGGATCGCGGCGCGCGCTTCACCGTGCGGCTGCCCGCGATCGAGCCGCCGGCCGTCTCACGGGATCCTGACGTTGCGGAGGAGGCCCTGCGCGTCGACGGGAAGCTCCGCGTTCTGATCATCGAGGACAACGTCGACGCGCGGGAGACCCTGACGGTCGCGCTCGAGTTCATGGGGCACGACGTGCTCGTCGCCTCGGACGGCGAGGCCGGCCTGGTCCTCGCCCGCGAAGAGCACCCCGACGTCGCCGTAATCGACATCGGACTGCCCCGAATCGACGGCTTCGAGGTCGCGCGCCGCCTGCGCGCCGACGAATCGGCGTCAGACATCCGCCTCGTCGCGCTGACGGGCTATTCGCAGGAGGAGACCCGCGCACGAGCCGAGGCCGCCGGCTTCGATCGGTTCCTGACGAAGCCCGTGGGGGTCAAGGAACTCGCACGCGTCATCGACGGCGTACTCGCCGCCCCCCGAGGTTGAAACCCCGGAAGGGCCCGGATACGTTCTCGTCGGGGACCCGAGCATCAGACTCGACATCGTCGTATAGAGGGATTGCGCATGAAGATTCGCTGGATTGAACCGGCGCTGGCCGCGCTCGTCCTGTTCGCGCTCGCGCCGTCTGCCGACGCCCAGGACCGTGACCTCGGGATGACGCTCGTCGACGCGGACGCGCGCGTCCCCCCGGTGCTTCCTGTGCGGAGCGAGTTCGTCGAAATCCGAACCAACCCCGAGGAGCGAGTCGTCGAGTTCGTCATCGGTCCGCTCGAACTGCGGGCCGGCCTCGAGCACCTCCGACCGCCCATTCAGTTGGCGGAGTTTCCGATCGACGGCTGGCTGCACGGTTACGAGATCGAGATGCTCGACGCGGCAGGCAACGAAATTCCGATCGAGCTCCTCCACCACGTGAACTTCATTGATCCCGACAAGCGGGAGCTGTTCTCGACGATCCCGCGCCGCGTCATGGCCGCCGGGCGGGAGACCGACGCCGAGCGCCTGCCCCGGATCGTCGGCTACCCGGTCGCCGAGGGCGACCGGGTGCTGATCGCTTCGATGTTCGCCAACCCGCTCAGCGAAGACTTCGACGACGCGAACCTTCACGTTCGGTTCTTCTACAGCACAGAGGCCGACGGCTTCCTCCAGCCCCGCAACATCTTCCCCTTCTACCTCGACGTGATCGGCCCGCTGGGGGACAAGGCCTTCGCCCTCCCCCCGGGGAATACGACCAAGTACTGGGAGGGGCGTCCGGCTGTCGGCGGGCGTATCCTCGCCATCGGGGGCCACGTGCACGACTACGCCACACGCCTGGCGCTCGTGGACATGACATCGGGAAAGACGGTGTGGGAGGTCGAGCCCGAGACGGACGGCTCCGGCCACGTCACCGGCGTACCGAGCAAGAAGTTCTTCTGGACGCTCGGCGAGAAGATCGAGGCCGACCACGTCTATCGGGTCGTCGTCGAGTACGACAATCCGCTCGACAAGCCGGCGGCGGACGGCGGGATGGGCGCCATCGGCGGCGTCGTGTGGGTGGGCAAGGGCGTCAACTGGCCGGAGTTCGACCGGACGAACGAGATGTATGTGGAAGACCTGACGAACACGCTCACCGCCCCGGACCGCATGCGCGGCCACGGCCACGGCGGGATGAACGTGACCGGTGACATGCAGGGGATGCCGGGGGACGCCGCGGGAGCAGCCGGCGCGGGAGCGGCTGGCGCGGACGCGGGGGCGGAGGCGGGTGAAGCCGGGGCGGGTAGAACCGGGGCTGGAGACGCCGCAGGCGACGGCGCGTCGCACGAAGCGGCCGGCGGCCACGAGCACTGATCAAGTTCCACTTCCACACGGCGCGCCGCGACGTCCCGCGGCTCGGCGCCCGAAAGGGCGACAGGCTCTGCCACGTCTACAGCGATCGATCGATCGCCGAGCTTCTCGAGTGGGGTGAGGCCAACGCCCTGAGGCCGGAATGGATCGATCGGCGCAACGTGCTGCCCCACTTCGACGTGCTCGGCTCGAAGGTCGCGGATGGCGAACCCGGAGTGGGGCGCTCGGAGCTCGTCGCCGATATCCGCTGGTGGCGCGACTATCAGAACGGCGGCGACCGGCGGCGCTAGTGGCTTCAGGCAGCCACGAGCCGCTAGCCACCATTCGCTGGCCACTCGGCGACAGCCGCCAGTCCCCGGCCCTCCGCATCAGCCCGCCCGGCGCAGCAGCCCCCGAAGGATCAGCCCCGCACCGAGCACCGCCAGCCCGACGATCCACACCCGCCGCTCGACCCAGAAGGCGAGGCCCAGACATCCCGCGAGGCCGAGCCACGCAATTGCCGGATGGTACAGCCGCTCGGCCGCGGGCATGCGGATCGCCGCGAGGTTCGTGACGGCGTAGTAGATCAGCACGGTGAAGGCGCTGAAGGACCAGGCGAGCTTCACGCTCCCGATGCTCACCAGGCCGAGGATTACGACGCCGACGAGGAGCACGGCCCGGAGCGGCGTCGTGCCGGAGTCGTCGAGGCGGGCGAGGCCGCCGGGCAGGTCCCTCCGCCGGCCCATCGCCAGCACGACGCGCGACAGCCCGAGGATGAGGTTGAGCAGCACGCCCAGCATCGCGGTCACGGCACCGATCGAGAGGATCGCGGCCGCGGCCGGAACCTCGAACCCGCGGGCGACGACCGCGAGCGGCGCCGCCTCTTCCGTGCCCGCCGACCCGAAGGCCGCGGCGCCCGCCGCCGCGACGCCGACCGTGGCGACCGCGACGTAGAGGAGCATCGATACGGCCAGCGTCAGCAGGATCGCCCGCGGAATGGTGCTGCGTGGCGACTTGACCTCCTCGCCGAGCGTGGCGATCCGTCCGTACCCGGTATACGCGACGAACATCAGGGCGGTGGCCTCGAGCAGGCGCGGCAGGACGCGTCGCGCATCGCCCGCGGGGCTCTCGAAGAACGGCGTCAGCGTCGAGCCGGCGTTGTCGATCGCGCCCGGGAGTCCCGCCACGATGAAGAACGCGAGCGCGGACAGCGTGACCGAGACGATGAACACGTTGACGTGATTGGACCGCCGCATGCCCGCGGCCACGACGGCTACGAGCAGCAGCACGGCTGCCCCGGCGAGGCCGACCCGCCAGGCCGAGGCGGCGTCCGGCGGCGGCGCCATCCCGGGCCAACGATCGCCGAGCAGTACGAGCGTGTAGCCCGCGAAGCCCAGCGCCGCCGTGGCGGCCGAGGCGCTCTTCGCGCACAGGAACATCCAGCCGGCCGAGAAGCCGAGCCACGGATTCAGGTAGACGTATCCGTACTCGTAGGTGCCGCCGCTCGTCGGATGGCTGGCCGCGAGTTGCGCGCTGCTGAGCGCGTTGCACAGGGCCAGCAGGCCGGCGAGCCCGATCGCGAGCACGACGGACGGCCCGGCGACGCCCGCGGCGATGCCGATGCTGACGAACACGCCGGTTCCGACGATCGAGCCGAGGCCCATCATCGTCGCGCCGAACGTGCCCAGCTCCCGCCGCAGCCCGGCGGCCGGCGTCGTCTGCGTCACCGGCCGATCATCGGCGCGTCACCGGCTGATCAACGGCGCATCACCGGCTGATCATCGGCGGTCATCAAACGGTCATCGGCGAATATCGACTGATCAACGGCCGATCAACGGCCTGTGTTCAACACGTTCACGCCGCGAAACACGGCGATCGGGCAGCCGTGGGACACCGCGTTGGACTGCCCCGGCTGGCCCTTGCCGTCGTTGAGGCTGCCGCCCTGGTAGTAGGTCGAGGGTCCGCCGAGCACGGCCAGCGAGTTCCAGAAGTCCGGCGTACGTGCCTGGTAGGCGACGTCACGGAGCATGCGCGTCTTCCTGCCGCCGCGGACCTCCCACGCGACCTGCCCCGAGAACTGGAAGTTGTAGCGCTGCTGGTCGATCGAGTACGAGTTGCGGCCCTCGATGTAGATGCCGCGATCGACCGCGGCGAGCACATCGTCCTCGGACAGGTCCTCGTCCGCGTTCGGCAGCAGGTTCATGTTCGGCATCCGCTGGAACTGGATATCGTCCCAGCCCGCCGCATAGGAACAGCCGTGGCTGCGTGTGTCGCCCGTGTACTCGGAAATCCACGATACCTGCTCGCGCGTCGTCTGGTAGTCGACGAAGATTCCGTCCTCGACAATCGGCCAGCTATGCGCCTTCACGCCCTCGTCGTCCCAGCCGATCGACGCCATGCCGCCCGCTGAGGTGCGCTCGCCTTCGATGTTCATGAACTCGGGGCCGTAGCGGAACTTGCCGATCATCTCCGACGGCGGCGCGAGGAAGCTGGTGCCCGCGTAGTTGGCCTCGTAGCCGAGTGCGCGATCGAGCTCTGTCGGGTGCCCGATCGACTCATGGATCGTGAGCCACAGGTGGGTCGGGTGGAGAACGAGGTCCCAGGAACCCGCCTCGACGGTGTC
>JBPCJZ010000092.1:0-2638 GCA_051004775.1 Gemmatimonadota bacterium
GGGCGGCACGCGGAGTCTCCGACGGCATCGCCCACCACGGCCATCTCGGCGGGTTCATCGGCGCGTGGATCTACCTGAAAGTGATGGGCGAGGCGTCGGCCGCCGCGCGGTTCAAGCGGAAGGCCGATATCGCGCCGAAGAAGGGCTGGGTGCGCGACCGCGATGCGATCTCGCGCTGGCGGAAGATCGATCGGAGCTCGATGCACCCGGTCAACCAGGAGGCCTTCGACGACATCATGGAGAAGCTCGCGACGGAGGGGGTCGGGGCCCTCACGGACCGGGAACGCGCCTTTCTCGACCGCTTTTCCGAGACCGATGTCATGATGCCGGGAGACGAGGCGGATGTTCGAAGCAGTTGAGAGTCCGTATCTCGTCCCGTTCGACGGCTCTTTCCGCGTGGGTTCGTCGCCGACATCGCCCCCCTCCGACGATCTGTCGAAGGGGGAAGCGAAGGCGGCGCTCGACGAATCGGTCGAGCGCATCCGCGAGCTGCAGCGGAAGCTGTACGCGCAGGACCGGGTCGCGGTGCTGCTGGTGTTCCAGGCGATGGACGCGGCCGGCAAGGACTCGACGATCCGCGCGGTAATGACCGGCATCAACCCCGCCGGCTGCCAGGTCTTCTCGTTCAAGCAGCCCTCGCGCGAGGAGCTCGATCACGACTTCCTGTGGCGCACCGCGATCCGCCTGCCCGAGCGCGGACGGATCGGCATCTTCAATCGCAGTTACTACGAGGAAGTGCTCGTGGTGCGCGTCCACCCCGAGTATCTCGCGGCGCAGCGCCTGCCCCACATGTCCGACCTCACCGAGCTCTGGGCAGAGCGCTACGAGGCGATCGCCGCGCACGAAGAACATCTGGCGGAGTCCGGTACGCTCGTTCTCAAGTTCTGGCTCAACGTGTCCCCCGAGGCGCAGAAGCGCCGGTTCCTCTCCCGCATCGACGAGCCGGAGAAGAACTGGAAGTTTTCGGCGAGCGACGTGGCCGAGCGCGAACACTGGGACGACTACATGGCGGCGTACGAGGACGCGCTGAACGCCACGTCGCGCTTGTGGGCGCCCTGGTACGCCATCCCGGCCGACAGCAAGCCGTTCATGCGGATGACCGTGGCGGACATCGTGGAGCGCAGCCTGTCGCGGCTCGATCTGCGGTACCCGAGGCTCGGCGACGACGAGAGGGAACGGCTCGAGGAAGCGCGGGCGCGGTTGGAGGCGGAGTAGGAGTGCGCGGCCGCAGGGTCGGCATGTGACCCTGGCGTTCTGGGCGGGGCGCCGACTCGGCCTCATGCGGCTCGTCCTTTCGTAGTATCATGTCGTTCCACGAACCCTCGGGACGGTAGAGTTCGCAAAAGGGAGCGCCCGGCACATGTGGCACGACAACATCCTCGAAACGATCGGCAATACC
Source organism: Gemmatimonadota bacterium (assembly GCA_051004775.1). Lineage (GTDB taxonomy): Bacteria > Gemmatimonadota > Gemmatimonadetes > Palauibacterales > Palauibacteraceae > JARFPW01. The sequence goes on from JBPCJZ010000092.1 coordinate 1,400, forward strand.
CCGCTGGTCCGGGTAAACCGCCTGGCGGCGCATCTGCCGGGCACGGTCCTGGCCAAGCTCGAATACTTCAATCCGGGCGGGTCCGTGAAGGACCGGATCGGCGTATCGATGATCGAGGCGGCGGTAGAGGCCGACGATCTGAAGCCCGGCGGCACGATCATCGAGGGCACGAGCGGCAACACCGGGGTGGGCCTGGCGCTCGCCGCGATCGCGCGTGGCTACAGGTGCGTCTTCACGACGACCGACAAGCAGAGCCCGGAAAAGATCGCCATCCTGCGGGCGCTGGGCGCCCGGGTGATCGTCTGCCCGACGGCCGTCGAGCCCGAGGACCCGCGCTCGTATTACCAGGTCGCCCGCCGCCTGGCCCGTGAGATCCCGAACTCCGCCTACTTGAACCAGTACGACAACCCGGCCAACACGGCGGCCCACGTCCGCACCACCTGCCCGGAGCTCTGGGAGCAGACGGACGGCCGAATCACGCACCTGTTCGTAGGGGCCGGCACCGGCGGCACGATCTCGGGGTGCGCCGCCTACCTCAAGGAGCAGAACCCGGACGTCCAGGTGATCGGCGTCGACCCCTACGGTTCGGTCTACTACACGTACTTCCACACGGGCGAGTTCGACGACGACGAGATCTATCCCTACGTGACCGAAGGTGTGGGCGAAGACATCCTGGCCGGCAACATGGACTTCGGGATCGTCGACGACTACGTGCGGGTGGACGACCGGGAGTCGATGCTCATGACCCGCCGGCTCGCGGAGGAAGAGGGTTTCTTCCTGGGCGGCTCGTGCGGCATGGCGATGGCCGGCGCGCTCCAGTGGATGGAGGCGAACCGGGACCGACTGGACGAAGACAGCGTGTGCGTGGTCATCATGCCAGACGGAGGCTACCGCTCGCTCGGCAAGGTCTACAACGACGTGTGGATGCAGGAGCACGGCTTCCTGCCGGACGAGGCCAAGGTCACCGCGGCACGCCTGCTGGAGCAGCGTGAATCACGGAATGGTCGCGGGTCACTCGTCTCGGTCGCCGCCGACACGACGCTGGAAGACGCGATCCACGTCATGCAGGAGCACGAGATCTCGCAGCTCCCGATCACCCGGGACGGCGAGGTGGTCGGGAGCCTCGTCGAGCAGCACATCCTCGAGTCGCTGATCGGCGACCCCGATGCCCGCGCGCGCCTGGTGGCCGACCTGATGGGCGACCCCTTCCCGATCGTCGAGGAGACCGCCGCCGTGTCG
>JBPCJZ010000093.1:0-6265 GCA_051004775.1 Gemmatimonadota bacterium
GCCGTGGCGCTGGCGGAAGCCGGGTGGAGCGTGCGTGTGTACGAAGCGCGTGCGGAGATCGGGGGCGCCGCACGCACCGACGAACTCACGATCCCGGGCGTCCTCCACGACGTCGGCTCGGCCATCCATCCGCTGGCCGCCGCGTCGCCCTTCTTTCGGCGCCTGCCGCTCGCCCGGCATGGCCTGGAGTGGATCCACCCTCCGCTGCCCCTCGCGCATCCACTCGACGGCGGCCGCTGCGTCGAGCTGCACCGCTCCCTCGACGCGACCGCCGCCGGACTCGGTCGCGACGGGGCGGCGTGGGCCAGCCTGTTTGGCCCGTTGACCGCCGCCTGGCCGAAGCTCGAGGACGATCTGCTCGGCCCCCTGCTCCGGTTTCCGTCCCATCCGATCGCGACTGCCCGGTTCGGCTTGAAGGCGCTCCGTTCCGCGACCGGCCTCGCATCGACAAAGTTCGCTGGAACTGAAGCCCGCGCCCTGTTCGCCGGCCTCGCCGCGCACTCGACGCTCGCGCTCGACCGGATGGGGACCGCGTCCTTCGGCCTCGTGCTCGGCACGCTCGCACACCATGTCGGCTGGCCGTTCCCGCGGGGGGGCGCCGGGCGGATCACGCAGGCGCTCGCCGCACATCTCCGCGAACTCGGGGGTGAGATCGTGACTGACGCGGCGATCGAATCGCTCGTCGATCTGCCGGCCTCGCGGTCGGTCGTCCTCGACCTCACGCCGCGGCAGGTGCTCGCCGTCGCAGGGCGAGACCTGTCGAACGGTACCCGTCGGGCCCTCGAGCGCTACCGGTACGGAACCGCCGCTTTCAAGATGGACTGGGTGCTCGACGCGCCGATTCCGTGGGCCGCGGCGGCGAGCCGTGGCGCGGGAACGGTCCACCTCGGCGGCACGCTCGAAGAGATCGCCGCCGCCGAGAAGGCGGTCGCGAACGGAAGCACGCCGGAGGCGCCCTTCGTGCTGTTGGCTCAGCCTTCCATGTTCGACGACGCCCGGGCGCCCGAGGGACGCTACGCCGTCTGGGCGTACTGCCACGTCCCGCACGGATCGACGCGGGACATGACCCGCGCGATCGAAGACCAGGTCGAACGCTTCGCTCCGGGCTTCCGCGACCGGATCGTCGCGCGCGCCGCGCACGCCCCCGCCGATCTCGAGGCGATGGACGCCAACCTCGTCGGCGGCGACATCAACGGCGGTGTCCAGGACCTCACGCAGATGCTCGCGCGGCCGCTGCTCCGGAGGCGCCCCTACCGCTTGAAGTCGCAGCGGCTCTACATATGCTCTTCATCGACTCCACCCGGCGGAGGCGTCCACGGGATGTGCGGCCTGCACGCTGCAAACACGCTGCTGGACGACCTCCCACGTCGTTGAGCGAAAGGCGCCTCGGATGATCAGTCAGAGCCGGCTATACTCCGTGTACGAAGAAGACCCGGACCCGGAGATTGCATTCTTGCGCTTCCTCGCCGAGTCGGGCGGCCTGCCCGATGCGCCCCGGGCGCTCGACGTGGGGTGCGGACCGGGCCGGATGCTGGCGCCGCTCGCCGCCCTCGGCTGGACGGTCACCGGACTTGAACCGGATCCCGACTACGTTGCGGCGGCGAAGGAGGCGACACGGGGCCTGCCGAACGTGACGGTCCGGCGCGGAGGTTTCTCGGACGTCGGTGCCGATGGCGCCGCGTACGATCTGATCGCGGCCGTCAACGGGCCGTTCAGCTACCTCCTGACCCACGAGGAGCGCCAGGATGCGGTGCGCCGGTGCAGCGAAGCGCTCTGCCCCGGTGGCCTGCTGTTTCTTCACTTCTCGAACTTCTGGTGGATACTGCGCAACTACCGGCCGCCGCCGGAGCTGAAGCTCGAGGTCGATGGGATGGTGGTCACGCGGGCCGCCTTCCACGACATCGACGTCCACGCGGGCCGGTTCACCCACCACGATGTGTTTCGGTGGACGGAGCCGACGGGTGAGTCCCGTACGGTGACGAAGAGGCACGAGATGGCGATGTTCGGACCGCCCGAAGTCGAGCGGCTGCTGACGGCGGCGGGCCTGGTGAATCTTCGTACGTTCAACGACTACGAGGACCGAAAGCCGGCGCCGCTCAACGGACAGCGTGTACTGATTACCGCGCGGAAACCGGCCTGATGCCGCGCGCCGACGGGCGGCGCACCCGGTCACTCCGTCCCGAACAGCCGATCCCCCGCGTCGCCCAGCCCGGGCAGGATGTAGCCCTTCTCGTTGAGCTCCCGGTCGAAGGCGGCGGCGTAGACCGCGACCTCGGGATGGTCGGCCGCCATCCGGGCGACGCCTTCCGGCGCCGCGACGATCACCATGAGCCGGATATCCGCCGCGCCCTTCCGCTTGAGCGAGGAAACAGCGGCGCTCGCCGAGCCTCCCGTCGCCAGCATCGGATCCGTCACGATGTAGAGGCTGTCGCCGACCCGCGGGGGAATCTTGAAGTAGTAGTCGGCGGGCTCGAGCGTGTCGTGATCACGCTGGAGTCCGATGTGGCCGACGCGCGCAGTGGGAATGAGACGCAGCACCCCCTCTACCATCCCCAGGCCAGCCCGCAGGACCGGCACGATCACGATCCCGGCGCCGTCGACCCGCACGCCCTCCATGGTCTCGAGCGGCGTCTCGACGGTGCGGGACTCGGTCGGGAGATCGGCGGTCACCTCGTACGCCAGGAGCTGGGCGATCTCGTCCACCAGCTCCTTGAACACCTTCTTCGGCGTGTCGATCGCGCGGAGTAGAGACACCTTGTGCTCGAGAAGGGGATGGCGCGTGAGGACGAGGTTCGCGTGTCGCGGGTCGCGCGCGAAGGGCCCGGCCGGGCTCGGCTGCGGCATCCGTCAGGCCTCCACGGCGATCGTCGCGGTGCCGCGGGGCTCGATCGTTCCGATCACAGCCGAGGCGTAGCCGGCGGCCTCCCACTCGGCGGCGAGCTCCGAGGCGTCGCTCGCAGGGAGCGCCGCCAGCAGGCCGCCGGAGGTCTGCGCGTCACACAGCAGGTCCCGCGTCACCGACGTGACTTCGTCCGCCCAGTCGACCACGAGGCCCACGAACTCGCGGTTCCTCGCGCTGCCGCCCGGAACGAATCCTTCTTCCGCGAGCCGCTCGGCGTCCGGCAGGAGACGGGGAGCGCCCGCGATCACGCGCGCCGATACCTCCGATGCGTCGCACATTTCCTTCAAGTGCCCCATGAGACCGTAACCTGTAACGTCTGTCATGGCATGTACATCATGTCCCTCTGCAATCGCGGCAGCCTCGGCATTCAACTGCCGCATCGAGCGCACCGCCGCCCGGATCACGGGCTGATCCGCGGCCTCCCGCTTGATCGCCGTGGCAATGACGCCCGTGCCGAGCGCCTTCCCGAGCACCAGGCTGTCCCCCGGGCGAGCACCCGACTTGCGGCGTAGCTGTGTGGGGTGCGCGAACCCGAGCCCGACGAGACCGAACTTCGGCTCGGCGTCGTCGATCGTGTGGCCACCGGCGATCACGATTCCCGCTTCGGAGCACACCTCGGCCGCGCCCCGCAGGATCCCGGCCGTCCACTCGACCGGAAATCCCGTGGCCGGCACCGCAAGCACGCTGAGCGCGAAGGCGGGGCGCGCCCCCATCGCATACAGATCGCTGAGCGAGTTGGCGGCGGCGATCGCCCCGAAGTCCTCGGGATCGTCGACGACGGGCGTGAAGAAGTCGACGGTCGCGACGAGCGTCCGATCCGAGTCGAGGGCGTACACCGCCGCATCGTCCGGCGACTCGAGCCCGATCAGCAGGTTCTCGTCGGCGCCCGTGGGCAGCACACTGAGCAATGATCGCAGGTCCTCCGGACCCAGCTTGCAGGCTCAGCCGGCGCCGTGCGAGTACTGGGTCAGGCGGACGCGTTCGGACGCGGGGGTATTCATGCGGAGGAAGCTAGACTCACCAGTTCCTCTCCGCGACCGGGTCGCGCGACCGGTTCCGCTCGAGTCGCTCCTCCTGCACCCGGCGCTCGGCGGCCGCGGCCGCGTCGAGCAGGCGATCGGCCTCCTGCTCCGACATCCCTCCGTCGTTGCCTTCGTCGCCACCACCCCCACCACCCCCACCCCCGCCACCCCCTCCGCCGCCTCCACCTGAGCCGCCCCCGAGCTGCTGCAACCACTGATCCACCAGTTCGAGGTTCCAGCGCGCATCCTCGGCGCCCGGGTTTGCCCGAAGCGCCTTCCGCAGCGCGTCGCGCGCCTGCACGAGGCTCTCCCGCTTCGCATCGCCTTCCGGGCCGCGCACACCCGGGGAGCCCGGCCGCGTCCCCGGCGCCGGGCGGCCACCGACCGCGTGGGCCACGCCCAGGTTGTAGGACGCCGATTCCTCCACGTCGGGGAGCCCGGCGGTGCCGGCGCGCTGCAGGGGCTCGACGGCCGCCTCCCAATCCCCCGACAGGAGAAGTGCGGCGCCGAGATCGTACCACGCTTCCGGCTCCTCCTCCCGCGCGGCGCGCCGACGAAGGTCCTCGAGTACCTCCGGAGTGATTGCCGCGCGCATCGAATCGACCCGGGCAGAGTTCTCGAACAGGCCTGGCAGCGCGCGCTCCTGCGGAAGCGTCCGCTGCTGCGCGGACGCGTCGCGGGGCAGGCCGAGCGCGAGCGCCAGCATGATCGCCAGCGCCGTCGGCAGCGTAACCGGCAGCGTAGCCGCCGCGGGCGGGACTGCCACAGGGGCGGGCGCCACGGGCGCGACCGAGGCCCCGACCGTCTCCCGGCGTTCGCGGCGCATCAGGCCCTCCGCATCGCGTAGGCCTCGAGCAGCAGCAGCAGGAAAGCCGAGAGGAGGAGTCCGTTGACCGCGACAGTCGACACGGGAGGCCGGGCGCCCCCGGCCGGCATGCGTTCGAGCAGCGCGTCCGCGGCGGGCGCGCCCGTCACGAACAGGCCACCGGTCGCCGCGGCGATCTGGCGGAGGCCGGCCTCGTCGAGCCGCGTTACGACGACCCGGCCGGCCGAGTCGCGCAACCAGCGACGGCCGTCGCCCGGTCCGATGTCGTTGGGCCTGTCCGTCCGGAGCGCCACCCACCCGTCCTCGTCGCGGATGGGCATGGGGATGCGCGCGCCGTCGACCGTGCCCATGCCGACGGTATGAATGGAAACGCTCGCCCGGCGCGCCCGCTCCAGCACCAGGGCCAACTGGTCCTCGTCGACGGTGCTCTCTCCGTCGCTGAACAGGACGACCGACCGAACGGCGTTCGGCCGACCGCCGGCGAGCACGACGAGCGCCTGTTCGAGCCCGTCGACCACCGACGTTCCGCCCCGCCCCACGTGTGTGGGATGGACGGCCTCGGCGAACATCAGCGTCGCGGCTCGATCCTCGGTGAGCGGCGAGAGCACGTAGCCGGAGCCGGCGAAGTAGACGATACCGATACGCCCGGCCACCCGTCCGATCATCCGCCGGGCGAGGAGCTGCTCGAGGCGCAGGCGGCTCGGCCGGGCATCTTCGGCGAGCATCGAGTTGGACGCGTCGAGAACGAGCACGGTCTCGAATCCCGTGCCGTCGTCGCCGGTCTCCGCGCGTTCGCCGAAGCTCCCCGCCACCAGCGCCGCGGTCAGCAGTCCGACCGCGGCCGCGACCATGACGGCCGCCAGAGCTCGCCGCACCGGCCCGGCGCCGGGCGCCATCCGCTCCAGGAGGTCGTCGTCCACGAAGGCGCGGCGGTCCCGGGCGGATCGGTAGAGCGCCAGCCCGCGGAGCCCGAGGACGAGCGCCGCGGCGAGCATGCCAGCGAGCACGGAGGGCGGAATCGGGATCAGGCTCATGCCAGGGTTCTCCGGGCCCTGCCGGCCGCACCGAGCAGCTCCAGAAGGAGCGCCGCGAGCGCCGCGAGCACGAGTTCAGGCCGGACGGCCGCCGTTTCCGTGAAGCGCTCCTCGCGGAGCGGCGCCGTCTCGAGCTCGTCGATCCGCTCGTAGATCCGCTGCAGCGCCTCCGGATCCGTCGCACGGAAGTAGAGCCCGCCCGTTTTCGTCGCGACGGCCGTGAGCAGCTCGTCGTTCACGCTTACTTCCATGTTCGCGTATTGGTAGCCGAACCGGGTCCGGCCGATCGGCACCGGCACGACCCCGTCGCGGCCGACGCCGACGGTATAGACCTTCACGCCTAGCGCGGCCGCGGCCGCGGCCGCCTGCAACGGCTCTATGAGGCCCCGGTTTTTGTTCCCATCGGTGAGGAGCACCACGACACGGGAGCCTTCCGGATTGTTACTCAGTCGGTTGCCCGCCATGGCGAACGCCGTCCCGA
>JBPCJZ010000094.1:0-10952 GCA_051004775.1 Gemmatimonadota bacterium
ATCAGCGAGCGTCAGATCAAGAAGGTGCCGGTCCTGCGCGGCAAGACGATCGTGAACCTGTTCTTCGAGCCGTCGACCCGCACGCGCATCTCCTTCGAGTTCGCCGAGAAGCGTCTGGGCGCGGATACGGTGAACATCAGCTCGAGCGGTTCGTCGGTGTCCAAGGGCGAGACGCTGGTCGACACCGCCCGCAACCTCGAAGCGATGCGGATCGACATGGTGGTGATCCGCCACGGCTCCTCGGGCGCGGCGCAGTTCCTCGCCGACCGCATTCCATCGAACGTGATCAACGGCGGCGACGGCCGGCACGAGCATCCGACGCAGGCCCTGCTCGACATGCTGACGCTGCGGGATCGGCTCGGGAAGATCGAAGGGCTGAAGGTGTGCATCGTCGGAGACATCGTCCATTCGCGCGTAGCGCGCTCGAACATCTTCGGGCTCAGGGCGATGGGCGCCGAGGTCGCCGTGTGCGGGCCCAAGAGCCTGCTTCCGCTAGGGATTGAAGACCTCGGCGTGACGGTCTTCCCGCACGTGGAAGACGCGATCGAATGGGCCGACGCGCTCAACGTGCTCCGGCTGCAACTCGAGCGAATGAACGCGGGGTTCATCCCGTCACTGCGCGAGTACAACCGCGTGTTTGGCGTGTCGCGCGCCCGGCTCGACAAGGCTCCTCGCGAAACGATCATTCTACATCCCGGCCCGATGAACCGCGGAGTAGAGATCGACTCCGACGTCGCCGACGGGCCGCAGTCCGTCATCCTTCCGCAGGTCACCAACGGCGTGGCCGTGCGGATGGCCGTCCTCTACCTGCTCGCCGGCGGCCGGCCGGAACTGGCGGAGGACGCGAAACGCGGGTCCGGGTCCCGTTCGGGAGGGGGCTCGTGAGCGAGCGTACGTGGGTGCACGGCGGGCGCGTGATCGATCCCTCGCAAGGTCTCGACGCTCCGGCGGACCTCATCCTCGAGGGCGGCAAGGTCGTGGCCGTCGGTCCCGGGCTGGACGAACCCGAAAACGCGCGCACGATCGACGCCTCGGGACTCGTAGTGGCGCCGGGGTTCATCGACCTGCACGTCCACTTTCGCGAGCCCGGCGGCGAGCACAAGGAGACGATCGCGACGGGCGCGCGCGCGGCGGTCGCCGGCGGCTTCACCACCGTCTGGACGATGCCCAACACGGACCCCCCGATCGACGATCCCGCGGCCGTCGGTTTCGTGAAAGCCGCCGGCGAGGCCGCGCGCGCCGCCCGTGTCATGCCGATCGGCGCCGCTTCGATCGGCCAGAAGGGCGAGCAGATGACCGAAGTCGGCGAGCTCGTCGCGGCCGGCGCCGTGGCGATCTCCGACGACGGGTCTCCCATCGGCCACGCGGGACTCATGCGCCGACTGCTCGAGTACACGCAGACCTTCGGCATCGCGGTCATCCAGCACGAAGAGATCCCCGAGCTCAGCGCGGGCGGCGTGATGAACGAGGGGTCGGTCGCGACGGCGCTCGGGCTTCGCGGGATCCCCAACGTCGCCGAAGCGGCGATGATCGCGCGCGACGCGATGCTGTCGGAGCTCACCGGCGGGCACCTGCACGTCTGCCACGTGTCGGCCCGCGAGTCCGTCGAACAACTCCGGTTGGCGCGCGACAAGGGCGTCCGCGTCACCTCCGAGGTGACGCCTCACCACCTCATCCTGACGGAAGAACTGGCCCGGGGCTACAATACGGAAGCGAAGGTGAATCCTCCGCTGCGCACCGCCCGCGACGTCGAAGCCGTGCGGCAAGCGCTCGTGGACGGCGTGATCGACGTGATCGCGACGGACCACGCACCGCACCATTATGAGGAGAAGGAACGCGAGTTCGACGACGCGCCGTTCGGGATCAACGGACTCGAGACCGCTTTCGGTCTCTGCATGAAGGCGCTGGTGGAACCGGGCCACATGCCGCTTTCCACGTTGATCGACCGGATGTCGTGCGGCCCCGCGCGGATCATGGGGCTGCCGACCGGGACGCTGCGCGCCGGCGCACCGGCCGATCTCGTGTTGATCGATCCCGGAGAATCGTGGGTGGTGGAGCCGTCGCGCTTCGCCTCCCGGAGCCGAAACACGCCCATCGCCGGCTGGACCCTGACCGGTCGGGTCCGCAGGACGCTGGTAGGTGGCCTGACACGCTACGAATCGGAAACCAACCAATGAACGCCAAGCCAGATCGTAAGTCGAGCGTCGTTCCCGACGGGATTCGGAGCCTGCTGGAGAAACGGGCCACGTACCAGGAATGGCTCGGGCGGCTCGGGGAGGTCGGAGCGCAGTACCGGTCGGAGGTCGCCGAGCGCGTCCGGAACGACTACGAAGCACGCCTGGCCGACGTGGCCCGGGACCTCGAAGGTCATCGAAGCGAACTCGAGTCCTCCCTCGACGAGCGCCGCGGGCGGCTCAACGAGCTGGCGACGGAGTTCGAGCGACGGTCCGCCGAGCTCGAAGAGGCCGAACTGCGCTTTCAGGTGGGCGAGTACGACGAGAAGACGTGGGACGAGCGCCGGACGGAGCACACCGAGAACCTCGAAGGGATCGAAACGGGTCTCGGCGAGGCGCGGGACGCCGTCGACGAGCTCGAGCGTGCGCTGGGCGAGATCACCCCGGGAGACGCGGCCACGGCCGGAGGCGCGCCGGGCGCGATCGCGTCGGATGGTTCGGCCGCCAATGGGGTCCATGGGGTCCACGCGGTACCCGCGGCCGGTGACGATCCGCTGCCGGGGCCGGGGATTGCCGCCTCATTGTCGAGCACGCCCGCGGCGGATATGGCCGACTGGCAGCGACAGGACGCCCTGGCGGGCGGCAGCGGTGTGAAATCGGAGGATCCGAATCTCGAAGCCTCCAAGCCGAAGGTCTCCTCCGAGGTGGCGGAGAAGCTCACCGAGGATGACACCGCCGAGCGGCGGAAGGAACCGGGCGCTGATCGGAGACCGAAGCCAGCTTCGGAACCGGTCACGGCCGCGGGCGAGCCGGCCGCCGGTGCCGACGAGGAATCAGATGACTATCGGGACGAGCTCGCGTTCCTCGAGTCGCTCAGCCTGGATGACACGGAGTCCTTCGACGCCGTTTCACGGTTGCTCGAGGACGAGGAGGATCGCTGAAGCCGATCGGCCTCGTGCGGCGCCGGCGGGAGCCGGCGCCGTGCTCAGCTGCTCAGGGAGCTGACGTAGCGGCACAGGCGCGACTTACGCCGTGCAGCGGTATTGGAGGGGATGATGCCCTTGCGAGCGGCCTGGTCCAGCATCGACGACGCCCGGCGCAACAGCGATTCGGCCTCTTCGGGCGACTCGGTGTTCAGCAGGCTCTTCGTCACCGTGCGGATGCTCGACCGCACGTCCTTGTTACGGTCCCGGCGTACGCGCGACTGCTTCAGCCGCTTCTTGGCGCTCTTGATATTCGGCACTCGCTACATCCTTCGTTCGACTGGAATCTGAAACAGAATCCTAAAACTACTTCCCAAATCGGTCCGAATCAAGAGCGCCGCCGCGTGAAAGTCTGGCCGACCGGATGAGCGTGTCGACGCGGGCGACGCCGCGGGCTTCGAGTCGGAAGCGCTCGCCCGTCGTGGCGGTCGAACCGTTCCTCGTCGACGTGGATCGGTTCCAGGGCCCGCTCGACCTCCTCCTGCACCTGATCCGCGCGCAGGATATCGACATCTTCGACATCCCGATCGCGCGGATCACGCGACAGTTCCAGCGTGCGATCGTCGACGGGCTCGACGACATGCCGCTGGAGCGCGCCGGCGAGTTCATCGAGATGGCCGCCTCGCTCGTGCGTATCAAGGCCCAACTGCTCCTGCCCCGGCCCGAGAAGCTCGACTGGGAAGACGATCCGCGCGCCGAGCTCGTGCGACGGCTGATCGAGTACGAGCATTTCCAGGACGTGGTTCACGTGCTCCAGCGATCCGAGACGCAGCGTGGCCGCCACTTCGCGAAGGGATTCGTCGAAGATCGCCCCGCGCCCGAGGGGATGCGGCCCGAGCTGGAGCTCAGCCTCCGAGAACTGCTCGAGGCATTCGCGCGGATTCCGGAGCCTCCTCCGCCGATCCGGGTGCGTGCTCCTTCGTCGATCGTGACGGTCGCGGAGAAGATCTCCCTCCTGCGGCGGTTGATCGAGAAGACGAAACGCGTGGCGTTCACCCGCCTGTTCGGCCCATGGGGGACGCGAGCCCACGCCGCGACGGCTCTGCTGGCCGCGCTCGAGATGGCCAAGCAGCAGGTTGTCCGGATCGAGCAGGCCGCCCCATTCGCCCCAATCTGGTTGTTCGCGCGTCCTCCCGAAGACCACCTGGGCGGGCACCTTCCGGAAGAGGTCGACGACGCGGCGGCGGTCGGCGGGATCGCCGGATGAGGCCCGAGCAGATCGTCGAGGCCACCCTGTTCGCGAGCCAGGCGCCGCTTACGGTAGCGGAGATCGCGCGTGCCGACACGAGGCTCGCCACGGCCGAAGTCGAGGCGGCGATCCGTGTCCTGCGCGACGCGTACGAGGAAGAAGAGCGAGCCTTCCAGATCTATGAACTCGGCGACGGATACCAGGTACTGACTCGCCCCGAGTTCGCCCCGTATCTCGAGAGGTTCGACTCGGTGCCTCGGCCGCCCTATCTCTCGGGCGCCGCGCTCGAGACGCTGGCGATCGTCGCCTACCGCCAGCCGCTCGGCCGCATCGAAGTCGAGGAGGTCAGAGGCGTCAGCGCCAGTTCGGTGCTGCGGACGCTCGTCGACTGGGACCTCATCGAGGTCGTCGGCCGGGGCGAGGGCCTCGGCAGGCCGCTCCTCTACGGCACGACGCAGCGCTTTCTCGATCACTTCGGGATGAAGAGCCTGGACGAGTTGCCGCCCCCGGAGGATCTTCCCGTCGTGCTCGCGGACCTCCAGGCGTCAGATTCGGCGGAAGTCCGCGAGGCGATCGACGAGGTCGTCGAGGAAGACGCGCAGATTCCGGCGGGCCAGCCTTCGGACGAGGGCTGAGCCAGGTGGGTGATACGATCCGCCTGAACAAGTTTCTCGCCAGCACGGGGCCATGGTCGCGGCGGGGAAGCGAGGAGCTCATCACGGCGGGCCGCGTGCGGATCGACGGCACCGTCGTGCGGGAGCAGGGCGTCCAGGTCGACCCGGACCGGAGCGTCGTCGAGGTCGACGGGAAGCGCGTCGAGCCATCCGCCGCGCGCTGGCTCGCCCTGCACAAGCCGCCCAAGACGATCTGCACTCGCTCCGATCCCCGCGGTCGACCGACGGTCTACGGATTGCTGCGGCCCGATCACGCCGAACTGTTTCACGTCGGCCGGCTCGACCTCATGAGCGAGGGACTCCTCCTGTTCACCAACGACGGAGACGTGGCCCAGGCCATGCTGCATCCGTCGAGCCGCGTCCCGCGCCGCTACGAGGTGACGACATCGGGCGAGGTACCTCCCGATCTCGGGGCCCGCCTGCAGGCCGGCGTGCAGCTCGAGGATGGCCTGGCGAAGGCCCGGCGGGTCCGCGTGCGCACCGGGCCCGGACGGAAACAGCACACCGTCGACCTCACACTCCACGAGGGGCGCAACCGCGAGATCCGCCGTCTGATGAAGGCGCTCGACATCCGGATCGATTCTCTGAAGCGCGTCTCCTTCGGCCCGATCGAGCTGGGGCGTCTCAAGCAGGGAAGCTGGAGAACTCTGGGGCCGCAGGAGGTCCGCTCCCTGCGTGCCCTGAATCGACCACGGAAGCGCTGATGGAAGCGATGATGGACATCTAAATGGATATTCGCGATCGGAACATCCTCCTTCTCGGCGGCTCGGGCCTCGTGGGCCTCGCGATCGCCCGGGACCTCCTGCCGCACGGTCCGCGGCGCATCGTCATCGCCGCCCTGCGGCGCGACGAGGCCGAGGAAGGCGTGCGGGAGCTGGCGGCCCACCCGGACGCCGGGGAAGCGGAGCTCGTTCCCGAATGGGGCGACGTGTTCCTTCGACCCGGGCGCCGGGAGGACTCGCGTCGGGAGATGCTGAATTCCGACGAGGGGCGGGCCGAGATCCTGGACGACCTGTTCGGGGATATCCGCGAGGAGGACTTCCGGCGCTCGCGGCTCTACCAGCTGATCGACGACTATCGCCCCGAGATCATCATCGACTGCATCAACACGGCTACGGTCATCGCCTACCAGGACCTGTTCAGCTCGGCGGCGCGGATCCGCGATCTCATACGCGGCGAGGGCAAGCCGACCGTCGCAGACATCGAGGCGCACCTCAGCACGCTCTATCTCCCCCAGCTCATCCGGCATGTGCAGGGGCTGATGTACGCGATGCGTCACGCGAAGACGCAGGTCTACCTCAAGATCGGCACATCGGGAACGGGGGGCATGGGGCTGAACATTCCGTTCACCCATTCCGAGGAACGGCCCTCTCCCACGCTCCTGTCGAAAGCGAGCGTCGCCGGCGCGCAATCGGCCCTGATGTTCCTGATGGGACGGACGCCCGGCGGGCCGGTCGTCAAGGAAGTGAAGCCGACGGCCGCGGTCGCCTGGAAACGGATCGAGTACGGCGAAGTCCGACGGGCTGGCCGCCCGATTCCGCGGGTCGACTGCGTGGAAGCGCTTCCGATCGGCGCGGCGTTCGGGGACGAAGTCGACGTGAAATCGGTGGCGACCGGCGAGAACCTGGAGTCGGTGTACCTCGACGCGGGTGAGAACGGGCTGTTCAGCCTGGGCGAGTTCGAAACGATCTCGTCGCTCGGCATGATGGAAATCATCACGCCCGAGGAGATCGCGGACGCGGTCATCTCGGAGATCAGGGGACGTCCGACCGGCCGTGACATCGTGGGCGCGCTCGACGCGGCGACGATGGGGCCGACCTACCGCGGCGGCGCGATGCGCGAAGCCGCGCTCGCGTACATGGAGCAACTCGAGGCGGAACACGGCGTGCGCTCCGTGGCCTTCGAGATGCTCGGGCCGCCGCGACTCAGCAAGCTGCTGTTCGAAGCGGAGATTCTGCGACGCCTCGTCCCGGACATGGACGCCGCCTGCGAACTGGATCCGGAAGGGATCTCCGAGCGGGCAAGTCGGTTACTTGAGGAGGACGCCCGGCTCCGCTCCGACATCGTATCGATCGGCATCCCCATCCTCCTGGCCGACGGAGAGGGCCTGCTGCGCGGGCCGTGGGTCAGCGTCGAGCCGGAAGGAAGCGATGCGTACAGCCCGGAATGGGCGCATCGGGGATGGGTCGATTTGCGGCCGAGCGCGTGGGCGAAGTGGCGCGCGCGCTGTATCGATTTCCGGGAGCGGGTGGTGGGCGGACGCGGACCTGAGCACGGATCGTCCGTCGACCTGGACGTGAGATCGCGCAGTGGTGAAATACGCCCGGGCGCACTGGCGGCGTTCGTGTTCCGATATGAAGACGCGGGAGAGCGAATCAAACGATGATCGAATCAACGCAGCAGACGCGCAGCGCGGCCGACGTCGACCGCGAGGCCGAGCGCCTCTTGGCGGCCGGCGCCTTCGTCGCCGACGTACGGACGACCGTCGCCCGGCGGGTGGTCGGGCAGGAGGAAATGGTCCAGCGACTGATCGTCGGACTGCTGGCGGGCGGCCACGTACTGCTCGAGGGCGTTCCCGGCCTGGCGAAAACGCTCGCCGTTCGAACGCTCGCCGACGCCATCTCGACGTCGTTTCACCGAATCCAGTTCACGCCCGATCTGCTGCCGGCCGACCTCATCGGTACGCTGATCTGGGAAGAGCGGGAGCGGCGGTTCGTGCCGAAGAAAGGACCGATCTTCGCCAACATGATCCTGGCCGACGAGATCAACCGGGCGCCGGCGAAGGTGCAGTCGGCGCTCCTCGAGGCGATGCAGGAGCGCCAGGTGACGATCGGCGACGAGAGCCACCCGGTGCCGAGCCCGTTCCTCGTGCTCGCGACGCAAAATCCCATCGAGCACGAGGGTACCTACCCGCTGCCGGAGGCCCAGGTCGACCGGTTCATGCTCAAGGTGCGCGTTGGGTACCCGGATCGTGACGAAGAGCGGCAGATCCTGCGCCGGGTCGTCCACGACGACATCGAACCGCTCGCGCCGGTCGCGACGCCCGAGCACATCCTGGCTGCGCGGGCCCTGCTGCCCGGGATCCGCGTCGACCCTCGCGTCGAGGAGTACATCCTCGACCTGGTCCGCGCGACGCGGGAGCCGCGCGAGCTCGACGAAGAGCTCGCCGGCTGGATCGAGGTGGGCGCGTCTCCGCGGGCGACGATCTTCCTCGCCCGGGCGGCCCGCGCCCAGGCGTTCATCGAGGGCCGGCCCTACGTCGTGCCCGAAGACGTGCGCGACCTCGCGCCGGATGTTCTTCGCCACCGGGTGATGATGACCTTCGAGGCGGAGGCCGAGGAGGTCACCCCGGACCAGGTCGTCGAAAGACTCCTCGAGGTCGTGCCGGTCCCGTAGCAGCCTCTTGACGATTCTCACCGTGATCCGCTGATGGCTTTTGCCCTGTTCCGGGGCCCGCCGCGTCCCGCTCCGCCGTCTCCGTCGGAGGTCACTGACCTCGTTCGCCGCCTCGAAGTGCGCGCCCGAAAGCTCATGGAGAGTCGCGCGCTCGGCGCCTACGACGCGGTCTTTCGGGGTCACGGGATCGAGTTCGCCGAAGTCCGCGAGTACGAGCCCGGCGACCCGTTCAACGCGATCGACTGGAAGGTCACGGCCCGGACCGGCCGCCCGTTCGTCAAGCGGTTCGTCGAGGAACGCGAGCTGAACGTGCTGCTCGCGGTCGACGTCTCCGGCTCGACGGAGTTCGGCACCCGCGCGCAGACGAAGAAGGACCTCGCGACGGAGATCGCGGCGCTTCTCGGCCTCGCGGCGACGCGGAACAACGACCGCGTCGGCCTGATGCTGTTCAGCGATCACGTCGAGTCCTATGTGCGACCGCGCCGGGGCAGGCAGCGCCTGCGGCACCTGCTCCACGAACTGGTGAGCCACCAGCCGAGCCGCCCCGGCACCGACATCGGCCTCGCGCTGCGTACCGCCGGCCGGGTGCTGAAGACGCGGTCGCTCGTCTTTCTGCTCTCGGATTTTCGAGCTGAGGAGTTCCGTCGCGAGCTCACGGCCCTGTCCCGCCGCCACGACGTGGTCGCCTTTCACCTCACCGACCCCGCCGAACGCGCCCTGCCGGCCGCCGGACTGCTCGAGCTGCGCGACCCGGAGACCGGGCGGGTCGGCATCCTCGATCTGGGCGATGCCCGGGTGAGGGAGGCGCTGGCGGAGCGGGCCTCAGCCCGCATCGAGGCGACGACGCGACTGTTCCGCCGCAGTGGGGTCGACCATCTCCCGCTCTCGACCGATCGCCCGTACGCGCCCGAACTCGCCGCTTTCTTTGCCCGTCGGGCGAGGGCGCGGCTGAAGTGAGGCGGTCGACGAGGGGCCGTGCTCACGGTTGCGGCGTTGGCCGCCCGCTCGGGCTCGGGCTCTCCTTCGAGCTGACGCTCGTGCTCTCCCTCGGGCTCACGCTCTCCCTCGGGCTCGCCCTCGCCGCGGCTCCGCTCCACGCGCAGCAGCCGCAGAGCGGGGCGCTGCGCGCGGCGGCCGTCCTGTCGGCCGACACCGTTCGCGTCGGTGAACCGTTCACGGTCGGCGTCGTCGCGACCAGCGCCGATCCTGTCCGTTTCCCGCCGCTGCTGGACGCCGGGGACGCCTACGAGCAGCTCGAGCTGGCGGATGTCGGCACGGGCGACGGAGAAGCCCGCGCTTACTACCGGCTCGTGGCGTGGGAAACCGGGCGCCTCGAGCTGCCGTCTCTGGCGATCGCGACGGGCGGGGCGAACGGGCGCACCTTCGACATCGCCCTTCCGGGTCCCGAGGTGGTGTCGGTGCTGCCCGCCGACACGGAAGGACTACTTCTGCGTCCCCCGCGACCGCCGGGGGGCGACGGGTTCCCCTGGTGGATGCTCGTTCTCGGCGCCTTGCTGGCGGCGGCGATCGCCTGGTGGATATGGCGCCGTCTGCACCCGCCGGAGGAAGTGCTCGCCGACGCGGCGGAACCGCTCCTCGACGCGGCGCAGCGTGCCCGGGCGGCCCTGGCGGAACTTCGTAGGACGGCGGACGGCGGCGCTCTCCCGGCCCCCGAGTTCTACGACCGGCTCGAAGTGATACTGCGGCGATACCTCGTCGAGACGAGAGCCTGGCCGGCAACGCGGCCGGTCCGTTCGGCGCGGGAGGTCGCGGTCGGGGCCATGCGGGACCTGCATCGCCAGGCCGTGCTGTCGAGGTTTGCGGCGGTCGAAGCTCCGACCGAGCGACTGCTCGTCGACGCGGACGCCTCGCTCCGCTGGGTCGACGAGGACGCCGCATGATCGGCGCGTTCGCTTTTCCCGGATGGCCGTGGCTCCTGCTGGCTCTGCTCGTCCCGATCGGCTGGTGGGCGTCTTCGCTTCTCCAGCGCCGGATGACCTACCCGGGTCTTGGCGACGACCTGCCGGTGCGGCGGCGAACGCTGTGGTCGATGTGGCCCCACGTGCTGCGCGCCGCCGCGCTCGTGCTGGTCGCCGTCGCGCTGGCCGGCCCGGTGCGGTCGGTCGATCGGATCGTCCAGCGGAGCGACGGGCTCTCGATCCAGCTCGCGTTCGACATTTCGAGCTCGATGCTCGCCGAGGATTTCCGGCCCGACAACCGCATCGCGGTCGCGCGGCGCGAAGTTGCCCGGTTCATCGGCCAACGCGAAGCGGACCGCATCGGTCTCGTCGCGTTCGCCGGGGAGGCGTTGACCGTCGTGCCGGGCACGCTCGACCACGACGTGGTGCTCAGAGCCGTCGAGAATCTGAACGTGGGCCAGTTGACCGATGGTACCGCGATCGGGACGGCGCTCGCCACGGCGGTCAACCGACTGCGCGACGATCCGGAAGGCTCCCGCGTCGTGGTGCTCCTCACCGACGGTGACAACAACCGGGGCCTCATCGAGCCGCTGCAGGCGGCCGCGGCCGCGGCCGCG
>JBPCJZ010000095.1:0-13266 GCA_051004775.1 Gemmatimonadota bacterium
CGCGGCGGATCGGGATGCACTTGGTGAGCCACGTGGCGAGGTTGGCGAGGCCGCCCGTGGCGAAGTTGGTGACCTCGGGCATGTTCCAGGGCACCCAGCGGAAATTGAACACCGACCACCAGGTCCCGCCGAGCGCCCAGGCGACGAGCGCGGAGTCCACCATCGTCAGGTGGTTCGCGCAGATGAGCACGGGTGCGTCCGACTCGCGGAGCAGCGAACGGTACCGGTTGCGGAGCCCGGACGCGTCTCGGATACGATAGCCCAGCAGGAACCGCATCGTGAAGGCGGCGGCGGGGATCCAGAACCACGATGTCACACGACTCACCTCGCGCTGCAGGAACAGCCCCAGCCGTTCCCTCCGGGTCAGGTCGTGCGAGTCTGCCATGGCGGGGTCAGGCGGACTTCGACTCGATCAGTTCGACCGCGTCGCCGATCGTGTTCACGGAGTCCGCGTCCTCGTCTTCGACTTCGATGTCGAACTCGTCTTCGAACTCGAGGATCACGTCGACGAGCCGCGCCGAGTTGACCTTCAGGTCCTCGAGGATGTTCGTCTCCATGGTCGCGCTCGCCAGGGCATCCTTGTCCTTGGCGAACGGACTGACGATCTCTACTACCTTTGCAAATATTTCGTCTCGCGACACCCGGTCGTCTCCTGGTCTGTTCGGTTACTGGGAAGTGACTGCAACAATCTACAAGTTTGTAACCGGATCGGCCCATTTGCGAAAGACGATGCAGGCGTTGACGTCGCCGAACCCGAACCCGGACTTGATGATGGTGCGGAGCTCGGGCATCTCGCGCGACTCGTGCGGAATCGAGGCCGCGAACGGTTCGATCTCCGGGTGGACGTCCTCGCAGTTGATGCTGGGGTGGACGTAGCCACCACGGAGCATCAGCAGGCACGCCACCGATTCGAGCGCCCCGGCAGCGCCAAGTCCGTGCCCGATCATCGACTTCGTCGAATGGATGAGCGGAAATTCCCCGGGCCCCCGATTCAGCGCGATCGACCAGTTCTCGACTTCCCGCGGGTCGGCGCCGGTGGCCGTCAGGTGACCGTTCACGAGGTCGACCTCGGCCGGGTCGATCCCCGCGTGCTCGATCGCCAGGCGGATGCAGCGCTGCACGCCGACGGGGTTGGGCGCCGTCATGCTGCCGCCGTTGCGGTGGCCCCCGCAGTTGACGGCGCCGCCCAGCAGCTCCGCGTAGATGCGAGCGCCCCGGGCCTGGGCGCTCTCGAGGCTCTCGAGGAGGAGGATACCGCTGCCGGAACCGGCGACGAAGCCTCCTGCCGTGGCGCTCATCGGGCGCGACGCCTCGGCCGGCGTGTCGTTGTGGGTGCGGCAGAGGACCCGCATCGAATCGAACCCGGACCAGATGTAGTGGCTCGCGCCCTCGGTGCCGCCGCACAGCATGCGGTCCGCGAGCCCGCTCGCGATGCGGTGCATGCCCTCGAAGATCGCTTCGCTGCCGGTGCTGCAAGCGCTCGAGTTGGCAGTGACCTGGTTGCCGAGGGCGAGCAGGCCGGAAACGCGCGCCGAGACGCCGCTGGCCATCACCTGCTCGACCAGCGTGCTGCCGAGTCTCCGGACCCGGCCGGCGTCGACCATCGGGACCAGCTTGTCGCCGACGGTGTCGAGCCCACCGATTCCCGTTCCGATCACCGCGCCCGCGTCCCAGTTCACCTCGTCGGAGTCCATCTCGGGCCGCTCGAACCCCGCGTCCGTCCACGCGTCGACGGCGGCGATGCAGCCGTACCGGTGACTGGTGTTCATCGCCAGGAGTTCATCCTCCTCGAAGTAGCGCTCCGCCACTTCGTCGACGCCCTGGGGCACGCCCGCCACCGTGCAGGCGAACTTCGCCTCCTCCATCGCTTCGTTGTGGCGGATCCCGGACTCTCCCGCGCGCAGCGCGCGGTCGTAGGCCTCGAGGCCGACCCCGTTCGGGGCGACCACCCCCATTCCCGTAATCACGACACGGCGGTTCACAGCGGCACCCCCATTCCTGAAATCGTCGCGGAGCACACCACGCTGCCGTCGGCCAGTCGCATCTCGGCCTCCGAGCGCAGCTTGCCCCGCCGATAGAAAATCTTCCTGGCGTCGATCGTCACTTCGTCGCCGGGCCTCACCACGCCCGTGAAATCGGCCTGCGCGTCGGAGAACAGCGCCACGCGCGTGCCGACTTCCTCCTCCCCGCCTTCGAGCGCCAGCAGGTAGATGCCGAGCGCCACGACGCCGACTTGCGCGATCGATTCGAGCAGGATCACCCCCGGCGTGACCGGATTGCCGGGAAAGTGTCCCCGATAGAAGTCTGCTTCCGCCTTGAACCGATAGCGCGCGCTGATCGAATCTTCGTCGATCGCCAGGATCTCGTCCACGAAGCGGAAAGGCTCCTGCTGGGGCAGGAGCTCGAGCACGCGGTCCGGTGAGAGGCGCAAGCCCGTCGAGTCCGTCATTCGGCCAGTCGACCGCCGCGGCTGTTGGCGGACGGGAACGGATAATCCGGATAATCGATGCCCCGGAACACGCCGACCTTCGCCCGCCGCACCTGGTAGATTTCGGATCCGTCGACCAGCACGCGGGCGTCCCCGATGGCGATCGCGGAATCGGCCAGCTCCTGGTAGCGGGCGATGTCGATCTCGTAGCGCACCACGCCGTCGTGGGGGCGGATCTGACCCGAGAACTCGACCTCCTGGCAGCCGAGCGCGCGCCCGGTGCCGAGCGCGCCACGCCACGCGCAGTAGAATCCCACGAGCTGCCAGATCGCGTCGACGCCGAGACAGCCGGGCTGCACGGGATCGCCGAGGAAATGACAGTGGAAAAACCACGCGTCGAGCTTGACGTCCTGCTCGGCGACGATCCGCCCTCTACGGCCCTCGGCGCTGATCTCTTCCACCCGGTCGACCATCATCATCGGTGGTATCGGCAGACGGGCGCTGAACTCCGGCGGAGGGTCGCTCACGAGGCGGCCGTAAGCCATGGCGAGCAGCTCGGGCTGGGTGAAGTGCGACCGCGCCCGGAACGCCTCGTAGGTCAGCGGATGCGTCAAGCCGCCTCCCCGAAGCGCATGACGTAACCCGACCAGGTGAGGCCGCTGCCGACGCCGACGATCGCCACGTCGTCGCCGGCTTTCCAGTCGTCCCAGCGCATCGAGACAACCCCCGGGGCCCCGGCGGCGCCCGTGTTGCCGTAGTCGATCACGTTGGAATGGTGGTGCGCGTCGTCGATGTCGCACTGGCGGCAGACCGTCTCGAGCATCCGCAGGTTCGCCTGGTGGCCGACGAAGTGAAACGGTCGATCGGCGGAGCCGTGCGCCTTCCGCAGCTTCTTCAGCACGCGGATCGTCTTCTTGATCGCGAACATCTGTACGGTCCGCCCCTCCTGGCCGAAGTGGCCGAAATGGGGGACCGTCACCTTGTCGGCCCCCGCCGGGCTCGACTCGAGGACGTTGCCCACGATTTCGCAGCGCGACGGAACCTTCGTCGAGACGACCGCGGCGGTCGTCCCGTCGCCCCACAGCACCGCGGCGGAGCGATCGGAGTAATCGACCGTGGTCGTCAGGCTCTCGGGCGTCACGAGGAGCACGTGCTCGGGAACCGTCTCGGGCCGCATGTTCGACAGCATGAACATCGCGACGTGGAAGCTCGTGCACGCCGAGTTGACGTCGAACGCGGGCGCCTCGATCCCGAGCCGCTGTGCGATCATGCAGGCGTCCGCGGGCGACATGTGGTCGGGACAACTCGAGCCAGCGATGACCATCCCGATGTCGTCGGCCGCGAGGCCGGCGCGCTCGAGAGCCATCTTCGCGGCGATCGCGCCGGTGTCCGCGTGCGAGTATTCCGCCGCTTCGATCGCCGCCGCGAGATCCTTGTTGTGCGTCTCGCGGATGTAGTCGAGCGGCATCACCGTGCGCCGGCTCGAGATGCCGACCCGCTCGTCGATCCAGGCCTCGTTAGTCCCGATGTCGAGATCGGTGAGGAACTGGTTCGTGATCTCGTTCTCGGGGTGGAAGTGCCCGAGGCTATGCAGGTAGAAGCTCATCGTGACAGCCCTGAAATACGTTCGCCGCCGTCGACGCGGATGGTCGCGCCGTTGATCCAGGCGGCCTCCGGAAGGGACAGCAGGTAAACTACCCCGGCGACGTCTTCGGGTGTCGTGAGCCGGCCGAACGGGTTCCGCGTCCGGGCCTGGGCCTTGAGGTTGTTGCTGCCCGGGATCGCCCGCAGGGCCGGGGTATCCGTGACGCCGGCCTGCACGATGTTGCAGCGGATCCCGGCGTGCGCCATCTCAACGGCGATCGACCGCGACACGGACTCCAGGGCCACCTTCGCGGCCGCGACCGCCGCGTATCCCTTCCATGCGACCTCGTTGCCCTCGCTGGTCATGCCGAGGACGCGCGCGTCGGGGGCGAACAGGCCGCGGTCGAACAGCTCCTGCGTCCAGGTCAAAAGGCTCGTCCCCATCGCGTAGATCGTCCGCGCGAGGTCGCCGTCGTCGAGGAAGCGGTCGTTCGCGTAGACGGGCGCCGCGGCCACGCCGGCGAGGCCGTCGACGCCCTCTTCGAACAGCTCGTCGGCCGCTGCGCGGACGTCGTCCACCGTAGCGCCGAGCCGCTCGGCCAGGCGCTCGGTCGCGGCGTCCGACGGGGTCTCCTCGGGCGCGATCAGTTTCAGGTTGCCGAACGCGATCGAATGAAGCAGAAGCCGAACCCGGCCGTCCTCGCCGAGCGCTTCGGCCAGGGCGTCGAGAATCTTGCCCTGCTTCTCGGCGTCGAGGGCGTCTTCGTTGAACGAGACGAACTCCACGCCACGCCCGCGGATCTCGTCGAATTCTGGTTCGATCCGCCGCATGGCGCCGCGCCGGTCACGATGAACGACGCAGACGTTGAGGCCGTGTTCGGCCAGCTTTTGCGCGGACGCGAGGCCGAAGCCACTCGAACCGCCGAGAATCAGCGCCCATTCGTTGGCGCCGTATGGACCATCGGACATGCCGTAGTCTCCCAAAGAAAATCGCTTCGTGGCTGCTCCTACAAGGATACGCGCCTTTCCGGACCTTGAACAGCAACCGGCCGGGCGGGTCATGGTTGCCCGCCGGGGCCCCGCGCGACAAGCTCGAGCGTGCCGGGCGAATTGACGGACGATCCGGCACCGGACCAGGGTAAGGCCGCCCACACCACGGAGATTGCTTGGAACCCGACAACGACAACAGCGCCCGCCCGGCTCACGACGAAGAGCCGCGCGGCAAGTACCTGGCCGTATTGTCCCTGGCCGCCCTGGGCGTGGTGTTCGGCGACATCGGCACGAGCCCGATCTACGCCCTGCGCGAATCGCTGCATGGTGCTTACGGCGTCGAAGCGACGGCCGGGGCCGTGCTCGGCGTCCTGTCGCTGATTTTCTGGTCCCTGATCATCATCATATCCATCAAGTACCTGGGGTTCGTCCTCATGGCGGACAACCACGGGGAGGGCGGGATCATCGCGCTCACCGCGCTGGTCGTCCCGCGCAGCGGGCAGGTGGACGGGACGCGGAAGCTCCTCATAATGGCAGGGCTGTTCGGCGCGGCGCTGCTGTACGGCGACAGCATGATCACGCCCGCCATCTCGGTGCTGAGCGCGATCGAGGGGCTCGAGGTGGTGACCCCCGTATTCGCGCCGTACGTCATCCCCATCACCGTGTTGATCCTTGTGGGCCTGTTCTCCGTCCAGCGATACGGGACGGGCAAGGTCGGCGCGATCTTCGGCCCCGTCGTACTCATCTGGTTCACCACGCTCGCCGTGCTGGGGATCAACCAGATCCTGAAGAATCCGTCGGTGTTCGTCGCAATCAACCCGGTGCACGCGGTGCGCTTCTTTGCGGAGAACGGCATGCGCGGGTTTCTCGTGCTGGGCAGCGTGTTTCTGGTGGTAACCGGCGGGGAAGCGCTGTACGCCGACATGGGTCACTTTGGGAAGCTCCCGATCCGGCTCACCTGGTATGCCGTCGTGCTGCCAGGCCTGCTGCTGAACTATTTCGGCCAGGGCGCGATGGTGATCGCCGACCCGGCTACGATCGAGCAGCCGTTTTACCTGATGGCGCCGCGCTGGGGCCTGATCCCGCTCGTCGGACTGGCGACTCTGGCGACCGTGATCGCGTCGCAGGCGGTGATCTCGGGCGCTTTCTCGCTCACGCGGCAGGCCGTGCAGCTCGGGTATCTTCCCCGGGTCGGGATCGACCATACGTCGGAGAAGGAGATCGGGCAGGTCTACATTCCCGGCATCAACTGGATGTTGATGGTCGCCTCGATCACCCTGGTTCTCGGTTTCCGCACGTCGAGTCGCCTTGCTTCCGCGTACGGCGTGGCGGTCACGACGGACATGGTGTTCACGACGATCCTGTTCGCCTTCGTCGCCTACAAGAAGCTCGGGTGGCCCAAATGGGCGGCGGCCGCGATCATCATCGCGTTCCTCGGCATCGACCTCGCCTTCTGGGGTGCGAACCTGCACAAGATCCCGAGCGGCGGCTGGTTCCCGCTCGTGGTGGCGGCCGTGGTGTTCGTCGTCATGACGACCTGGCAGAAGGGACGCTCGGTCCTCGGCAAGGTGATGAAAGACCGTACGCTGCCGATCGACCTCTTCCTGGCGAGCATGAAGCGCAATCCGCCGACCCGGGTCGCGGGCATTGCCGTCTACATGCACGGCGGCCGCGATGTCACGCCGCCGGCCCTGCTCCACAACCTCAAGCACAACAAGGTCCTGCACGAACACGTCCTGTTCCTGAGCGTCCACGTCCAGGACGTGCCTCGCGTGCCCAGGTCGGATCGGATCACCGTGGAGGATCTCGGCAACGGACTGAAGAGCGTGGAGATCCACTACGGATTCGCCCAGAATCCGCACATCCCTGCCGCGCTCGCCCAGGCCGCGTCGAAAGACCTGTGCGTGTTCAAGCCGATGGAGACGACGTACTTCCTGGGGCGGGAGCGCCTGATCGCGAAGAAGAAGCCGCCGATGCGGCGCTGGCGCGCCCTGCTGTTCGCGATGCTGTCGCGCAACGCCGCCGGGGCTACCGACTTCTTCCAGCTTCCTCCGAACCGGGTCGTCGAGCTGGGGACGCAGCTGGAAATCTGAGGCGCGGATCAGTTTCGTCCGGTCGAACCGAACCCGCCGGTCCCCCGCTCCGTATCGTCCGGCACGCGATCGACCCGTCGGACTTCGGGGCGCTCGAACCGGCTGAACACGAGCTGAGCGATGCGCTCTCCGCGCTCTACGTGCAGCGTCCGGCGGGCCAGACCCTCGCGCAGCCGCTCGCGAAGGCTCTCGGTCGGGCCCTCCAGGTCGGCGGCGGTGACCGCCGGGGCCGTGTTGAGGAGCAGCACCTTCAGCGGACCGCGGTAGCCCGGATCGATCGTCCCCGGCGAATTGACCACGGTCAGCCCTTCCCGCAGCGCCCGCCCGCTGCGCGGCCGCACCTGGCCTTCGATGCCCGCAGGCAGGGCGATCCGCAGGCCGGCGGAGACGGCGGCCCGCTCCCCGGGAGCCAGGCTCACGGCTTCGCAGGCCACCAGGTCGATCCCGGCGTCGCCCGCGCGCGCGGGGGCGAGAGACGGAGCGCCGGGATGATCGGGAAGGACCTCTATGAGGACCGGGGGAGTCTCCGTTCGACCAGCGTCCGACGGTCCCATCAGCCGTCGTCCGGGAGGCGGATGCGAGCCGACAGGCCAGGCGCTTCGGCAGGGAACATGGAGACTCGTAGTGTGTGCAGGGCTGCTAGCGCACGGGTCGCGGATGGCGGGATTATGACAGGCGTCCACCCCGAACGACAACCTTTGCCCGGAATCGGGCTCCGGTACATTATCCCACCGACCGATAGATACCGGCGCGCGAACAGGGGAAGAGCCGATGTCACGACGGATTCATCGCCGCATCACGAGACAGGGCGCGTTCATCTTTGCCGCGACGCTCCTGGGCGCCGTGTCGGTGGGGGCGCAGGAGCCGGGCGTCGCGCTCGACACCATCCGCATGGGCCGATTCGACTACGGAAAGATGTGGACGTTCGAATACGCCCCGGAGGAGTACTTCTCGGAAACGTACGGCTTTCGCGCGGACTCCGCGTGGTTCGAACAGGCCCGCCTCTCGGTTCTTAGGATCCCGGGCTGCAGCGCCTCGTTCATCTCGCCGCACGGGCTCGTGATCACGAACCATCACTGCGTGCGCAGCCGCGTTTCGGAGGTGAGCGGCCCTGACGAGCATCTCCTCGACGAAGGGTTCTTCGCTCACGACCTGGCGGAGGAGCGCCCGATCCCGGGCTACTACGCCGACCAGTTGATCGCCGCGGTCGACGTCAGCGACGAGGTGTTCGCGGCCCTCGACGCGGCCAACGAAGCCGGGCGCGACGCGGCGCAGGAGACGGTGTCGGCGGCGATCGGCGAGCGGCTGCGCGCGGCCCATCCGATGGAGGGGGACTCCGTGTGGGTGCAGATCGTCCCCCTCTACAACGGCGGTCGCTACTCCGCCTACGTGTTCCGCCGGTTCACGGACCTGCGCCTGGTGGCCGCCGCCGAACTGAACATGGGATTCTTCGGCGGCGACCCCGACAACTTCACGTACCCGCGGTACGCCCTGGACTTCGCCTTTCTCCGCGTCTACGGCGGGGACGGGAATCCGTACGAGCCGAGCCATTACTTCCGCCTCGGCGAGGGGGTCGAAGAGGGCGACCCGGTGTTCATCATCGGAAACCCGGGGTCGACGAATCGGCTCCAGACGGTCGCCCAGCTCGAATACCAGCGCGACGTGCAGGTGCCGGGCCTCATCCACCTGCTCGGCAGCCGCCACGAAGCGATGGGGGATTATCGCAGGGAGACCCCCGACGAGGCCGAAGAGATCGACATCCGCAACAAGATGTTCGGACTGTCCAACAGCCTGAAGGCCTCGCAGGGCCGGATCGAGGCGCTCGGCGATCCGTCGATCATCGCCCGAAAGAGCGACGCTGACCGGCAGCTGCGGGAAGCGATCGCCGCGGACGCGGAGCTCGCCGGCCGCTACGGGACACTGTTCGACGAGATCGCGGCACTGCAGGTGGGCAAACGTGAGCAGGCAGCGGAGTTCAAGGCGTTCCTCGCCTTCGGGAGCAGCCTGCTCGAGTCGGCGCTTCTGCGCCGGACCGCGGCGGCCCACGCCTATATCGCCGCGCGCGAGGAGGGCGCGTCCGAGGAGCAGATCGCCCAACTGGCGGAGAATCTCTCCGGCGTCGCCTCGAACCCGCCCGGGCTCGAACGCCGTCTCCTCGCAGAGCGGCTCGCCGATTGGGAGCGCTACCTGCCGGATAGTGAGCTGACGCGGGCCGCCCTCGCGGGCCGGACGCCGGACGAGGCGGCCGAGTATCTGCTGGCGAACTCGCGGCTCGCGGACGCGGACGGAGCGGAGGGAGCCCAGGCGATCCTGGCCGGAGAGGACCTGGGCGGCGATCCGGCGCTGGTCGTCGCGGCGACGGCCGCTCCGCTGTTCGAAGCATATTCCGCCGCCTCGCAGCCGCTGGCGCGGGAAGAAGCCCGGCTGGCGAGCGAGCTCGGGCGCGCGCGCTTCGCGGTCTACGGCCGCACCGTTCCGCCCGACGGCACGTCTTCACCGCGGATCGCCGACGGGTTGGTGCGGGGGTACCGCTACAACGGGACCATCGCGCCCCCGATGACGACGTTCTATGGGGTGTATGATCGATTCTACGGCCATCAGAACTCGGCGAGCTCGGAAGACTGGCAACTCCCGGCGCGCTGGCGCACGCCTCCGGAGGGCCTCGACCTGTCCACCCCGCTGAACTTCGTCTCGACGACGGACTCGTACGGAGGAAACTCGGGCTCGCCGGCCGTCACGCCCGAACTCGAGGTCGTAGGGCTCAACTTCGATCGAAACATCGAAGGCCTGTCCCGCGACTTCATCTACCTGCCGGAACGCGGCCGCAACGTCATGGTAGACGTTCGGGCGATCCGCGAGGCGCTCGACGTCGTCTACGACCTCGACCGAATCCTCGTCGAAGCCGATACCGGGCGACTGTTCCGGACCGAGGCGGACGCGGATTCCGCCGCGGAGGCGGAGGACGCGGCGGAGGCGGCGGAATGACCAAAGGAGGGAAGCGATGCGCGTAACGATCGAATACTGCACAGTCTGAAACTATCAGCCCCGCGCCGCCGGTCTGGCGGCCTCGCTGAAGCAACGCTACGACGACGTCGACGTCGAGTTCGTTCCCTCCGGTGGCGGGGCGTTCGAGGTCATGGCCGATGACCGACTCGTATATTCGAAGAAAGCCACCGGACGGCATTGCAGCGAAGACGAGGTGTTCGCGGCGATCGATGACGTCTGAACCGGACCAACCGGAGAAATGATGCATCGACTTCCGATCGCCCCCGTCCTCGCCGCCGCGGTTTCCGCCGCGCTGGTCCTGTCGTCGGCGTGCGCCGACGAACTCTCCCAGCCCGTCACCCTGACGTGCGACCTGCAGCTCGACCTCGCCGTCGATTCGGTGCCCGCTACGGTCAGCTACATCGTAGCCGCCGACGGCCTTGCTACCGTGAGCAGCGTGACGTTTACCACCCCCGTCGGTGATTCGACGCTGACGAACCCGCCGGATGAGAACACGAGTGGCGAGACCTACCTGACGCGCGAAGCGATTTTCGACTCCGCGACCGCTGTTTCCCTCCGGGTCATGGGAGAGGTCTCGACGGGAGGCCAGGTCGGCATCACCTATACGGTCGAACCCGGTCAACCGGAGATCGCCGGACCGTTCCGGATCTGCGGAGGCTGAGGGCCGTCGGAGGGCGTTGGTGGGATGGCGGTACCGCGCCGGCCCTGGGGAAGGGTGGGGTACACCGGCACGGCCCGCCGATCTCAACAATACCGTTCGGGTTATGTTCGGGCAAGACTTCAAACCGCAGATCTACGGAATAGAGGCGACTGAGATGAAGGTGCTCCAGTGAATCGACTTCGGGTGGTGGGCCTCGCGACGGTGATGGCGTTCGTCGCTTGCGGAGAATCCAGCGCCGATGACGGGATGGTTGGTGCGTCCTCGGCGAGCTCCGGGGCCAACGAAGCAGGAGGTGAGCCCGCCGCGATGCAGGAGCGTCCGTCCGGGACCTCCCAACCCGGCGCCATCGTGCAGACATCCGCACCGCTGCCTCCGGGCACGGTCCGCATGCAGAAGGTCGACGTGATGGACCCGACGGGGTTTGCGCAGCCCGTGGTGGCGGGCACCGTGCTCATCCCGGCCGGCTGGCGGACGAGCGGCGGCATCCTCTGGGGCGCGCTCGGCCAGTGCGGGCCAGATGTCGCAAGCGACTGGGCGGCCACTTCGCCCGACGGCGCGATCTCGATCAGGTATCAACCGACGTTGGGCTGGAACGCCACCCGAGCCAGTTTTCAGATGGACCCTCCGCCGAACGATGGCTGCGAACGGGCATCCTATACGTCGGTTCGCGAGTTTCTCGAGGCGACCGCGCGGCGGCTGCACCCTCAGGGACGGATCGTCGACTACCGGCCGCTTCCGGAAGAAACGAAGCCGTTTCGTGAACTCCTGGCGCTGGTGCCGCCCACGAACCAGCCTGATCTGCAGTTCAATTTCACGATCGAAGCGGGAGAGATCCTGGTGGCCTACCAGGAGAACGGCCGTGACATGCGCGCGGCGATCAGCGCGATGGTCGGCATCACCCACTGGAGCATGAATACGGGCGGAATCGGGATGGAGCAGATCAGCGGGGCCCCGACCAGCGTCACGGTCGTGAGCGCGCCGAACGGGATGCTCGACTTCGGTCTCCGCAAGCGCGTGGAGAGCACCGTCCGTTACACCAGGGAGTGGAGTGACGTGGTGCGAAAGCACAATGAGGAGAAGCACCGGCTGACGATGCAAAGCCTCGACGAAGCGGGACGAGCCCGCGCCAGGCAGCACGAGGAAAACATGAAGACTCTCAAGCACGCCTCCGAGATACGGCAGGGCCTGTACGACGACCGTCAGACCGCGAACGATCGACAAACGCGCGAGTTCAGTGAGTACATTCGCGGGGTCGAGACCTACGACGATCCCGTCTACGGTGGCCCGGTGGAGCTCGACAACAGCTACGAGCACGCGTGGCGCGTGAAGAACGACGACACGTACATCATGACGGACGACGGCGATTTCAGGCCGCACGTGTACGGAATCGAAGCGACGGAGATGAAGAAGACGGAATAGGGTGGGGACGCGGACAGTATTTCACGGTTCACTGGAGAGAGCAGCATGAAGAAAGCATCACTCGGGCTGACCGCCGGGATCGCACTCATCGCACTCGTCGCCCTCGCGTCCCCCCTGTCCGCCCAGGATAGCTTCGGCGGCCAGCCGCAGCCCCAGCCCCAGCCACGGCCGGCGCCCGCCGGCCAGGCGCAGCCGGACCCGCAGGCGCCTGGCGCGTATCCGCCGCAGTCGGGGCAGTACCCGCAGCAGCCGGGGCAGTATCCCCAGCAGCCCGGCAACCAGGGCGGCATGCAGGGCCCTGATCTCGACCAGCTCGGGCAGATGGAACGCCAGGACTTCGGCGTGGCCCCCATCAACTCGCTCCACGATGGCCAGATGCACGGTCCGACTCCGGCCAGCATTCCGGGAGGCCAGGTGATTACTACGAAGGGCATCGTCGAGCTCGCGCAGGGGAGCAACCAGCAGACACCGTACATCATGTTCGACGTGCTCGGCGGACCGCAGACACTGCCGGGGGCGTACCCGCTGGCCTGGGCGTCGCAGCCCGGTTCATTCACCGACCAGACTCAGCAGCAGCTTGGCCAGTTGATGCAGCAGGGGACCCAGGGCCGCAAGGACATCCCGCTCATCTTCTACTGCCTCTCCAACCAGTGCTGGATGTCGTACAACGCGGCCCTCCGCGCCATCAACCTCGGCTACACGAACGTTCTCTGGTACCGCGGCGGAATAGAGGCGTGGCAGATGGCCGGCTTGCCCACGACGCCCCCGGGAGGCAACCAGCAGGGGCAACAGCAGGGCGGCTACGGTCAGCAGGGTGAGCAGGGTGGCTACGGCCAGCAGGGTCAGCAGGGCCAGCAGGGCGGCTACCCGCAGCAACCTCCCCCGCAGCAACCGCCGCAGGGCAACTATCCGTAGCGCGCCCCGGCCGAATGCCTGAACCGAGAGCCATCGTGACGCGCGCGCGATCAGTGACGAGCCGGCTGCAGGCAACACTGGCCGCGCAGGCAACACTGGCCGCGCTGATTCTCGCGGCCGCCTGCGGCCCGGGCCCGGAAGACGGCGCCGGAGCCGCGAGGTCGGCTACC